>JBJMLB010000083.1:0-6711 GCA_045805465.1 Conexibacter sp. | reverse complement strand
GGCCCGCGCCGCGAGGGGCAGCCGCGCTCGGCGCGCAACCCCGCGGAGGCCGCGTCGTGAGCCCGCTCGCCGCGCTGCTCGCGGTCGCGCCCGCGCTGCCGCTCGACAAGGCCGGCAAGTACGTCGCCGCCGCATTCGTGGTGTTCGTTGGCGTGATCGTGATCTACGTCGCGATCATGTCCGTCAAGCTGCAGCGCATGAGCAGAGAGCTGCACGAGCTGAATGCCGCGCTCGACGCGCGCGCGAACGCCGAAGAGGCGCGCGACCGCGCCGCCGCCGAGGGCACGTCGTCGCGATGAGCGAGGTCCTCGCCCTCGGCGTCTCGCACAAGACCGCGCCGCTGGAGGTGCGCGAGCGGCTCGCGCTCACGCCCGGCAAGGTCTCGACATTCCTCCACGAGGTCCAAGGCGTCGCCGGTGTGCAGGAGGCCGTCGCGATCTCCACCTGCAACCGCACCGAGACCTACCTCGTCGCCGGCGACCCGGTCGAGGCAGAGACGGCCGTGCTCGGGATGCTCGCACGCAAGGCGGGGATCCGCCCGACCGAGCTTGCCACTTCGATCTACGCGCTGCGCAACTGCGACGCGGCGCGCCACCTGTATCGGGTGACCTCAGGCTTGGAGTCGATGATCGTCGGCGAGGCTGAGGTGCAGGGCCAGGTCAAGCGCGCCTACGAGGACGCTCTGGCGGCCCAGACAACCGGCCCGCTCACGAACCACCTGTTCCGCGCGGCGCTCGCGACCGGCAAGCGCGTGCGCAGCGAGACGCGCATCGGGGAGCGGCGCCTGAGCGTGTCGTCGGTCGCGGCCGCGTTGGCCGCCGAGCAGCTGCACGGACTCGAGCGCCGCGAGGTGCTGATCCTTGGCGCCGGCGAGACGAGCGAGCTGGCGGCCAGAGCGCTCGCCGGCCATGGCGTCGAGGCGATCTTTGTCGCAAACCGCCGCCACGAGCGCGCGGTATCGCTCGCGCAGCGCTACGGCGGCCAGGCGATGTCGTTCGACGAGCTGCCCCAGGAGCTCGAGCGCGCCGACGCGCTCGTGTGCGCGACCTCGTCGCCGCACGCGCTGCTCGGCGCCGAGGAGATCGCCGCCGTGATGGACGCGCGCAAAGGCAGGCCGCTGCTGATCCTCGACCTCGCCGTCCCGCGCGACGTCGCCTCCGACGTGCGCGAGGTCGCGGGCGTCGCGCTCTACGACGTCGACGACCTGCAGGCGGTCGTGCGGCGCAACAGAGCGGTCCGCCAGGGTGAGGCGTCGCACGCCGAGGGGATCGTCGAGGAGGAGATCCAGCGCTTCGCCGAGTGGCTCGGCTCGCTGGAGGTGCTGCCGACGTTGAGCGCGCTGCGCGAGCGCGGCACGGCGATCGCGCGGCAGGTCGTGAGGGAGAACGCCGGCCGCTGGGAGTCCGCCTCCGAGCGCGACCGAGAGCGGGTCGTCGCAATCGCACAGGCGATCGTCAACCGCCTGCTGCACGAGCCGACGCTGCGCATGAAGCAGATGGACGACGAGCGCGTGCACCTGCGGATGCAGGTCGTGCGGGAGCTGTTCGACCTGGAGGAGAAGGTGGATGGCGTCGACGCCACCGACGAGCAGCCGCTGGCGGACGTGAGGCCGCTGCGACGAGGCGGACGGGGTCCGTCCCCCTCCTGATGCGGATCGGCTCGCGCGGCAGCGCGCTCGCGCTCGCGCAGGCCAACCTCGTCGCCGAGCTGCTGGGCGGCGCGCAGGCGGGGATCGAGGTCGTCGCGATTACGACCAGCGGCGACCGCGGGATCCTGTTGGGCGACAAGTCGCGTTGGGTCAAGGAGCTGGAGGCTGCGCTGCTGGCGGGCGAGGTCGACGCCGCCGTGCACTCGGCGAAAGACGTGCCGATGGAGCTGCCCGACGGGCTTGCGCTGGCGGCCGTCCCCGAGCGCGTGGACGCGCGCGACGCACTGTGCGGAGCGACGTCGCTGGAGGAGCTGCCTCTCGGTGCGCGCATCGGCACGAGCAGTTTGCGCCGCGCCGCGGGGCTGCGCGCGCTGCGACCGGACCTCGACGTGGTCGCGCTGCGGGGCAACGTCGACACGCGCTTGACGAAGCTCGCGAAGGGACGCGTCGAACTGGGCCTCGCCGCGATCGTGCTCGCGGCGGCCGGTCTTGAACGACTCGGCTACATGCGCGAGGTCGGTTGCACGCTCGATGAGCTGGTGCCGGCGCCCGGCCAGGGCACGCTGGTCGTCGAGACGCGCGCCGGCGACACCGAGACGCGCGCAGCGCTGAATGCGATCGACGACCCGCACGTGGCCGCCGGTCTCGCCGCCGAGCGAGCGCTCGCGCGGGCGCTCGGCGCAAGCTGCAACACGCCGCTCGGCGCGCATGCGGTGCTCGGCGAAGACGGCGGCATGACGCTGCGCACGTTCCTCGGGCTGCCGGACGGGTCTGCATGGTTGCGCGACGAGCTGACCGATCCGCTCGGCGCCTCGCCGGAACGGCTGGGCGAAGCGGTGGCGGAGCGGATGCGCGCCGCCGGCGCGGACGAGCTGCTGGCCGCGTGCGAGGCGTTCGGGGACGGTGCGGCGCCCCCGGCGAGCACACCCGACGGGACGCACCTGTGAGCGGCATCGTCCACCTCGTCGGCGCGGGCCCCGGCGATCCCGGTTTGCTGACCGCGCGCGCGCTGGAGCTGATCGCGACGGCGGACACTATCCTCTACGACCGGCTGATCCCCGTGACCGCGCTCGACGGCGCACGCGCGGACGCCGAGCTGATCTACGTCGGCAAGGAGGGCCGCGGGCCGCAGATGCCGCAGCAGGAGATCGACCGGCTGCTGGTCGAGCAGGGGCGCGCCGGCAAGCGCGTCGTGCGGCTGAAGGGCGGCGACCCGTTCGTGTTCGGCCGCGGCGGTGAGGAGGCACTCGTGCTGCGCGCGGCGGGGATCCCGTTCGAGGTCGTCCCGGGCGTGACGTCGGGCGTCGCCGCGCCGGCGTACGGGGGGATCCCGGTGACGCACCGCGATCGCTCCAGCGCAGTCGCGCTGATCACCGGCCACGAGAACCCGGACAAGCCCGAGTCGGCGATCGACTGGCCGGCGCTCGCCGGCTTCCCCGGCACGCTCGTCTTCTATATGGGCGTCAAGCAGCTGCCGCGGATCGCGGCGCAGTTGATCGCCGGCGGGCGCCCGGCGGACCAGCCGGCCGCGGTGATCGAGCGCGGCACGCTGCCCGGCCAGCGGACGGTCGTCGCGACCCTGGAGACGATCGCCGAGCGCGCAGCCGCAGAGGAGATCCGCCCGCCGTCGATCACGCTCGTCGGCGACGTCGCCGCGCTGCGCGAGGAGGGGATCGGCTGGCTCGAGCAGCGGCCGCTCTACGGGCGCACGGTCGCGGTGACGCGGGCCCGCGAGCAGGCGAGCGGACTCGCGGCGCGACTCCGCGACCTCGGCGCAGAGGTCCTCGAGACGCCCGTCATCAAGATCGTTCCGCTCGACCCGCCCGCACCCGATCCGAGCCGCTACGACCTGATCTGCCTCACCAGCCCCAACGGCGTGCGCCTCTTCTTCGACCGCCTCGCCGAGGCCGGACTCGATGCGCGGGCGCTGCACGGCGCGCGGATCGCCGCGATCGGCCCCGCCACCGCCCGTGCGCTGCGCACCCATGGCGTACTCGCCGACGTGCTGCCCGACAGAGCGGTCGCGGAGTCGCTCGTCGAGGCGCTGGGAGACGCGCCCGTGCAGCGCGCCCTGGTCGCCCGCGCCCGCGTCGCCCGCGACGTGCTGCCCGACGCGCTGCGCGAGCGCGGCGCCGAGGTCGATGTGCTGGAGCTGTACGAGACCGTCCCCGAGCCGCTCACGCCCGCGCAGCTCGCAGCGGTGCGCGCAGCCGACTACGTCACCTTCACCTCGGCTTCCACGGTCACGAACCTGCTGACCGCCGCCGGCGGAGCGCTCGACACGAGCGCCCGCCTCGTCTCAATCGGCCCCGTCACCAGTGACGCACTGCGCGCTCACGACATCGAGCCGCATGCGGAAGCCGAGCGGCACGACATCGACGGTCTGGTCGCGGCGCTGGTCGCCAACGCCGCCGCGACATGACGGTGATCGGCACCCCCCGCCTCCACCTCCGCGAGGTCGACTCGACGAACGTGCGCGCGCAGCGGCTCGCGATGAGCGGGGCGCCCCATGGCACGCTCGTGACGGCCGCGGGGCAGACGGCCGGCCATGGCCGGCAGGGGCGCGCGTGGATCACTCCGGCGGGACGGGCGCTCGCGTGCTCGCTCGTGCTGCGCGAGCCGCCGCGGCTGCTGCCGATGCTCGCGGCGCTCGCGGTCGCCGACGTCGCGGACCGCTTCGACACCGGCGGTCGGGCCACCGCGATCAAGTGGCCGAACGACGTGCTGCTCGACGGCCGCAAGGTCGCGGGGATTCTCGCCGAGGGCAGGCCGCAGGAGGGCTGGGTCGTGCTCGGGATCGGCCTCAACGTCGCCGTCGAGGAGGACGCCTTCCCGCCCGAGCTGCGCGAGCTGGCGACCTCGCTCGGCCGTGCGCCGTCCGACGTCGAGCCGGTGCTCGCGCTGCTGCTGACCCGCCTCGCGCACTGGCACGCCGCGACGCCTGCGGCGGCGATGGACGCCTACCGCGCGCGCGACGCGCTCGCCGGTCGGGAGGTCTCGTGGAACGGCGGACGCGGCACCGCGCTCGGCGTCGCCGACGATGGCCGCCTGCGCGTGCGGCCGAGCGGCGACGCTCGGGGCGACGAGCTGCTGCTCGACGCCGGCGAAGTGCACCTCGGGACCGGCCCGCGGAGCTGATCGTCAGGCGTCGGCGTCGCCGGGCTCGGCGGCGGCGACTCTCGCAGCCGCTCTGCGTCTGCGCGGGGCGCGTCTTCTTCTTGCTCTGGCAGGCGGCGGGGCGGCGTCGTCGCCGCGGGCCGGCACGAGTTCGAGTGCAGCCTCCACATCACCGCTGTCGGCGTTGCCGTTCGCAGCGGCGACACCGTTCGCCGCGGCCGGCGACGACATGCGTCTGCGCCCGGCGCCGCGTCTGCGCCGCGCAGAAGGCGTCCGCGCACCCGCCGCCTCGGCGTCATGCGCCAGCGCCTCGGCGACGACCTCTTCGACGTCCTCTCGTTCTTCCCGCGGCAACGGCGGAGCGTCCCCGACGCCGTCGTCGCCGTCGAGCGCCTCGTCGTACGCCTCCTCGGCGACCTCCGGCGAGGGGCCGTCGCCGAGCCCGTCGTCGAGCTCCAGGTCGACATCGAGCGCCTCGGCTCCGACGGCCGCCTTCACGCCCTGGGCGCCGGCGCCGTCCTTCGCGCCCTTGCGGCGGCGGCGTGAGCCGCGCCCGCGCCGGCCTCTCGGGAAGTTGCGCAGCAGCTCGCGGGCCAGCGCGCTCGGCTTGCGCGCCATCCGCGTGCGTGCGCCGCGCAGCGCCTCCTCGGCCTCCGGCGTGTGCGCCAAGGCGGCCGCGAGCAACGCGGCGGACAGCCGCCTGTCCTGTCTGCGCGCCGCATGGACCAGCCTGCGGGCGTTGCGCGCGTGCGCCCCGCCCGACGAGTTCACCAACAGGCCGAGCAGCCGCTTCGTCTCCGGCCAGCGCTGCACGGCGTACTCCTCGTGCACCTCGCGCGTGTACTCCGCCATCCGCCATATCCAGGCGTTCGCCTGATCCCTACGGCCTATCCGCTTTTCGGCGAGCGCCTGCAGCATGATCTTCACGCCCTCGCGGCGCTCGTCGCGCGGCCACGTGGCCATCAGCTCGATCGCCTCGTCGAACGCCTCGGCGTCGCGCGCGGCGGCGATCTCCTGCAGCGCGCGCAGGCGCAGCTGCGCGTTGCGGTTGCGCTCGACGGCGGTGATCAGGAAGCGGCGCTTGAGGTCGCCCTGGCGGTCGAAGTGCAGCATCGCCTTCGCGCGCCGCCAGCCGTTCGGCGCCACGCGCGCACCGGCCAGGGCCGCCCACACGTGCTGCTCGGCGTAGTCGAGATGCTCGACGGCGATCCGCCACAGCTCGCGCTCGAAGACCTCCGCGCGCCGCTCCGGATCCGGCGTCACCGGCAGCACGCGGCGCTCGACGCGCACGCGCCGCCCGCGGCCGCGCCGGACCGGGCCGACGACGATCGCGCCGCCGCGGTAGACGTCGCGGTCGAGCAGCGAGTGCAGCGTCACGACGGGGTCGTCGTGCTTCGTCGCGGGGTGGACGAAGTCGATGACGATGCCCGCCTCCTTGCCCGGATGGCGACGCGTCACGCGCCCGACGCGCTGCTGGTAGATGCGCTTCGACGCCGTGGGCGCCAGGTGCATGCACACCGTCGCGCGCGGCGAGTTCCAGCCCTCGGCCAACAGCTGGGCGTTGACCAGCACGTCGACCTCGCCACGCTCATAGGCGGCCAGGATCCGCGTGAGCTCGCGCTTCGGCGTCTCGCCCGACACGCCCTTGGCCTTCATGCCCGCGTCCTGGAACGCCTTCGCGACGTTGTAGGCGTGCTGCACCCCGGCCGCGTACACGACGCCCGGCAGGTCCTTGAAGCGCACGCGATACAGGTCGGCGATCGCCGCGTTGAACGGCCCCTGGTCGAGCAGCGCCGCCAGCTCTTCCTGGTCGAAGTCCTGGTCGACCTCTCCCTTCCGGAGCGGCACCTTCGCGATCGTCCTGACCCCGACGCCCGGTGGGATGCGCACGCAGCGCAGCGGTGCGATCACGCCCCGGCGTGCCGCCTGCGCGAGGTCGAAGCGCG
>JBJMLB010000082.1:0-5757 GCA_045805465.1 Conexibacter sp. | reverse complement strand
GGCGGGCGAGGCGGCGATCCCGCGCCCGCTCGTCGGGCGGATCGTCGCCGAGCTCGGCGGTCGCCGCCGGCGGCGCGTGCCGCTCGCGCGCGGCGGCGCGGAGCTGACGCCGCGCGAGTGGGAGATCCTCGAGCTGCTGCACGGCGGCGCCAGCACCGCCGACGTTGCCGAGCGGCTCGGCGTCAGCCAGGTGACGGTGCGCCGCCACGTCTCGACCGTGCTGCGCAAGCTGCGCGTCGAGGATCGGCGTGGGGCGTTCGCGCTGCTCGACTCGCTGCGCGGCAAAGCTAGCTCCCGTAGTCGTTCACGCGCCTGAACGGCGAAGCGCCCGCGCGGGCGATGGCGCCCGGCGCGATGGCGCGCGAGCATGCTCGCACCCGTGTTCCCGCCGCCGGATCCACTGCTCGAGACCGCCGCCCGCTTGCTGGAGGAGCTGCGCGAGCGCTGCGCGGCGGCCGACGTCGGCAGCGGGGCGGAGGAGCTGCTGATCGGCGGCTACGCGTCGGCGCTCGCGCTGGAGGGCGCGCGCCGGCGGCTGCGCGCGCGAGCGCTTGAGCTGTCCGAGCAAGAGCTGAGCCTCGCCGCGCGGGAGCGCGAGCTGCGCACGCTGCTGCGGACGCTGCAGGGGCGTATGCGCGAGCCGGCGAAGGCCTCAGACGACGAGCCCGCGCCGCAGCGCCTGCACTGACGCCTGCAGCCGGCTCTCGACGCCGAGCTTGGAGAAGATGCTCGCGACGTGGCTCTTGACGGTGTTCGGGCTGATGAACAGCTCGGCCGCGATCGCCGCGTTGTCGCGTCCCTCGACGATCAGCCGCAGCACCTCGTGCTCGCGCGCGGACAGCTCGACGGCGCCGTCGCCGTTCGAGGGCCTCGTCTCTTCCACGGCGCGCAGGCGGCGCAGCAGCTCTGGCGCGACGCGCGGCGGGATGACGGCGTCGCCGGCGGCGGCGGCCTGCACGGCCGCGACGATCTGCTCGAGCGTCGCCTCCTTCAGCAGGTAGCCGGCGGCTCCCGCCAGCAGCGCCTCCAGCATCGAGGCGTCGTCGTCGGACAGCGACAGCACGACGACTCGCGCGCCGCCGTCTCCGGCCATGATCGCGCGCGTCGCCTCGACGCCGGACATGCCCGGCATGCTGAGGTCCATCAGCACGACGTCGGGGTGCAGCTCGGCCGCGAGCCGCACGCCGGCCTCGCCGCCGCTCGCCTCGGCGACGACGTCAAGCCCCTCGTCGCCCAGCAGCTGCGCGAGGCCGTGGCGGAAGACGTCGTGATCGTCGACGAGCAGCACGCGGATCGCCATGGCGGCAACTCTGCCCGCAGCAGCGGCGGAATGCACACAGCGTTCACGCGAATGAACGCCAAAACCCCCGCGCGGACCATTGAGGGCGCCTCAGCGCTCGCGCAAGCTCCATCCCCAGCGGAAGGACCCGCCGACAGGGAGCACAGGGCTCCAGGTGGGGGAATCTCAACCCAAGGAGCACAGCTCTCATGCGGAAGCTCATGCGCAAGCGCATCCTCGTCCCCGTCGTCGCGATCGCGGCGATCGCGGTGGCCGGGATCGCCGTCGCGTACTTCACGGCCTCGGGCACCGGCTCGGGCACGGCGACCGTCGGCAGCGCCGCCGGCGTCACGATCACCGGCGTCACGTTCGACGCGACGCTCTACCCGGGCGGTTCGACGGCCGTCAGATTCACGATCAACAACAGCTCGTCCGACACGGCCGTGCAGGTCGACAAGGTCGTCGCCGACACGGCCTACGGCACGACCGGCGTCGACGGCCTCCCCAGAGGCTGCGACGCGGCGGACTTCAGCTTCGGCGACGTGACGGTAAACGAGTCGATCTCGGCGAATGGATCGACCTCGAAGACCGGCACGCTGAGATTGGCGAACAGCACCGCCAACCAGGACGCCTGTCAGGGCGCCTCGCCGGTCCTCCACCTCAAGGTGGACAACAGCGGCATCTAGCCGATCGAACACAGGCGGGGGCGCCCGGCGAATGCGTCCCCGTCTGCTCGATCTCCTCCTCACGCACGCACACATGCGCACACCTCTCACGACACGGACAGCGAAGAGCGCCCGGGCCAAGAAGCGGCTCCTGACGCTGCTCGGTGCCCTGATCTTCCTCGCGGTCGCCGCGATCGCCGGCTATGCCGTCGCGGCCCCGAAGGGCCCCTCGGTCGCGACGCCGACGATCACCTCCGGCCCGACCGGCGCGACGAGCGCCACGAGCGCCACGTTCTCCTTCGTCGCCGGCACGAGAGGCGACACGCTCGAGTGCTCGCTCGACGGCGCCGCGTTCGCGGCCTGCACGAGCCCCAAGACCTACAACGGCCTCAGAGACGGCGCGCACACCTTCGGCGTGCGAGAGCGCACGAGAGCCGGGCAGGTCGGCGACGCCGCCTCGCGCACCTGGACGGTCGACACGCAGGCGCCGCCCGCGCCGCAGCTCACGCAGAAGCCGGCGGACCCCTCGAGCTCGAAGGACGCGACGTTCGCGTTCTCCGACGGCGAGGCGAACGTCACGTACCTGTGCCAGCTTGACGCGGCCTCCTACGCCGCCTGCGCGAACCCGGTCACGTACAAGAAGCTCGCCGACGGCGCCCACGCGCTGAGCGTCAAGGCGCGCGACGCGGCCGGCAACACCGGCGCGGCCGCGACGTACAGATGGCGCATCGACACGGTCGCGCCGCCCAAGCCGCAGCTCACCCAGACGCCGCCCAACCCGTCCGCGTCAAGCAGCGCGACGTTCGCGTTCGCCGACAGAGAGGCCGGCGCCGCGTTCGAGTGCGCGCTCGACGGCGGCGCCTTCGCCGCCTGCGCGAGCCCCAAGGCCTACAGCGGACTCGCCGACGGCAGCCACGCCTTCGCCGTGCGCGCGCTGGACGCGGCCGGCAACCGCAGCGCCGCGACCACGTACACATGGAGCGTCCTCGCGTCGACCAGCGGCCTGCCCTTCACGATCTCCGGCGGCTACGGCGGCACGCTGTACCCCGGCAAGACCGGCGGCCTCGCGCTCAGAGTCACGAACCCGAACAACGTGCCGATCCTCGTCACGAGCCTCACGGTGACGATCCAGTCCGGCAGCACGAAGGCCGGCTGCGACGGTCCGGCCAACCTGCAGGTCACGCAGTCGAACGTCTCCGCGACGAACGCGCTGACGGTGCCGGCGAACGGCAGCGTCACGCTCCCCGCCTCCGGCGGCGGCGTCAGCGCGCCGCAGGTGCTCATGCGCAACCTGTCGACGAACCAGGACGCCTGCATGGGCGCCGTCTTCTCGTTCGCCTACAGCGGGAGCTCGCACTCATGAGCGCGCACACCCGCCACCTCCTTCGCACGGCCGCGATCGCGCTGGTCGCCGCCGCCATCGCTCTGCTTGCCGCCGTGATGGACGCCGGTGCGTACTACACCGCCAGAGGGACCGCGAGCGCGAGCGCCGCGGTCACGACCCTCCCCGCCTCGAATCTCACCGCGACGAACACCGGCGCGGGCACCGTCTCGCTCAGCTGGTCCGCCGTCACGGCGCCGGCGAGCGGCGCCGTCACCTACTGGATCTCCCGCGACGGCGGGACTCCGAGCGCCGCCTGCCCGAGCGCCACCGCACCGACGAGCGCGACGAGCTGCACCGACACGGGCGTCTCCGCCGGCGCGCATTCCTACGTCGTGACGGCGGTGTGGCGCACGTGGACGCGTGCCAGCGCGAGTGCGAGAGCAACGGTCGCCTACGGCGCCGCGACGCAGCTCGTCTTCACGACGCAGCCGGCGGGTGCGACGGGCGGCTCCGCCTTCACGACCCAGCCTGTCGTCACCGCGCAGGACGCGAGCGGCAACGCCGTGCTCGACTACGCCGGCGGCGTCGCGCTCTCGATCCTCAGAGGCGGCACGGCCGGCGCCGCGCTGAGCGGCTGTGCCGGCACGCTGAGAAACGGCGTCACCAGCTTCACCGGCTGCACGATCGACAAGGTGGGCAACGCCTACGTGCTGCAGGCGAGCGACAGAACGCTCAGCGGCAGCAGCTCGGCGCTCAACGTGACGGTCGGCGCCGCGACGAGACTCGTCTTCTCGACGCAGCCGGGCGGCGGCGCGGTCTCCAACGCCGCGTTCCCGACGCAGCCGGTCGTCACGGCGCTCGACGCGGGCGGCAACACGGCGACGAGCTACGCCGGCACGGTGACCCTCTCGATCGCGAGCGGCGGCACCGCGGGCGCCGCGCTGAGCGGCTGCACCGGCACGCTCAGCAGAGGCGTGACGACGTTCGTCGGCTGCAAGATCGACAAGTCCGGCACGGGCTACCTGCTGCGCGCCAGAGACGGCACGCTCAGCGTCGACAGCGCGGGCTTCGACGTGGTGGCGGGCGCGGCCACGAGACTCGTCGTCTCGACCCAGCCGGCGGGCGCGACGGGCGGGACCGCCTTCGCGACCCAGCCCGTGGTGACCGTGCAGGACGCGGCCGGCAACACCGCGACGAGCTACGCGGGCAGCGTGACGCTGTCGATCGTCAGCGGCACGGGCACGACCGGCGCCGCGCTCGGCGGCTGCGCCGGCACGCTCAGCAGAGGCGTGACGACGTTCACCGGCTGCAAGATCGACAGAGTCGGCACCGGCTATGTGCTGCAGGCCAGAGACGGGACGTTCAGCGTCAACAGCGCCGCATTCAACGTGACCGCCGGCGCGGCCTCCAGACTCGCCTTCACGACGCAGCCGGCCGGCGCGACGGCCAACAACGCCTTCACGACGCAGCCGGTCGTGACCGCCTTCGACCCGGGCGGGAACGTCGCGACGGGCTACACCGGCACCGTCGGCCTCACGCTCGTGGCAGGCACCGGCGGCGGCGCGCTCGGTGCCTGCACCTCCTCCCTCAGCAACGGCGTGACGACGTTCACGAAGTGCAAGATCAACAAGTCCGGCACGGGCTACGTCCTGCGCGCCTCCGACGGCACGCTCTTCGTCGACAGCACCGCCTTCAACGTCGCCCCGTGAGGGTGCTCCCACGCCGCGGCCGTTGCTAGGGTCGCGGCGTGGTTGCCGCCGCGCAGACGCTCCGTCGTACCGCCCTGTTCGGCCGCCATTCCGCGGCCGGCGCGAGACTCGTGCCGTTCGCCGGCTGGGAGATGCCGGTCCAGTACGCCGGCGTGCGCGAGGAACACCTCGCGGTGCGCGAGCACGCCGGCGTCTTCGACGTCTCGCACATGGGGCAGGTCGAGACGCGCGGGCCGGGCGCGCGGGCGTTCCTGCAGCGCGTGCTGTCCAACGACGTGTCGAAGATCGCGGTCGGCGGCGCGCAGTACAGCGTGCTGTGCCGCAAGGACGGCGGCGTGCTGGACGACCTCTTCACCTATCGCCTGGGGGAGGACCGCTTCCTCACGGTGACGAACGCTTCCAACCACACGAAGGATCTCGCGTGGCTGCGTGCGCACGCCGGCGGTTTCGACGTCGTGCTGGTCGACCGCCTCGACGACTACGCGATGCTCGCGGTGCAGGGCCCGCAGGCGCGCGCGGTCGTCGCGCCGCTCGCGGTCGGCGAGCTTCCGGCGCGGTTCCGCACCGCCGACCTCCACGTCGTATTCGGCCGCGTGCTCTCTGAGCCAGGCGAAGTCGCGCTCGTGGTTGGAGGCGTTGGTGACGGTCAGGTAGCGGTCGGGAGACAGGCGGTAGGTGAACAGGTCGTCCAGGACGCCGCCGTCCTCGTTGCACAGCAGCGCGTACTGGGCGCCGCCGATGGCGAGCTTCGAGACGTCGTTGGAGTAGACGTGCTGGACG
>JBJMLB010000081.1:0-14283 GCA_045805465.1 Conexibacter sp. | reverse complement strand
CGCACCGCGAGCGGGCCGCGCAGCCAGCGCCACCACCGCTCGCTCCGCGGGGAGGTCGTCGTGGTCGCGGCGGCCGGCGTGCTGCCGTCGCCGGCCGCGAGCGCCCCGCTTGGCAGCCGCAGCGGCGACGGCTCGGGCGCGTTCTCCCAACCCTCGGCTGGCAGCGCGTCGAGCCGGGCGACGAGCGGCCGCAGGCGCTCCACCTCGGCGCGCAGACCCGCGTTGCCGGCGAGCGCGCGCTCGAACGCGGCGTGCTCCTCCGCGCCCAGCTCGCCGAGCAGGTAGGCCGACAGCTCGGTTTCGCGCTCGTGGATGCTCATGCCTCCGGCTCCATCATCTCGCGCAGGCGTCGCAGTCCGCTGACCATGCGCATCTTCACTGTTCCGAGCGGAACGCCCGTCTCGGATGAGATCTCGCTCTGGCTCAGTCCGCCGTAGAAGCGCTGACGCAGCAGCTCGGCCTCCTCGTGCGGGAGCCTCCCCAGCAGCTCGACCATGTGCCAATGCTCCACCAGCTCGTCCACGACCGGCTCGACGGACGTCTCGAGCGCCGGCGAGTCGGTCGGGTCCTGCGGGGTCGGGATGCGCCGGCGCAGCTGGTCGATCGCGCGGCTGCGGACGATCAGCATGATCCACGTGAAGAGGCTGCCGCGCGCGGGGTCGAACTGCGGCGCGCGCTGCCACACCTCCAGGAACACCTGCTGCTGGACGTCCTCCGCGGCGGCGCGGTCGCGCAGCGCCTTCAGCAGGAAGCCGAACGTCGCGCGCCCGTAGCGGGCGTAGGCGTCGGCGAGCGCCTGCTCGTCGCGATCCGCGATCCGCCGCGCGAGGCGCTGCTCCTCGCGGTCGGCGCGCATGCCGTCCGCGACTGGCGGCGCGCCGCGTTCCGGTTCGACCTGCACGGCGCAAGCGTAGCCCAGCGCGCCAGCTTCCCAACCATCGCTCGTGCGGTGTCCGTAGTGCCGGCGACCCTGTCCACGCGATTCCGAGGAGCCCCATCGTGAAGCGCATCGCCATCGCACTCGCCTGCCTCGCCGCCGCGGCGATCCCCGCCGCCGGCGTTCAAGCGGCCACGCCGCAGAAGAACCTCGTCGAGACGGCGGCCGGCGCGCCGCAGTTCTCGACGCTCGTCTCGCTCGTGAAGAAGGCTGGCCTCGTCTCCACGCTGTCGGGGAGAACGAAGTACACCGTCTTCGCGCCGACGAACGCCGCCTTCGCGAAGGTGCCGAAGAGAACGCTGAACGCGCTCGCGAAGGACAGAGCGCAGCTGAAGGCTGTCCTGCTCTACCACGTGGTGAAGGGTCGGGTCCCGGCCAGCAAGGTCGTGAGACTCACCTCCGCCAGAACGGTCAACGGCGCGAGCGTCACGATCAAGGTCCGCAACGGCAAGGTGTTCGTCAACAACGCGCGCGTGACGAAGCCCGACATCAAGGCCAGCAACGGGATCGTCCACCAGATCAACCGCGTGCTGCTGCCGCCCTCGTAGGAACCGCTTCTCAGACCCCCCCGGGCCAACGCCGGCTCGCGCGCACCCTTCTCCGCGCGGGCCGGCAAGGCCGGTCAAGTCGACGGGATGGCGCGCACGAGCCGCAGCCCGCGCCAGTGGGCGACCACCGTCGTCAGCGCCGCGAGCAGCAGCGCGATGCCCGCGCCGAGCAACAGGTTGCCGTCGTGGAGCGAAAGCAGCTGCGGGCCGTCAGGGTTGAAGCTGCCGCTGAACACGCCCGAATACGCCGGCGTGCCGGCCGCGCGCGTGAAGTAGGCGCCTTCGATCGTGTCGAACCACGACGTGTCGCCACCGATCGCCAGGGCTGCCGCCACGAGCAGACCGCCCAAGAGCGCCAGCAGCAGCGACAGCCGGGGGAGCGTCATGCCCCGACCGTAGCGCCATGGTTCACACTTCGGCGCCACATGCGCTGCGTCTACGTCGACCTCGACGGCACCCTGCTCGGCCCCGGCGCCTCGCTGCTGCGCGACGCCGACGGCGGCTTCAGCCTCGACGCCGTGCGCGCGCTGCAGGCGTGCCACCGCGCGGAGGCGGAGGTCGTGATCTTCTCCGGCCGCCGGCAGGCCCAGGTGATGGAGGACGCGCGCCTGCTCGGACAGACCGCCTACATCTTCGAGGCCGGCTCCGGGCTCGTCGTGGACGGCGAGCTGGAGTGGCTCACCGGCGGCTTGGAGCCGACGAAGGATGGCGTCTCGATCCACGACCAGATCGAGGCGTGCGGCGCGCCCGCGCTGCTGCTCTCGGAGTACAGCGGACGGCTCGAGTACCACGCACCGTGGCACCTGAACCGCGACGTCTCGCACCTGTTCCGCGGCTACGTCGACGCCAAGGAGGCCGACGCGCTGTTGGAGCAGCAAGGCCACGGTCACCTGCGCCTCGTCGACAACGGCGTCGTGCGCTCGCGCTCGGAAGACCTCGCCGGGCTGCCGCTCGTGCGCGCCTACCACCTCGTCCCGAAGGCAGCCTCGAAGGCCGGCGCCGTCGCGCGCCACATGCAGATTCGCGGCTACAAGTCGGAGGAGTGCATCGCCGTCGGCGACTCGCGCGAGGACCTCGGCGCCGCCGTCGCGGTCGGCGCCTTCTGGTTCGTCGGCAACGCGCTCGACAAGGACCCGACGCTGCGCGAGGCGATCGCCGGCCGCGAGAACGTTCGCATCGCGGACGGCACCTACGGCGCCGGCGTCTACGAAGCGGTCGTCACGACGCTCGCCGAGCGCACTTAGGGCGAGCGGCCTACGCGGCGACCGGCTCGCGCTTTGCTCTTCTCGCGCGCGCCGGCTTGGACCGCGGCGCCGGCTTCGGCTTGGGCGCGACGGCAACCGGCTCGGGCGCCGGCCGCTGCTCGTCGCCATCATTGCCCGGCAGCGCCAGCCGCACGATCTTCTTGACGACGCTGCCGAACTGCTTGTGCAGCGGCCCGGCGTTGTACGGCAGCCCGTAGCGCTCGCAGATCTCGCGCACCTCGACCGCCAGCTCCGCGTAGCGGTGTGCAGGCAGATCGGGGAACAGGTGGTGCTCGATCTGGTGGCTGAGGTTGCCGCTCATGATGTGGAACAGCTTGCCGCCGGTGAGGTTGGCCGAGCCGAGCAGCTGGCGGACGTACCACTGCCCTCTCGACTCGCCCTCGGTCTCCTCCTCGGTGAACTCGTGGGTTCCCTCGGGGAAGTGGCCGCAGAAGATGATCATGAACGCCCACACGTTGCGCACGGCGTTGGCGGTCATGTTCCCCGCGAAGGTCGCCGGCGCGCCCGGGCCGGCGAGCAGCGGGAACAGCGCGTAGTCCTTCAGCGCCTGCCGGCGGCCCTTCTTCCAGATCGCCTGCAGCATCTCGCCCTTGTCCTTCCACGACGCCTTGCCGGTGTTCAGCTTCTCCACCTCGAGGTCGTGCAGCGCGACGCCCCACTGGAAGAGCAGCGCCAGCAGCACCGCATACGCCGGATTGCCCAGGTAGTACGGATGCCACTTCTGGTCCTCGGACATCCGCAGCACGCCGTAGCCGATGTCGCGGTCCTTGCCGATGATGTTCGTGTGCGTGTGATGCATGTAGTTGTGCGAGTGGCGCCACTGCTCCGACGGGCAGGCGCTGTCCCACTCGAACGCATGACCGTTGACCGCTCTGTCGTTCATCCAGTCGTACTGGCCATGCATCACGTTGTGGCCGATCTCCATGTTGTCGAGGATCTTGGAGAGCGACAGGGCGGCGGTTCCGGCGAGCCAGGCGGGCGGCAGGAAGCCGAACTCCAGCAGGCCGCGGCCGCCGATCTCCAGGCCGCGCTGGGCCTTGATCATGCGGCGGATGTAGGCGGCGTCGCGCTCGCCGAGATCGGCGGTGACGCGCTCGCGGATCGCGTCGAGCTCGCGCCCGAGCGCGTCGAGCTGCTCGGCGGTGAGCTGCGGCGGTGAGGTCGTGCTCATGGCGTTCGCTCCTGGACGGTCGAAGGATCAGATGTCGAGCGTCACGTCGCCGACGGGCGCGTTGACGCAGATCTGGATGAGCTCGTCGGGCGCGGTCGAGATCTCGCCGGTGCGGACGTCGCGCACGGCGCCCTCGAGCTTGCGGCAGGTGCAGGTGTGGCAGATGCCCATGCGGCAGCCGGACTGCGGGGTGAGGCCCGCGGCCTCGGCCTGGTCGAGCAGCGGCGCGCCGGTGCTAGGCGCCTCGCGTCCGCTGCGCGCGAAGCGCACGCTGCCGGCGACGACGCCGTCCGTCTCCACGCGCGCGGGCGCCGGCGGCGCGAACTGCTCGACGAAGAGGCGCGCGTCGAGCTCGTCCTGCGCCCACGTCGTGCGCACGGCCTCGACCAGAGCGGTCGGCCCGCACGCGAACGTCAAGGCCGCGGCCGGGTCGATCCCCGCCGCGCGCACGTGCTCGCGATCGAAGCGGCCGTGCAGCTCGCCCGCGTCCGGTCGGCGCGAGAAGCCGCGCAGCAGGCGCACGTTCGCGTGCCCGGCGGCCAGCTCGTCGAGCTGGCGCGCGTAGGCGACGTCGTGCTCGTCGCGGGAGTAATGCAGGAAGGCGATCGGCCCGCGGTGACCCTCGTGGCAGAGCGTCCGCAGCATCGACATGACGGGCGTGATGCCGCTGCCGCCGCTGATCAGCAGCAGCTCGCCGCCCGCGGCGAGGATCTCGCGCTCGTCCGGCAGCGCGAAGTCGCCCTCGGCCTGCGAGAGCGAGACGACCATGCCGGGCCGCGCGCTCGCGCGCAGGAACGGCGAGACCGCGCCGTCGGGCTGCGCGTGCGCGGTCAGCTCGATCAGGTCGTCGACGTGCGCGGAGGAGGCGGGGGAGTAGGTGCGCGTGTGGCGCACGCCGTCGATCTCGATGCCGAGCCGCACGAACTGGCCGGCGCGGAAGCCGTGCCAGTTGTCGTTCGGACGCAGCGCGAGCGTCACGCTGCGCGCAGTCGCGCGGCGGACGGCGACGACCTCGGCGCGCACCTCGCTCAGCGAGAAGGCGGGTCGCACCAGCTCGACGTAGCGGTCGACGCCGTGGGGGGTCGTCAATGCCCCGGCGAACGTGGAGCCGAGCAGACGGCGGGAGAGTGTTTGACGCGTTTGGGTGAACACTTGTGCACAAGCTATGTCATCAGCTGTCCTTTGTCTAGGTATGCTCTGTGACATGGGCCACACGAGTTCGGTGAACAGCGAGACACCGCTCAAGCGCAGCGAGCAGAAGGAGCGCACGCGCGTCGCCCTGCTCGATGCGGCGCTGCGGCTGCTGGAGAGGAAGAGCTTCGGCAGCCTCGGCCTGCGCGAGATCGCGCGCGAGGCGGGCGTCACCCCGACCGCCTTCTACCGCCACTTCGATTCGATGGAGGAGCTCGGGCTCGTCCTGATCGACGACTCCTTCCGCACGCTGCGCCGGATGATCCGCGACGCACGCGCAGGGGAGCTCGCGTACGGCGACGTGATCCGCAGCTCAGCGGAGATCCTCGTTCGGCACGTCCACGCCCACCGCCTGCACTTCCGCTTCATCGCGCGCGAGCGCTCGAGCGGCGTGCCCGCGCTGCGCCAGGCGATCCGTGCCGAGATCCGCCTCTTCAGCAGCGAGCTCGCGACCGACCTCTCGCGCTTCCCCTACCTCGACAGATGGAGCACCGAGGACCTCGGCATGTTCGCGACGCTGATCGTCAACACGATGGTCTCGACGGCGGAGGAGATCGTCGAGGCTCCGAGCGGGCGTCCCGAGATCGAGCAAGAGATCGTCCGCCGCGCCGAGAAGCAGCTGCGGCTGATCGCCTTCGGCGTGCCGGTGTGGCGCAGCTCCGGGGATCAGGCGCCCGGCGCCCGCTCATAGCTGCAGGTTGCAAGTAGCCGGTGAGGCGGCGCGGTCGGCTCCCCCATGAGCCGACCGCGCCACGCTCGCCGGCCGTCAACGACGCGAGCGCTTGGCGTTGCAGCCGTTGATGTGGAGCCGTGGCTGGACGTGCAGCACGGTTCCGTTCTGACCCCCCATCGTGATTGCGGCCCTCGCTCGTCTGGCTCTACTGCCGCAGAGGTTCGACGAGATGCCGAGCGGACCGTTTCTCCCAGCCGTGATCCGCAACGTGAACTTGCTGATCGGTGCGTCCGGGATGGCCGCAAAATCGGTCGCCAGCTGCGTGCCGTGCGGCAGCGTGATCCTGCCCGCGATGTCCAGGTCGACATCGCCGCGCAGGGCGATCACGAGATCCGGCAACGCGCGGCCCGGGTGGTCCACGAAGTAGGCGGCACCCTTGAGCGGCTTCGCGAGCAGCGGGGTGATCGCCGTCGCAGAGCCGATCTCGGCCTGATGACATCTGGCGGCCTCGAACTGCTCGCGCGTACAGGCCCGCTCAACGACCGGCAGCAGCGCGGCCAGGACATTCGGCAGCGAGACCTTTACCCGTTTCAGGTTCGACTGGCCCGGCGCCTGCCGGATCGTCGTCACCAGCGGAGTCGAGTCGCGGAAGCCGGTGTGCCCTCTCGAGCCGACGCGCATCGAGATGCGCGGCGAGAACTTCAGGTTCTTGCAATTGCCGACCTGAAAGCGCGTGCCGAGGGATGCACTGCGACCCTCGGTCGACGTCGCCGTCCCGCTCACCCGCTGCGGGGAGCAGTTGGTGGGGTTCACCATGAAGCGCGGCTTGTCGATGCTGATGCGCACAGCCCGGAGGTTCAGCGGCACGCCCTTCAGGATGCTCGGGAACCGCTCCGAGACGACCGTCAGCTGCGCGGTTCTCCTGTCGATCTGGATCGCGGCTCGAACCACCACGGTGCCGAGCCTGAACGGACCGGCCACCGCGTCCACCACCACCGCGAGGCCATAGGGCGCCCCGCGATACGGCCCGGTCAGGAAGACCTTGCCGCCGCTGATGAAGAACGGGTTCGTGCCGAGCCCCGCGCCGGTGGTGGCGCTGCCGATGCGCGACGCGTCGGAGCACGTCCCGGCGTCGGCCTTGGCGTTCGGGCACAGCTCGACGTTCTTGATCTTGCCGAGCAGGCCCTTCGGCGCGTCGATCGTGAGCGTTCTGAACAGGTCGTCGCCGTCGTCACGCGAGAGCGACACGTTGAATGGCGTGCTCTTGCCCGCAACCGGGTTCTCCGACCCGGCGCGGAACGTCGGCGAGAACTCCGCGGCCGGGCAAGGGCCGATCGCGAAGCTGCTGGCGCCCGGCACGATCGCATTGCCCCAAGAGACGAACTCTGCGTTCACCGTGTGGGTGCCGCACGTGCGCGGGGTGCCCAGGGGCGCCCGAGAGCCGCCCTTGAAGTGCAGCTGCAGGGAGCTGAACGGCAGCTGCGGCAGGTCGTCGAAGACGGTCGTCAGACGGCCGGTCGTCGGATCGGCTCTGACCGCGCCGGGCAGACGGATGAAGATCCCGTCGTCGTCCGAGCGCACCTCGACGGCGATCCGGAACAACTCGCCTGAGCTCGGGTCGTCCGAGTTCTGCGTGCGCAGGAAGATCGACCCGCCGATCTGGTGATCGAGCAGCGGCGTGCTGAGCGTCGCGGTTCCGATCTTCGAAGCGTCGGGGCAGGTCGACGGGCCCTCCTGTCCCAGACGGAGGTCGGCGTCGGCACAGGCCTTCAGACCACCGGCCGACGACGGGTTGATCGTGAGCCCTTCGGGAAGGGTCGCCGTCGCGCGTCTCATGTCCGCCGGTGCGATCGCGCGAGGGCCGAAGTCCTGCGGCAGCGCGACCGTCGCATCGAGCCCGGTCGGCACGTGAGGCGCCTGTGCGGTGGGCACGATCCCAAGCGTCGGCTCGAACGGGTCGAGCGGACATCCCTCGATGCCCGGCGACGTCGTCTCGGCATGCACCCACGTGTCGGGGTGCGCGTAGCTCGTCGCGTCGGCACCCCACCGCAGGGGACCCGAGCAGGACGTCGGAAGTCGCAGGAAGGCGGCCTCCGGCGCAGTCGACGGGCAGACGCCGCCGTTGTTGCCGAGGTAGTTGTCAAGGCAGACGCCACGCAGGGTGTCGTGCGATCTGTCGGCCGGCACGCCCCACAGCGTCACGTCGGCGCCGTGCACCGGGACTGACGTCGAGGCGTTGCGCGCGACGATGTCGACACCGTTGTCCGACGGGCGCAGCCTGGCAACAAGCATGACGGGGACCGACTGGTAGGTGAAGCCGAACGCCGCCGGCGAGCCGACCGGAGGCACCATGTTGTACAAGGGCACCATGTCCGATTTTACGAGCCGCACGACCCCGACCTGGCTGTCCGTCGGACAGTCGGGAATCTCCGCGTGCGGCGCGTTCGGCGACGGCTGAGCGAGCTGGGACCCGGTGCATCTGACGGGCGTCGCCGTCGGATTGCCGATCAAGCCCGCCGGCACGTGGACCGCGATGTCCTTGAACTGCTCGACCGGGGCGCTGACGGCGAAGAACGGGCTTCTGAAGACCAGCTTTCCGGCCGTCGGGAAATAGATGGAGGTCGTCACCGCGGCGGGATTCCCACCCGCCTGGACGAACGGCGAGCGTGTCGCATCTCTCACTGCCGCCGAGAACTCGCTGATCGCGAACGGGTCGGGCGGTCCGATCGCGATCGCCTGCTGATCTGTGATGACCTCGGGCGCTCCTGCGCCCGAGACCTCGATGGTGTTGGTCAACGTCCCCGAGGCGTTCTGGTCGACCGGCGCGGAGATGCCGTAGTACACCTGCGCACCAGGCAGCAGGCCGCTCACGTCGGCGGTGCATGTGGTCGTCTGGTCGACGGTCTGGCAGGCGAACCCGTACCCCTGGATCGAGGTCGGATCGGTCGGCGTCATGCCTGCGGGGAAGGTGTCGGAGAAGCTCAGCTCACCGCTGAACGGAGCGTCGCCGACGTTCTGCACGACGACGTTGATGCGTGCCGTGCTCCCGGCCGGAAGGGAGTTCGGGACGTTCGTGTGCAGCTCGAGCGCGGGATCGGCCATCGCCGTGACCGCCGAAGCGAGCAGCAGGGCGACTGCGAGGAACGCCGCGTGCGCCAAGCGCTTACGGACTGTCGTCTTCATCGCGACACCGCCTTGCGGATTCGGTTGGTCTTGAAGGTCAGGCGGACCGTCTCGGCCGACCGACTGTGCCGCGTGGACGTGAAGCGGAGCGTCACCTTCAGGCGCTGCATGCCCGTCTGTTGGAGCTGCGCCCTCGCCCTCCGCGTCAGCGCGATCCGGACGCGATACCTCCCGGCCTTGCCGACGCGACGCGCGCCGGCGCGAATGCCGACGCCGCGCCACGAGAGCGTGCCTGCGCTCGACACGCGGATCGCGACGCGCGCAGACATGCCGGCGAAGACGCGCGCGCCGATCAGCTTCAGGTGCGCTCTGCGCGCAGCGAGTGCACCGCCGGATCCGAGGAACGACTCGGTGTCGATCCCGAGGTCGTTCGGTGATCCGGAAGCATCGCCTTGGCACTCCTCGCCGACGCACGCGCGAGGCGCCAGTGCCGGCTCGGGGAAGCCCCCGCCCACGCGGGCGTCGTACAGGTCGACGAGCGCGTCGCGATCCGCGCCGACGAGACGCGTCCGCGTGACGAAGAAGACGTCGTCGCCGCTCGTGCTCGCATCGACGAACCATGCGCCGTCAGCGCTCCGGCCGGTGGACAGCAACGCGACGCTGCCCGTCCGCGCATCACACTCGTAGGTGTCCGTGACGCCGTTCGTGTCATCCGGAACCAGCGCGTCGGCGGTAGAGAAGAACACGTGCCCGTCGGCTGAGAGATATCGAGGCCGCGCCCCGGTGAGAAAGGTCGAAGCCGTCGCTCTCGTCGCCGCTGGGACGATCACGGCGTCCGAGGTCGCCGGTCCCGCGCTCGGACAGGAGCAGCAGGTGAACGCGCCCTGGCCAGCGTCGTACGCGTACATCGCAAGGTGCCCGTTCGTGACCTGACCCGTGAGGGCATGCACCTGATCGTTGCCGCTCGTCGAATTCGTGAGGAATGCGAGATGGCGGCCGTCCGGACTGACCCGAGCTGCTCCCGGGGCCGAGTCGACCGCCGAGAGAAGCGTGCCCGTGCGTCTGTCGTATCCCCGCTGCAGCTCGCCGCTGAGATGCCGGAGATCTCCGTGGTCCCACAGGTAGAGGTTTCCGTTCACGTCATCGAAGTAGATGCGCGACGCATCGTCGCTGGTGCCGACCACGGCGCCGCTGTCTTCGCTGCCGTTGATGCCGCCCGAGCTCGCGCCCGGGCGCGAGATGAGGGTCAGGTTCGAGTCCGATCTCGGATCGTCGCTGTCGGTGTAGAGGTAGAGGTCCGATCCGTCGTTGTCGTCTTCTCTCAAGAGGCGAGAGGACGTCGTGAAGAGCACGTGTCGCCCGTCCCCGCTCACTGCCTGGAGCAGGACTTCCGTCGGTGTGCCGGTGAAGTCGCCGTTCTCAGGCTCCGAGATCCACACGGTCCGCGCGCCGTCGACGCGCATGTAGAGCTGCACGTCCCCGGTAGGCGGGGATACGAACAGCACACGCGAGCCATCGGGGGAAACCGCTCGCCGGTAGAACTGGGGAAGGACGTCCGCGCCCGCGTCAGGAATGCTGCCGTCGGGAAGCACGCCGGCGATGCGCAGCGTCCCGTCGGCCCACTCGTAGACGGTCGGCACGCCGGCGGGGGCTTGCGGCAGCAGCCGCCGCTGAAACACCAGCGAGACGTTTCTGGCGTCGTCGGATGCACCCCAAAACGCACCGCCGAAGTCGCCGAGCATCAAGGGCTCTGACTGGTTCAGCGGAAGCGAGGAGACGCTACGCGTCGCGGTGTCCTCCCGGTAGAGGTTGAGGATGTCGGGAGCGTCTCCGCTGACGTCCGGGAGATCGTAGGCCCACAGGATCGCCCGCTCGAGCTCGTCCGAGAACGTCGGGATCTGCGTGGAGCCCAGGAACACCTGAAAGGCCTCGGGCGCTGGCCGCGGGGTGATGGCGTGCGTCGCCCACCCGGTCGCGCCGCGCCGTGCGACGTACTGCGTCTGCCCAGCGCCTCCGGTGCCTGTCGTGTCGGCGAACGACGCGCGCGAGGCGTACGCAATTGCATTTCCGCTCTCTGACGCGATCGCCATCTGTCCGTCTCCGGTGACGTCCCCCCCGTTCTTGTCGACCGGGGACACAAGCTCGTACGCGCGCCCGTCGGGCGCAGACGCAGATCCCGCCACCGATGGGAAGCAACCGGCTACGACCAGTGCAACGACCGCGCCCACCCACCACCTCGGCAGGGGGGCCGATCCCCGTATTACGACTCCCTTAGACAACCCCGAACCCTCCTCGTTGGGAAAAACGGCCGTGACCGTAAACGCGAGTGGCTCTTATTGCAAACAGGCGGTCATCTCACCGACCAAAAAGAACGTACTACGTCAGGCCTTTTACCAGTGCGTCAACACACTGACAACAGGAGCTTGACGTTGCTCCGATGGCCGCCCTACGCTTTCGGCGTCGGGGGAAGGTCGCGTTGCGTCGCTGTCAGTGGGCGCGCTTTTACTGGCCCTCGGCGCGTCAAGGAAAGGGGGACAAAACTTCCATCACAGACTCGTTCGCTGTTGCGTAATGTGTAAACAGTTGCCGCCCCGCGGCAACTCAACTACAGGATGTCAATACATGTTGAAGCAGTCGAAGGTCTGGCTTGCCCTCTTGGGCGCCACGGTCGCGCTGGGCGCTCTGGTCGGCACGGCATCGGCAAGGAACTTGTCGATCTCCAATGAAAGCATAAGAGCCACGTGGACGGGGATGGAATTCAGCAACCCCAGCGCCGGCGTGCTCGTCAGGTGCCCGGTGACGCTCGAAGGCTCACTGCATTCAAGAACGATAGCCAAGACCGTCGGATCCCTAATGGGCTACATCACCAGAGCGATAGCTGCAGAAGGCTCGTGCACCGGCGGAAGCGCTACCGTCAGGAGGGAAACGCTGCCGTGGCACGTGACGTACCAAGGCTTTACCGGAACCCTACCCAACATATTGACGATCAGGACTGCCGTCGTAAGGCCAGGGTTCGACGTGTCAGCCAGCTTCTTCGGAATCAGGTTGACATGCAGGTTTAGGACGACCAATGTGAACGGGATCTTCAACCGGGAAGCTGGCGGCGCGCTCACCAGCGCCGTGGTGGAAGGCAGAGAACTCGTGGGCGAAGGCGGCTTCGGGTGCGAAAGGGGTAACCTCGCGGGAACGAGCGCTACTCTCACCCAACTAGGAACGACGACAAGACTTACCGTCACCCTAATATAGGTAAGCGGATAGGAAAGTCGAGAGGAGGCGGCCGAAAGGTCGCCTCCTTTTCCTTACTGAGACGGCAGATGCCTCCCTTGTGAGTCGCATCAGCTCGTACCTTTGGTGCCCGCCAATCGCGGCACCCTCACTACAGGAGCCAGCACATGCTGAGACACTCGAAGATCTGGCTTGCCCTCATGGGCGCCACGGTAGCCCTCGGCGCTCTGGTCGGCACTGCATCGGCCAGGAATCTCTCAATCTCCAATCAAAACATAAGAGCAACGTGGGCCGCCCTGGAATTCAGCAACCCCAGCTCGGGCCTGCTCATTAGGTGTCCGCTGACGCTCGAAGGATCACTGCATTCAAGGACGATAGCCAAGGTCGCAGGATCCCTAATCGGCTACATCACCAGAGCTGCTTTTGCAGAAGCGTCATGCACTGGCACAACATGGAGGGTCTTGGCGGAAAGCCTCCCATGGCATGAGACTTATCAAGGTTTTGCAGGGACGCTACCCAACATACTGCTAATTCAGACCACTCTCGTAAGACCGGGGTTCGAGATCACGCTATCCTTCGCGGGCTCCCGGATCACCTGCAGGTACAGGACGAGCAATGTCAATCTCATCTACAACCGGGAAGCTGGGGGTGCGCTCACGAGCGTCTCTGTGGAAGGCAGGGAACTCGTGGGCGAAGGCGGCTTTGGCTGCGAAAGGGGCAACCTTGCCGGCACCAGCACTACTCTCACCCTACTAGGCACCGCGACGAGACTTACCGTCACCCTAATATAGAAGTCGAGCAGTCGAGGGTGGCGGCCGAAAGGTCGCCTCGCCTTCGACGGGTTAGCGCTCGCCGGCGTCGCGCGAAGGCGCGCTGAACCAGCCGCGCACCCGGTCCCACGCCGGGCGCCAACCGCCTCCCGCACCCTCGCGCCGCCGCTCGCGCCAGCGTGCCGGCGGCGGCACCGTGGCGCGCACCAGCGCGACCCATTCGTCGAGCGGCAGCTCGCCGGCGATCAAGCGGCGCAGCGCGTCGTTGACGGGCGCCTCGATGCCGGCGCCCGCCAGTGCGCGCGCGAGCAGCGGAACCGACTCGAGCGACTCGACCGCCTGGCCGATCTGCGCGGGGATCTCGCTCGCCGGCACGCCTCTCGCGAGCAGCTCCCCCGCGCGGCGGTTGCGGCTCTGAGGCGCCAAAGCAGTCGCGACGAGGTCGCCGGTCCCGGCCAGTCCGATCATCGACTCCGGCCGCGCGCCGAGCCGCTCGGCGTAGCGCCACACCTCGGCGAAGATGTGCCCCGCCGCCGCGCCCGCGGCGTTGAGGCCCTGCGCCTCCGTCGCACCCGCCGCCAGCGCAGCGGCGTTCTTCGCCGCGCCCGCCAGCTCCACGCCGACCGGGTCGTTGGACTGCTCGCAGACGACGCCCGCGCGGATGAACGTCGCCGCCAACTGGCTCGCGAGCGCCTCGTCGCTCGAAGCCGCGACGAGCCCGGCGCCGTGCGCGACCATCTCCTGCGCGTGGGCGGGCCCTCCGATGCACGCCACCCGCGACGCGCCGAGGCGGGCGCGCAGCAGCGCGGTCGGCGGCGTCCCGTCCGGCGGCACGAGTCCCTTTGCGAGCGAGACGACCGCCGCGCGCCGTGTAAGGCCCGCCTGCTCCAATCCCGCGATCACCTCGCCGACGCCGAGCGAGGGCACGGCGAGGAACACCAGTTCCGCGCGCGCGAGGCCGTTCGCCATCGGCTCGATCCGCAGCTCGCGCGGCAGCTCGACGCCCGGCAGGTACTCGCGATTCTCACGCGTCTCGCTGAGCACGTCCGCCTGCGCGCGCGTGCGCGTCTGCAGCGTCGTGCGCATCCCGCCGCGCGCGAGCAGCACCGCGACCGCCGTGCCGAAGGAGCCCGCACCGACCACGACCGCGCGGCGCAGCTGCGGCGGGAGGTGAAGCTGGGGACGGGGGAGCGGGGGCATCGGCGGGCGCCGAGCCTAGCGCCCGCCGCGGGCCGGGCGCCCGCTCACAAGCGTCCTGCCCTGAGCTCGTCCTACGCCACCAGGACAGGACGCTCCGAGGGACGCGCCTCAGACCACCGTCGCGAGGCGCCGCCCGGCCGCCTCCAGCGCGTCCGCGTCGCCCGCCTCCAGCACCGCCTG
>JBJMLB010000080.1:0-32771 GCA_045805465.1 Conexibacter sp. | reverse complement strand
GGCGCCCGGAACCGCCGCCAAGCCGCAGCGGCGCCATCGCGCGGTGCGCAAGCGCCGGGCGCCCGTGGCCGCGACCGTCGCTCCGCCCGCGCTCGCGACGCTGCTCGAGGACGGCACCGCCTCGCCGCCCGCCGGCGCCCCGGCCGCGGTCGCCGCCGTGATCGCCGCCGGCAACCGCATCGCCTCGCTCCCGTATCGCTGGGGCGGGGGCCACGCGCGGTGGGAGGACACGGGCTACGACTGCTCCGGCTCCGTCGGCTACGCGTTGCACGGGGGCGAGCTGCTCGACGCGAGCGCGACCTCGGGCGACCTGATGTCCTACGGCGAGCGCGGCCCCGGCACGTGGATCACGGTCTATGCGAACCCCGATCACGTCTACATGGTCGTCGCCGGCCTGCGCTTCGACACCAGCGGCGCTCGTCCCTCTCGTTGGCAGGCCGCGCCGCGCTCCGGCGCGGGCTACGCGGTCCGTCATCCGGCCGGGTTCTGAGTCGAAGTCCGAATTCAGACCTTATTTACGTTCAATGATGAACCTTTTTCTTGTGCTTGAGGTGTGGGCGCGTTAGAGTCGGTGTGCAGGAGCACTTGCTGGGGGGCCGCCCTTCGGGGCGGCCCTTCGTGACTCCCGGGGGCGCGGCAACCGGCCGTTGACATAATATGGCCTGCGCGCCGTCAGCATCGGTGCCGTCCCGGCCATCCATCGAGGGAACCCCGCCACATGTCGCCAACCGTTCCGCGCCAGCGGGCGAGGAGCTTCGTCGTGCTCGCCGCGATCCTCGTGCTCGCGCTGTCCTTCGCCGCCCGCACACCGTCCCCGGCGTCCGCCGACACGCTGACGGCACCCGCGATCACCGTCTCCGGCCAGACGCTCAAGTGGAACGCGATCACCGGCGTCAGCTCGTACGTCTACGTGCGCAAGATCACCGGCCAGGCCGACCAGTACGCGACCGTGACGGGCACGTCCGTCACGCCGCCGGCGGTGCCCGGCCAGACGGCGCGCTACAGCGTCCGCACGAACGTGACCGGCAGCGCGTGGGCGAGAGAGGTGTCGATCTCGTACTCCGCGACGACGACCCCACCGCCGACCACGCCGCCAGCCACCGGCTTCAGAATGGGCATCACGACCGGCACCGCCTTCACCTACGAGCTGCCGTTCGCCACTTCGCTCGGGGCGAGAACGGCCCGCCTGCTCTACGACGTCGGCACCACCGCCTCGAGCATGGCGTCGGTAATCGACGCCTACGCCAGGGCCGGCGTGCGCCCGCTGCTGGCGGCGAACTTCTACGGCCGCCTGCCGACGACGGCCGAGGCGCAGAACCTCGCCACGTGGGCCAAGGCGTACGGGCCGGGCGGGACCTTCTGGGCGGGCAAGACCTATCCGGCCAACACGGCGGTCTCGCGGATCGAGTTCGGCCACGAGACGAGCTACGCCCACCAGTTCGCCGACTACTCGCTGTCGACCTACGCGACCCGGGCGCAGACGTACGCGCTGCGCTTCAAGGACGCGCAGGTCGCCGTCAAGGCGGCGAACCCGAACGTCGGGCTGCTCGCGATCGGCGACAACGCCGTCAACCAGAACGCCTGGGTCGTCAACATGTTCAAGGCCGTCCCCGACCTCGGCGCCCGCGCCGCCGGCTGGACGATCCACCCGTACGGTCCGAACTGGAAGACGCGCATCGACTCGACGATCAGCTCGACCAAGGTTGCCGGCTCACCGGACCTGCCGATCTGGGTCACGGAGTGGGGCCTCTCGACTGACAACGGCCGCTGCCTGTCCGACAACTACGGCTACTCGAAGTGCCTCACCTACGCGCAGGCCGCCACGACGCTGCACACGGCGCTGACGGGGATGCTCAGCACCTACGGCAGCCGGCTCGGCGCGTTCTACCTGTACCAGGCGCACGACCAGGCGAGCACCGGCACGCAGACCGGCCGCGAGTACTACTTCGGAGCGCTGCAGTACAGAGGGCAGGTCAAGGGCGCGTACACGACCGAGGTCAAGGCGGACCTGGCGGCATACAAGTAGCGCTCAGGCGGCGACGGCCGGCGCGGCCGGCTGCGCGGGCATGAGCCGCGTGACGCGCACGCGTCCGCCCTGCGCCGGCGTGTACGTGACGAAGCGGCGCTTGACCGGCTCGGCGTCGGCGGTCGTCGTCTCGAGCGTCGCGCGGCGCAGGATCGTCTCGAGCACGATCCGCATCTCGTAGAGCGCGAAGCTCGCGCCGAGGCAGCGGCGGACGCTGCCGCCGAACGGCAGCCACTCGTACGTGCTCGGCGCGCCCTCGCCGAGGAAGCGCTCGGGACGGAACGCTTCGGGCTCCGGGTAGACGTCCGGGCGGCGATGGATCAGGTAGATCGACGGCGAGATGTGCACGCCCTTCGGCAGCTCCATCCCGCCGATCGTCAGCGGCCGCTGCAGCTGGCGGATCACGCCCGGCACGACGGGCCGCAGACGCAGCGCCTCCTTGACGACCGCATCGAGGTACTCGGTCCCCTCGCCGGCCTCTTGCTCCTCGCGCAGGCGGGCCAGCACGCGCGGGGTGCGCACGAGCCGCTCGAGCGTCCACGCAAGCGCGGTCGCGGTCGTCTCGTGGCCGGCGAGCAGGAGCGTCATCAGCTCGTCGCGCAGCTCCGCGTCGGTCAGCGCGTTGCCGTCCTCGTCGCGTGCGGCGAGCAGCAGCGAGAGGATGTCGTTGCGCGGCTCGTCCTCCGCACGCCGCGCCGCGATCTCCTCATGGATCAGCTTGTCGACCGGGGCCATCAGCGCGTACACGCGGCCCCACGGGCTGCGCGGCTTCGCGCCGGCGGATCTCGTGAACTGCAGCAGCAGCAAGCGCATCGGCTGATCGGTCGAGTTCAGCAGCCGCTTCATCGGAGCACCGAGGCGCTCAACGCCGGCCTGGTCCTCGATCCCGAAGACGGTTCGCAGGATGATCTCGAGCGTGATCGCCTGCATCGTCGGGTGCACCGAGAATGACTGACCGACCGGCCAGCGTGCGATGTGGCGCTCGGCGACCTCGGTCATCGTCTCGCCGTAGGCGCGCATGCGCTCCCCGTGGAACGGCGGCAGCATCAGGCGCCGCTGGCGCAGGTGCTCGGCCCCGTCGAGCAGCAGCACCGAGCGTCCACCGAGGATCGGCTTGAGCACGACGTTGCCGGCGCCGGCGTAGAGGTCGTCGGGACTGGCCTGAAAGACCTCCTTCGCGACCGCGGGATCGCCCGCGATCACGACCGTGCGCCCGGTGTTGAGGCGGATCGTGAAGACGTCGCCGTAGCGGTCGCGGCACTGCTCGAGGAAGTGCGGGCCTCGCAGCAGGAAGCGCATCGCCACGAGCGCGCTCGGTCCGGTCGGTCCAGGAGGGAGGGTGCTCAGGTCGATGTCGGCGGAGGCCATCGCACCGGAAACGCTAGCGCTCGGCCGGTGGGGTGGCGGCAGTCCGGGCGCTTGCGTGACACATCGCACAATGGCGCTTTGCGCTCCGCTGCGCGCGCGAACGGGCAGGCTCAGGCCGACCACCGCCGTCGCAGTAGGCTGCGGGCGTGTCGACGAGCGGCTCCGAGGCGGCGTTCCCGGCCGCGATCCACCGCCCCGACGCGCCGCGGCGCGTCGTGCTGCTGCCGGGGGCGCGGTACCCGACGCGCGCGCCGCTGCTGTGGTTCTCGCGCGAGGTCGCCGTCGCGCGCGGGTACGGGGTGCTGGAGGTGCTCGACGAGCCGCCGGCCGGGGAGGATCCCTTCGCGTGGGTCCACGATCGTGCGGTGCGCGCGCTCGACCACCGGCCGACCGAGCTCGACGTCGTGATCGGCAAGTCGCTCTCCAGCGACGTCGCCGGCCTCGCCGCCGACCGCGGCCTGCCGGCGATCTGGCTGACGCCGCTGCTCGACCGCCCGGGGATCGTCTCCGCGCTCGCGCGCACGACGCGCCCGACGCTGCTGGTGGGCGGCACCGCCGATCCGACGTGGCTCCCGGACGCGATTCCCGAGAACGTGATGCTCGACCGCCTCCAGCTCGACGGGCTCGACCACGGCCTGCAGCTCGCCGGCGACCCGCAGGCCTCGCTGAACGCACTGCGCAAGGTCGTCAAGAAGGTCGACCGCTTCCTCGGCGCGCTGCGCTGAGGCGCGCGGTTGCGCGTCGCGCTCTGTCTGCGCTCCGCTCGGGCGTGTGCCGGATGCGGGCGTGGGCCGTCGGCATCGAGGGGGAGTGAGGCGAGCTTCGCGCGCTCTTTCGTCATGTTCCGCGGGTCGGGTGGCACAGATGGCTGCTCCCACTCACGTCCGATTTCCACCACCGTGAATTTGGGTCGCCCTGAGCGACACAGATTCACGGACGTAAATCCGGAGCGTCGCGTTTGTCGCCATTCGCGACGAGGGGTGCCGGAACGACCGCGCGGCCGCCTGGCTCACCCCCTCGATGCCCACGACACACGTCCGCGCATAGCCTCCGCCCGAGCGGAGCACCGCGCGGGTCGCGCGCCGGCGCTTTAGCTTCCGCCTGCCAACAACTTCGGCTGCGCTTAGGCGCAGTTACGGGAGTGCTCAGGGTTCGCCTGCACCATGCGACTCATGCACACCCCGAGAGCCCTCCTGACCCTCACCGCCGCCGCCGTCCTCGGCGCCGCGGGCGGCGCCGCGGTCGTCGGCATCGCCGGCGACGGTGGTCCCACCGCGACCACGACGATCGTGGCACCGCGCCAGCCGCAGGTGCAGAACGCGGCCGAGACGAACGGCACGCTCGACGCGCAGCAGGTCTACGCGCAGGCGAAGGACTCCGTCGTCTACGTCACGTCGCAGACGGACCAGGGCGAGGGGACCGGCTCCGGCTTCGTCATCTCGAAAGAGGGCTTGATCGTCACGAACGCCCACGTGGTGGAGGGCGCGACGACGGTCTCCGTCAAGGTCGGCGACGGCGCGACCCATCCAGCGACCGTCGTCGGCCGTGACGAGTCGACCGACCTCGCGGTGCTGCGGGTCGACGACAGCGGCGGCCGGACGTTCGTGCCGCTGACGTTCGCGGACTCGAGCAAGCTGCAGGTCGGCGACACGACGTACGCGATCGGCAACCCGTTCGGGCTCGACCACACGCTCACGAGCGGCGTCGTCTCCGCGCTCGGCCGCCAGATCGACGCGCCCAACGGCTACGCGATCGACCAGGTGATCCAGACGGACGCGCCGATCAACCCCGGCAACTCCGGCGGCCCGCTGCTCGACGACCACGGCCGCGTAATCGGCGTCAATTCCCAAATCCTCACCGGTACCAACGGCGGCTCGTCCGAGAACGGCAACGTCGGCATCGGTTTCGCGATCCCGTCCAACACCGTCAGAGCGATCGCCGCCGAGCTCGCGGCCGACGGCCGGGTCGAGCACGCCTACCTCGGCGTCCAGCTCGCCCCCACCGAGAGCGGCGCCGGCGCCCAGCTCGCGGGCGTCGCCGCAGGCACGCCTGCCGAGCAGGCCGGCCTGCAGGAGGGCGACGTAATCGTGGCGCTCGACGGCTCGCCGGTGGACGGCGCCGACGCGCTCGCCGCGGCGATCGGCGCGCACAAGCCCGGCGACGAGGTGCGGTTGACCCTCGAGCGCGACGGAGCGCGCCACACGGTGACGGTCGCGCTCGGCACCCAACCCCAGCAGCCCGTGAACTGATCTGCATCCCAAACTTCCCGCGTCGCCGTCGCTCCCGTCCCCCGTGTACGGCGACGCGGGAGAGAGTCCGCCCGATCGAACTCCCCCTGTGTGGGTCGGGCGGGCTCACCTCCAGGGAGGAGGGTGCCCCACCAGGCGGGCGCTCCCCGGCCGGATCCCAATCCCCCCGGATCCGGTTGGTGGCGCGCCCGCCTCTGGCGTCCCCAGACGCCTATTCTTCGCTCCGCTCATGCGGCAGCACCTGCGTCCCCTCTTCGACCGTGTCGTCATCAAGGAGCTCGAGCCCGACCGCGTGCGCGAGTCGGGCTTGGTCGTCCCGGCCGGGACGCACGAGCCGCCACCCCAGCACGGGATCGTGCTGGCCGTCGGCGAGGGTCTCGACTGGTGGGGCCACGTCGGCGTGAGAATGCCGGTGAGACCCGGCGACCACGTCGTCTTCCCGGCCGCCGCCGGCGCCTGGGTCGAGATCGACGAGGAGCGCCTGCTCGTCTGCCGCGTCGGCGAGCTGCTCGGCGTGCTCGCGGACGCGCATGACGCTGCTTGAGGCGCTGCTGGTGCTCGTCGCCGGCGTGTGGGCCGGCGCGATCAACACGCTCGTCGGCTCGGGCTCGCTCGTCACCTTCCCGGTGCTGCTGGCCGTCGGCTACCCGCCGCTGACGGCGAACGTCTCGAACAACCTCGGGCTCGTGCCGGGCGCCGTGTCGGGCGCGTACGGCTTCCGCCGCGAGCTGCGCGGGCAGCGCGGCCGCATCCTGCGCTTCGCGCCCGCGTCGGTCATCGGCGGCGTGACCGGGGCCGTGCTGCTGCTCGCGCTGCCATCGTCCGTCTTCGACGCGATCGTGCCGGTGTTCGTCGCGGTCGGACTGGTGCTCGTCGTGCTGCAGCCGCACATCAACCGCTGGCTGGCAAGCCGCCGCCGCGCCGACGCGGACGAGCACAGCGCCCCGGCGCTGCTCGCGACCGGCATCACCGGCGTCTACGGCGGCTACTTCGGCGCCGCGCAGGGGATCCTGCTGCTGGCGGTCCTCGGCATCGCGATCGACGACGAGCTGCAGCGCGTCAACGCGCTGAAGGTGGTGCTGGCAGGCCTCGTGAACTTCGTCGCGGCGGTCGTGTTCGTGGCCGCGGCCCACATCGCGTGGGGCGCCGTCGCGCTGATCGCGGTCGGCTCAACGATCGGCGGCCAGCTCGGCGCCCGCGTCGGTCGGCGCCTGCCGGCGCCGGCGCTGCGCGCCGTGATCGTCGTCGTCGGCCTTGCGGCTATCGCCAAGCTGCTGCTCGACTGAGCGATTGCCGCAATTATGCGGTGGGCGGCCGTTCGCTGAGCATGAAGCCCACGCGCGTGCCCTCGATCTCCGCGTCGAGCAGCTTGTCGTCGAGCAGCGGCACGGCCTCCGCTTCGACGAACACGCGCGCGCCCGCCTCGGAGACGACCTGGTCGGTCTCCGCGGGGCTCTCGGCGACGGAGACCTCGAGCGAGGCCTGCTCGGCGTCGGGCTGCGTCGCGATCCGCAAGCCGGCGCCCTCCGGCAGCTCGGGCGCTGCGACGATGCCTCGGATCGCCTCGGCGGCGGTGTCGGTGAGGGTGAGCACGGCTGCTCCTTCCGGTCGGGATCGGGGTCCGTGCGGCGGCGGCCGTTCCCACGCGGCCGCTCTCAGGCGACTGCCCGTCGCTCGCGGTGCGGAAACCTGCGCGTCTCAGCCGGGCGGGTCCGCGGTCAGCGTGCGGTGGGCGGGATCCAGCTCAACGACCGCTCGACGGCCTCGCGCCAGCGCGCATAGCGGCGCTCGACTTCCTCGCCGTCCATGGCCGGCTCCCAGCGCCGCGCCTCGTGCCAATTCGCGCGCACGTCGTCGATGGAGGACCAGACCCCGACCGCCAGGCCGGCCGCGTAGGCGGCCCCCAGCGCGGTCGTCTCGGCCACCTGCGGCCGGACCGTCGGGACGCCGAGCACGTCGGCCTGGAACTGCATCAGCAGCTCGTCGACCGTCATCCCGCCGTCGACCTTCAGCTCGTCGCACGCGATGCCTGCGGCGCTCCGCACGGCGTCGAGCACCTCGCGCGTCTGCCATGCGGTCGCCTCCAGCATCGCGCGGGCGATGTGTGCCTTCGTCGTGTAGGCGGTGATGCCGACGATCGTCCCGCGCGCGTCCTCGCGCCAGCGCGGCGCGAACAGGCCGGAGAACGCGGGCACGACGTAGACGTCGCCGGTGTCGGGCACGGACGCGGCGAGCGCCTCCACCTCGTCGGCGCTGCCGATCACGCCGAGCTGGTCGCGCAGCCACCGCACCCCCGCTCCGGCGACGGCGATCGAGCCCTCCAGCGCGTAGGCCGGCGGTCCGTCGCCGAGCTTGTACGCGACCGTCGTCAGCAGCTCCCGCGAGGCGACCGGCTCCGCGCCGGTGTTGACGAGCAGGAAGCAGCCGGTCCCATACGTGTTCTTCGCCTCGCCCGGGGTGAAGCACGCCTGTCCGAACAGCGCAGCCTGCTGGTCGCCGAGGATGCCGGCGAGGGGGATGCCGTCGAGTGCGGTGCCGGCGCGCAGCTCGCCGTAGACCTCGGAGGAGGAGCGGATCTCGGGCAGCATCGCGCGGGGAATGCCGATCAGCTCGAGCGCCTCCTGCGACCAGTCGAGCGTTCGGAGATCCATGAGGAGGGTCCGGCTCGCGTTCGTCACGTCCGTGACGTGCACGCCGCCCACGGGGCCGCCGGTCAGCTGCCACACCAGCCACGAGTCGATCGTCCCGAAGAGGATCTCGCCCGCCTCGGCTCGCGCCCGCAGCGACGGGTCCGCGTCGAGCAGCCAGCGCGCCTTCGGGCCCGAGAAGTAGGTCGAGAGGGGGAGGCCGGTGATCGCGCGCAGCCGGTCGAGGTCCCCGTCCGCCAGCTCCGCCACCAGCGGCGCGGTGCGCGTGTCCTGCCACACGATCGCGTTGTGGACCGGCTCGCCCGTGGCGCGATCCCACAGCACGGTCGTCTCGCGCTGGTTCGTGATCCCGACCGCCGCCACGTCGCCCGCATCCGCGCCGGCCGCCGCCACCGCCTCGTCCACAACCGCGCGCACGTTCGCAGCGATCTCCGCCGGGTCGTGCTCGACCCAACCGGCGCGCGGATGCAGCTGCGCATGCTCGCGCTGCCCGGTCCCCGCGACCGCTCCGTCGCGGTCGAACAGGATGCAGCGGCTCGACGAGGTGCCCTGGTCGATTGCAGCTACGTAACGCGACACGTCCACCCCGCTCGTACGATGGGTACAGGAGACTAATGCGCGCCCCACTGCCACCACGCACCTTCGAGCGCCCGTTCGACCTGATCGTGATCGGCGCCGGCATCAACGGCGCCGGCATCGCACGCGACGCGACGCTGCGCGGCCTGAGCGTGCTGCTGCTCGACAAGGGCGACGTCGGCTCCGGCACGACCAGCCGCTCCACGCGCCTCGTGCACGGCGGCCTGCGCTACCTGGAGCACTTCGAGGTGCCGCTCGTGCGCGAGTCGCTGCGCGAGCGGGAGACGCTGCTGCACATCGCGCCGCACCTCGTGCACCCGCTGTCGTTCCTGCTGCCGATCTACGAGGAGCACAAGCGCCGTCCGGCGCTGATCCGCATGGGGATGATGGCCTACGACGCGCTGTCGCTCGACAAGTCGATGGAGCGTCACCGCATGCTCAGCCGCGACGAGGCGCTGCGGCGCGAGCCGGGCCTGCGCAGCGAGGGGCTGCGCGGCGCGGCGGCCTACTACGACGCGCAGGCGGCCTACCCCGAGCGGCTCGCGCTCGAGAACGCGCTCGACGCGCGCCGGCTCGGCGCCGTCGTGCTGCCGTACATGCGCGTGACGGCGATCGAGCGGGCCCACGACCGCGTCGTGGGCGTCACCTTGCACGACGAGCTGCACGGAAGCGAGTACCGCGCCCGCGGAGCGCTCGTGGTCAACGCGAGCGGGCCGTGGGTCGACGAAGTGCTCGGCGAGACGGGACGGACGGGATCCGATTCCGGTCTGATCGGCGGCACGAAGGGCAGCCACCTCGTCGTCGAGCCGTTCCCCGGTGCACCGCGCGAGGCGGTCTACGCCGAGGCGGTGGGGGACGGGCGCCCGTACTTCGTCGTCCCGTGGAATGGCCTCTACCTGATCGGCACGACCGACACTCGCTACGAGGGCGACCTCGATGACGTCGTCGCGACCGACGACGAGATCGCCTACCTGATCGAGGAGACGAACGGCCTGATCCCGGGCGCCGCGCTGAGCGCCGAGCAGGTGCTCTACACGTATGCCGGCGTGCGGCCGCTCCCGGCCCCGGGCGTCGGCGGCAAGGAGCGCGACGAGGGCTCGATCACGCGCAGCCACGTGATCCACGACCACGCCGGCAGAGACATACCGGAGGGCGAGCGGATCGAGGGCCTGCTGTCGATCGTCGGCGGCAAGATCACGACCTACCGGCGGCTGTCGGAGGAGACGGTCGACCAGGCCGTCAAGAAACTCGGCCGCAAGGCCGACAAGTGCCGCACGCACCAGCTGCCGTTGCCAGGCGGGACCGCCTACCCGTTCGAGGGCTTTCGCGAGCGCTTCCGCGTCACGAGCGGCCTGCCGGCCGAGACGGCCGACCGCCTGCTGCGCATCTACGGCACGCGCGCGGCCGAGGCGCTCGACTTCGCCGACGGCTCGCCCGAGCTGCGCGAGCCGTTCGACGAGGACACCGGCGCGATCGGCGCCGAGGTCGTCTTCTCGCTGCGAACCGAGCTGGCCGAGACACTCGCCGACGTCGTCGCGCGGCGCACGCTCGTCGGCTACGGCGCGCACGCAGGCCTGGGGGCGATCGACGCGGCCGCCGAGATCGCGGTGCGCCACGCCGGCTGGTCCGACGAACGCGCCGCGCGCGAGGTGGCCGCCTTCCGCGAGCAGGCGGCCGCCACGCTGCGCCCCCGTGCGGTCGCCACACCGCCACAGGCCGAGCCGGTCGCGGCCGCTCGTTCGGCGGGCTTCGCCGGCGCCGCTCGCGCGCTGCGCTGGCGAACCCGCGCCTGAGTGCCGAACGGCCGGAGCGAGCGCCTCACACCGGCGCGTCGCGCTGCCTATGCCGCGGCGTGCGCCGGCTGGTGGCCGTCCGTCTGCGCGCCGTCGTGCTCGCCCGCGACGTTGTGCACGGTCGCGAGCTGCTGGTCCGCCTGCGCACCCGCCTCGTCGCGCTCCGCGAGGCGTCGGCCGGCCTCGACCGCCAGCGCCGAGCCGGCGAGCGCGCCGGTCAGCTGCGCGATCGCCCAGCCATCGCCCCAGCGCTCGCGCCCACGCGCCGCATCGAGCGACCACTTGCCGGGGCCGGCGGCCGTGATCGCGAAGCCGGCCGCCATCAACACGGCGTTGTACTCAAAGCCGCCTCTGCTGTTCCAGACGCCTCTTCTCGCATGCACGAGGCGGATCGCGGTCGCCATCGTGCTCGACGTCAGCAGCGCGCCGAGCGGCGTCAGGAAGCCGGTCGCCAGCAGCGCGCCGCCGCCCGCCTCCGCCGCGCCCGCCGCGAGCGCGTGCTGCTTGCCCGGGGCAAGACCGAGCTGTTGCTGGAAGAAGCCGCCGGTACCGTCTGGGCCCTCTCCGCCGAACCAGCCGAACAGCTTCTGCGTGCCGTGGCCGACGAACAGGCCGCCGACCGTCATCCGCAAGACCGTCATTCCAAGCCGCATCGGATCTCTGCCTCCGTGGATTGCCTCTGCGCGCCGAGCGGCGCGCCCTGGATCTCACGGTTCGCGGCGATCGGCGTCGGCAAACGTGTCGTGTCGGCACGCTGGCCGTCGTCCACGAGCAGCTCGCGCAGGTAGCTCGCGATCAACGCGTCGGCGGCGCGGCCGTGACGGGTCGACTCCTGGCGTCGCATCTCGGTCTCCCATTCGAACGAGTCAGCTCGCGCGCCGTATAGGTGCGGCGGCAGAGTCTCCTTTAGCCGCCGGGGAACACCGTGAAACGACGCGGGTCCGCGCGCCGACGGCGTCCACAAATTCGTGCACGCCTTCAGATCGGAACGCTGCCGCCGAATGACCCGGACCCAACGTCGATCAAAGAGGATCTCTGTGCCAGGTCGCGCCCGCCGCATCCAGCTTCGCCTTGCCTGCATGCTGATCGTCGCGTTGGCGCTCGGCACAGCCATGTCCGCGACTGCGCGACCCGCCACTGCCGCGCCGCGCGCGCAGAGCTCCTCGGGCGTCGCGAACGCGTTCGCAGCGGCCTTCGCCAAGCAGGGCGCCGCCTACCTGGTCGGCCACTTGAAGGACGGCGCGCTCGGCAGTCACGGCGCGACCGTCGGCAACCTGCTCGGCCCCTTCGTCGAGGACGGCAACGCGGCCGACATCGCCGCGATCCGCCGCGAGATCGACGGCCTCAAGCTCGCGATCGTCGAAGTGCACAACCACCTCAACGCGGTCGCCGGCCACGTCGTGCAGGCGCAGTACAGCCACGCGGCGCTCCAGGCCGCGAACATCACAGGGGCGATCGACAAGGCGCAGAAGGAACTCTCCCAACTCGCGCACGCAACGACCGCGCACGATCGCGGAATCCACGCCGACCACCTGATCGCCCAGCTCGGGCCGCACGGCGACCTCTACAGCGCCCAGGAGGTCCTGCACAAGCAGCTGACCGTCCCGGCGCCGGGCGCCGACGGCCTGTTGATCGCCGCCAACAAGGCCGCCCGCGGCAAGGCTCACCCGTTCTTCACCCATCAGCTGTCGCTCTCGCAGCGCGAGGTCTACAAGTACTACTCGATGTACGAGGCGATCCTGCTGCAGCTGCGCCTCAACTACTGGCACTACAAGGGATACAGCTCCGAGGCGATCCACCGAGAGCTCAAGGCCTTCGACACCGAGCTGTCCGGCCAGAGCGCGCTCGTGAAGCCGTCGGTCCACGAGGCCACCGTCGTCGACACGCGCACCGGCCTGGCGTGGACGTTCGGCTACGCCGGCAAGCCAATCGCGGGCACCTGGACGAGCAGCGACCACGACGTGTGGGTGCGCCCGCTTGCGGGCACCACGCGCCGGATGCTGCACTGCAGTCCGGACCTCTGCCCGTACGGCTACGGCGGCGTCTGGATGATTCCGACGCCGGCCGAGCTGGCCGCGCTGCTGGTTCACACGCTCCCCGATCGCTGGCACTGGCTGCACGTGCACGCGGGCTTCCCGCAGCCGATCTCGACAGCGGTCGCCTGGGTCTCGCCACCGCCGCACGACGGCGTGGCGCCTGTCATGAACCTCAACGACACCGCGGTCTACGACCAGCCGACCTCTGCCAAGCACCACTTCGTCCTCGTCAACGACGCGGCCGTGCAGATCCCGAACCTGTACTGGTACCCGTAGGCCGCCGGCCGGCGGCAGCGCGAGCTTGCCGAAGCCGGCGCCCGCCAGCTCGACAGCTCGACGTGGCCCCCAGGTGGGCAAATGCGCAACTTCTCGCCCGCCGCTCGTTGAATCAGCGTCGGACCCCTCAACGACCGGGAGGCAATTCACATGTCGATCAAGACCGCGCTCGGCGCGGCGCTCGCCGCTGCCCTGCTCGCGCTCGGCACACCTGCGGCGGGCGCCAACGTGCAGGTGGGATCGTCGGGCTGGCAGTGGGGCAACCCGCTGCCGCAGGGCAACACCGTGCGCGCAACGTCGTTCGCGGGTGCGACCGGCTACGCCGCCGGCGACTTCGGCACCCTGCTCAAGACGACCGATGGCGGCTCCACGTGGAGCGGCCTGCCGGTCGGCACCTTCCAGGGCCTGAGCGTTGTCCAGGCGCTCGACGCCAACACGGTCTTCGCCGGCGGCGGTTGCGTCGCGCGGCGCTCGACCGACGGTGGCGCGACGTTCACCAGCGTGCGCTTCACGCCGGTCGAGCGCGGCTGCAAGGTCCCCCTGAGCGATCTCTCGTTCGTCTCCAGAGACGTCGGCTACCTGCTGCTCGACGACGGCTCGGTCTTCACGACAACGGACGGCGGCACGCAGTTCGCGCCGCGTACGGCGGTGCCGGAGACACGCGCCGCGAGAGGCGGCGCACAGCCGGGCGGCATCGCGTTCGTCGATCAGTCGAAGGGCTACGCCGCGAGCGGCACGAAGCTGTTCCAGACGCTTGACGGTGGCGTCTCGTGGAGAGTCGTCGGCGAGCCCGGACGCACGATCCACGCGATCTGGTTCGCGGACGCCACACACGGCTTCGTGGTCGGCGACGCCGGCCTGCTGCTGAGCAGCGACGACGGTGGCGGATCGTGGACCGCGCGCGACCTCGGCGCCGGGGCGCTCGGCTACACGTCGATCCGCTGCGCCGACACGCAGCTCTGCGTCCTGACAACGAGGAGCGGCACCCAGCTCGTGCGCACGACCGACGCCGGCAGAACGGCAGGGACGGTCGTCACCGCCGCAACCGACCCGATCTACGCGGCCGCCTTCGCCTCGCCGACGCGCGTCGCGGCAGCCGGCGAGCACGGGACGACGGTCGTCTCCGACGACGCCGGCGTGAGATTCGCGCCGATTGGCGGACGCATCGACGGGACCTTCTCGGCGCTGCGAGTCGGTGGCGCTCCCAATACGGCGTTTGCCCCCGGCGCCGACGGCCGGCTTGCCAAGACGACCGACGGCGGCAGAACGTGGAGCACGGGCAACGTGCCGACGACCGCCGACCTGCTCGACGTCTCGTTCCCGTCGGCCGCGGTCGGCTACGCGCTCGACACGGACGGCGGCCTGTTCCGCACGGAGAACGCGGGTTCGACCTGGAAGACACTCGGCACCGGCAGCACGCGTCGCCCGCGCGCGGTGCTGGCGCCTGATGCGAGCAGCGTGCTCGTCGTGGGTCCGCGCGGGGTGCGGCGCTCGGTCGACGCCGGGGAGACGTTCGACCTCGTGCGCGCGAGAGCTGTGCTGCGCGCGCAGCTGAGCGACGTGGACACCGCACGCACGGGCGGCGCGATCGTCGCATGGGGTCCTGCTGCGCTCGTGCGCAGCACGAACGAGGGCGGCGCCTGGACCTCGCTCCCGCTGCCGGGGCGTGGTGTGCGCGTTGCCAAGGCGGCGTTCGCGTCGGCCCGTGTGGGCCTGCTGCTCGACACGTTCGGGCGCGTCTGGCGTACGACGAATGGCGGCGGCAGATGGTCCCGCTTGACCTCAGTCGGCACGGCCGCGGTGAACGGCCTGGCGGTCAGCTCGGCGCGGACCGCGACGCTCGTGATCGGCGGCCTCGGCGAGCAAGCCGGCGGCTACCTGCTGCGCAGCGACGACGCCGGCGCGACGTGGCAGCCGCAGTTCGTCGTCAACGAGCAGATCGGCGCACGCGGCCTCGCGGCCGGTGACGGCGTCGACTACCTGCTCGCAGGCGACGCCGGGCTGTTGTTCAGCACTACCGGCGGCGTCGCGGGCGATGCATCCGAGCTGACGTTGCGGACGAAGCATCGCCGGCTGACGAGAGCCGGGCGTATCACCGTCACGGGCCAGCTGCAGCCGGCGGCCGGTGGCGCTCAGGTGATCGTCTCGATGGTCGGGCCGACCGGCCGCGGCTTCTCGCACCAGACGGTTCCGGTCGCTTCCAACGGCACGTTCGTTACGGCCTGGCGCGTACCGCGCGGCACGACGACATTCGTCGCGCAGTGGACGGGCGACTTCAAGTCCGCTGGCGCCGGCTCGCGGCCGATGACCGTGACAGTGGCACCGAAGGCGAGAAGAGCGCACCGCCGCCGGCACCGCTAAGCCACGGACGGGCGACGGGCAGGGGACGACAGCGGCGCGGGCGCATGATGCGCCCGCGCCGCCGTCCGTCAGTCAGTCGGTCAGACCCGCTCCGGCTGCGCGACCGGGCGCGGCCCGTCCAGCCCCGCCTCAGTCGTCACGAGGATCGCGCCCTCGCCGGAGGCGTACGCCTCCTCGCCGTGCTGCGTGACGTCCATCCCGATCGCCTCTTCGTGCTCGCTCGTGCGCAGCGGCATCAGCGCGCCCATCAGCTTCAGCAGCGCGTACGTCATGCCGAAGGCGTACGCCGGCGTCGCGACCGCCGCGAGCCCCTGCCACAGCAGCTGCTTCGCGTTGCCGTAGAGGAGTCCGTCGGAGATGCCGTTCCAGCCGACCTGCGCGACGAGCCCGATGAACACGATCCCCACCAGGCCGGCCGTGCCGTGCGCGGCGAGCACGTCGAGCGTCTCGTCAACCCGCGTGCGCGGCCGCCACACGATGATCGCGTAGCTCGGCAGCGCACCGAGCGCGCCGAGCGCCATCGCCCAGCCGGGGCTGATGAAGCCGCCCGCCGGCGTGATCAGAACGCAGCCCACGATGATCGCGGTGGCGGCGCCGATCGCCGTCACCTTGCGCCCGCGGAGCAGGTCGAGGGCGAACCACACGACGAGCGTGCACGCCGGCGTCAGCAGCGTGTTCGTGAACGCGAGCACGCTGTTCTGCCCGGTCGAGAAGCCGCTGCCGCCGTTGAAGCCGAACCAGCCGAACCACAGCAGGCCGGCGCCGAGCAGCACGAAGACGGCGTTGTGCGGGAGCAGCGCCTGACGCCCGTAGTCCTTACGCGCGCCGACGACGATCGCCGCCGCGAGCGCGGAGAAGCCGGACGCCATCTCGACGGCGATGCCGCCGGCGAAGTCGAGCGTCCCGCCCTCCATCAGCCAGCCGCCGCCGAAGCCCCAGTGCGCGAGCACGGAGTAGACGAGCACCGACCACAGCGCGGCGAAGATCATGAAGGCGCCGAAGCGCATCCGCTCGACGACCGCGCCGGAGATCAGCGCGACGGTGATGATGCAGAACGTCGTCTGGAAGGCGAAGAAGACGAGGTGCGGGATCGTCGTCCCGGGACGCGGAACGAAGTCGACGCCCTGCAGGAACGCGTTCCCGAGGCCGCCGATCAGGTCGCCGGTGCCGTCGAACGCGAGCGAGTAGCCGACCGCCGACCACGTGACGGTCGCGACCGCGATCGCGGCGATCGACATCATGAACGTGTTGAGCGTGCTCTTCTCGCGCACGAGGCCCGCGTAGAAGAGGCCGAGCGCCGGGGTCATCATCAGCACGAGCGCGGTTGCGACGAGCATCCACGCGGTGTCGCCCGTGTCGACCTGTGCGGCCGCAGCGAGGAGTGGTGTCGGCATCGGCTACTTCCCCACCGGCGTGACGGCGGACTTGTCGGACTCGCCCGTGCGGATGCGGACGGCCCGCTCGAGCGGGACGACGAAGATCTTGCCGTCGCCGACCTCGCCGGTGCGCGCGCCTTCGCAGAGCGCCTCGATCGTCGGGTCGACGAAGTCGTCGGAGACGGCGATCTCGAAGCGGACCTTGTCGGAGAGGCCGACCTTGACGGTGGTCCCGCGGTACGTCTCGACGCGGTCGAGCTCCCCGCCGTGCCCTTGGACGCGGCTGAGCGAGACGCCGCGCACCTCGGCGCGATAGAGGGCCTCCAGCACGTCGTTGGCCTTCTCAGGCCGGACGATGCCGATCACGAGCTTCATGGGGACTGCTCCCTTGTTGGACACGATGACGGGTGGGAGCAGGCATGAGGCCGCGCTCCCTCGTGAGCGGCGCGAGCCTAACGAACGGGGACGTTCGCTCGCGCCTGTCGGGCGCTCAGGTGATCGGCGGCGGGCTGCCGGCGGCGCTCGCGGAGAGCGCCGGGTCCCACTCACACACCGCGCAGGCATGCTGGAAGGCGGAGCGGGCGAAGGCGAGCGCCGCGGCGTGCGGGTCGGGGCTCGCGACGACGTCGTCGTGGTCGAGCACGTACTCGCCGAGCTCGTCGGCCCAACGGGCGTGCGCAGGCTCCAGCGCGGCGCCGGCGAAGCCGTCCGGCGCGGGGTGGGCGTAGGCGTAGAAGGCCGCTCGCGGGTAGCGCGCGTCTCCCGGCCACCAGCCGACGGCGACCTCCTGCGCGTCCATCGAGTTGCGCATGATGAAGTCGTCGGCGGGCGGGGTGGCGGGGGCGCCGGAGAAGAGGCTGACGGCGAGGTCAAACGATCCCCACCAGGCGTTGACGGGCGTCGAGCGGCCGCGGTAGGGCGCGCGGAAGGCGGCCAGCACGCCGGCCGCGCGGGTGGCGGCGGCGAAGTACGCCTCGACCGTCTGCGGGTCGTACGTCGCGTGCTCTTCGTCCTCGTCGAGCGGGACGGTCCACGAGACCTCCTGCGGCGTCGGGTCGATCGCGACCGCCGCGCCCGCCAGCTCCCGCGCCGCGCCGAGCAGGTCTCGCGTCACTGCGCCGACGGCGCGATCCGGCCCGAGCGCGACCCGCCGCGTCCCGCCGCCGCTGTGCTCGATCAAAGCCTCGTGCGCGCGCAAGTCGAGCGCGGCGGCGAACACGCCCGAGCCGTCCGGCGCGGGCAGCGGCAGCGTCTCCCATCCGCGTGCGGTCAGCCGCAGCGCGGCGTGCTGCAGCTGCGGCTCCGGCGGCGCCAGCGCCACGGCGAGCTTCCCGAGCACCTGCGTGTGCGCGTGCAGCGTGTCGCACGTCGCGGCCCACGCGTCGTAGGGCGGCAGCGCGGGCCAGGCGGGGGAGGACATGGCGCCTACGCTACCCGGCGCCGACGGCGTGCACGTGCCGATACGTTGCCGGCATGACCGGGGCGGACCTGGAGCTGGCGACACGCGTAGAAGGCGAGGACGGCCGCTACGTCGCACAACTGTCCGACGCGTGGGAGATCTGGGGCCCGAACGGCGGCTACCTCGCGGCGTTCGCGCTGCGCGCCGCGGGCAGAGTCGCGCAGATCCAGCGGCCGTCGAGCTTCTTCTGCCACTTCCTCAGCTCGCCGGCGTTTGCGCCGGTGCAGCTCGAGGTGACGATGCTGAAGCAGGGCCGCCGCGCCGAGTCGCTGCAGGTCGCGATGACGCAGGATGGGCGGCCGATCCTGCATGCGCTCGTCAAGACAGTCGCGGAGGGGCCGGGGCACCGCGACCACCATGCGCGCGCGCCCGACGTCGCGCCTCCGGAGGAGCTGCAGAGCTACGAGCAGCTGCTGAGCGCGGAGCGGCGTCCGCCGTTCAAATTCTGGGACAACGTCGAGCGCCGGCCGATCGACCAGGTCCGGCCGCCCCAGCCGGCCGAGCCGGTGCTGCGCGAGTGGGCGCGCTACCGACCGACGCCCTGCTTCGCCGACCCCTTCGTCGATGCCGCACGGGCCTTGATCCTGCTCGATACGTACGGCTTTCCGGCCTCCTATCGGCGCTTTCGCAGCATGGAGTACCTCGCGCCGAACCTCGACACGAGCGCATGGTTCCACCACTTCAGCCCTGCGTGCGAGTGGCTGTTGGTCGACCACGCATGCACGGTCGCCGACCACGGCCTGCTGGCGGTCGACGGCAAGGTCTGGGACACCGACGGACGGCTGCTCGCCACCGGCGCCGCGCACCTCTGCTGCATCCCGAACCCGAGATCGGCGGCGTGATGTACTGCGGGGATGCACGAGTCGCCGGCTGACCTCGCGACGCTGCAGGAACTGCTCGACCGCAGCTACGCCACGGCCGGGACGCATCTGCTGCGCATCCACACGCCGGAGCGGCGGCTGAGCGCCGCGCAGGTCGCCGCGCGCCTGACCGGCATGCGGCTGCTCGCCTTGGCGACGGTCACCGCCGACGGCCGACCGCTCGTCGGGCCGGTCGACGGGATCTTCTACCGCGGCGCCTTCCACTTCGGCTCGTCGCTCGACTCAGCCCGCTTCCGGCACATCGGCGCCCGGCCGCAGGTCAGCGCGACGCACCTGCCGGGCGAGGAGCTCGCGATCACGGTGCACGGCCGCGCGGTGCCGTTCGACGTGAACGATCAGCAGCACGCGGAGTTCCGCCGCGTGCTGCTGGAGATCTACGTGCCGCGCTACGGGGCCGAGTGGGAGTCGATCCTCGACTCCGGCGTCGCCTACGCGCGGATTGCCGCCGAGCGGATGTTCACGTACTCGATGCCGGAAGGCGGGTGATGGCCGCGGGCGCCGCTGCGATCCGCGCTGTCGTGCGCGGCGAGGTGCAGGGCGTCGGCTTCCGCGACGCGACGGTGAGGCGGGCGCACGAGCTCGGCGTGCTGGGGTGGGTGCGCAACGGCGAGGACGACACGATGCAGGTGCACGGCGAGGGAGCGGAAACAGCGGTCGAGCAGCTGCTGACGTTCCTGCGCTCCGGTCCGCCGGGGGCGCACGTCACGGGCGTCGACGTCGAGCGCGTCAGAGTCGAGGGCCACGAGCAGTTCGCCGTGCGCGGTGTCAGCGCCGGCGTCTTCGTCGTGCAGGAGCACCAGGCGAGCACGCACCACTTCGACCTGCGGCTCGAGGTCGACGGGGTGATGCGCTCATGGGCCGTCCCAAGAGGACCGTCGCTCGATCCGGCCGCGAAGCGCCTCGCAGTCGAAGTCGCGGATCACGACGCCGAGCACAACGCGTTCGAGGGCGCGCTCGGCGACGGCCACGTGATCGTGTGGGATCGCGGGACGTACGAGCAGGGCGGGCGCGTGCCGTGGCCGGAGGCGCTCTCTCGGGGGCACGCGGTGTTTGTGCTGCACGGCGAGAAGCTGCGCGGCGGGTTCGCGCTGCAGCGGACGGGGAGGGGGGAGAAGGCGCAGTGGCTGCTGATCAAGCGTCGCGACGAGGATGCCCGCGCCGGCTCGGACGTCGTCGCCGAGCAGCCGAGATCCGTGTTCAGCGACCGCACGCTGGACGAGGTCTAGGAATAGAAAAGCCCCGCAACGGCGGGGCTTTCATGCGGCTGAGAGGACTTGAACCTCCACGGGGATTTGTATACCCCACACGGACCTGAACCGTGCGCGTCTACCGATTCCGCCACAGCCGCAGGGAACCAGAATCGAAGATACACGGTCCCACCGCCCACCCGCGTCGTCGTCGCACGCCCCGCACTGCCGCAGATCCCTTTGCTATCCTCGCCGCTGACGCGCCGCCATCGTCTAGGGGACTAGGACATCGCCCTCTCACGGCGGAAACCGGGGTTCGAATCCCCGTGGCGGTACTCGCGAAAGCCCTCCAATTCGGAGGGTTTTTGCGTTCTGGAGGGTTCGGTGCTGGAACTGGCGCTGCAATGAGCTGCACGGAAGTCGCCACCGGGTGCCACATCTGTGCGGTTGAAGATGTGTCGCGCCTGCCGCACTCTGGTCGGGTGAGCGTCCGCGTGGTGATCGTCTACGAGACCGCCGAGGACGGCTGGGTCTTTGCGTCGGCCCCCGAGGTCCCGAGCGTGCACACCCAAGGAAGAACCCGTGACGGGTGGCCGGCTGGCCTTCGCGCGCGACGTCAGCGCTTGAGCACGCGCACCCAGCGATACGCGGCGCGCGTCTGCCCGCCGCCGGGGTGGTAGGCGCGGACACTTACCCGGTACAAGCCGGGCGGCAAGTCGAAGCTGCGGGTCACCTGACGCCGGACCGAAGCGGCGACGACCTGGGTGGCGACGTTGTGCAGCCCGCTGACCTGGTGCAGCTTGCCGGCATAGCGCCGGTCGGGATCCCGTTGAGGACAGCGCGTGGGGCTTGTCCGCGTCAGCGCGCGGTAGACCTGGATCGCGACGGAGCCTGGCAGCGCGAGGCGCAAGTGCAGGCCGATGCGTGCCCTGCCAGCTGGCCCCTGACGGACGCAGCGGTGGTCGATGGCGAAGCGCTCGATCGACTGGCGGACGATGGGACCGTCGCCGCCCGGATGCTCGGGCGCGGCGATCGTCACCGGGGGCGCGGCGCTCGTTACCGGAGGCTCGGCGATCGTGACCGTGTGCGCCACGCGCGCGCTGGGTGAGCCGGTGCACGTGGCCGTCTGGCCGGTGAAGACGAGCTGCCGCGAGCAGCCGAGCTCGTCGGTGGCGGTCAGCGTGACCGTGTACGTGCCTGGCTGAGCGTAAGTGTGGCTGGCGGAGGACGTCGAGCCGGTCGCCGTTTGGCCGTCGCCGAAGTCCCAGTCGTAGCGCGCGACGGTGCCGTCAGGATCGCTGGAGGCGGAGGCATCAAGCGACGCGGTGCGGTCGCTGACGCTGGCGGCGAACGCGGCGAGCGGAGACTGGTTCGGAGCGATCGCGATGAAGACGGGGTCCTGCGGGACGGGCACCGGCGTTCCGGTCGTCCCGTTCGTGAGGTCGAGCGGCAGGACCGCGTCGTTGCCGATGTCAGTGACGTAGGCGGTCTTGCCGTCGGGCATGATGGCGATGCCCTCCGGAAGCCAGCCGACCGGGATTGCTGTGCCAACTGTGTCGGTCGCGGTGTCGATCGGGATCAGGACGCCGGAGTCGGACAGGCTGACGTAGACGGTCGCGCCGTCGGGCGTTACGGCGACGGCGTAGCTCGTGTCTCCAACCGTGATCGCGGTGACCGCGTTCGTCGCCGTGTCGATCTTCGTCACCTCGGGGTGCCCGTAGTTCGCCGCGTAGAGGCTCTTGCCGTCGGGCGTGATCGCGATCGTGTACGGCCGCCGGCCGACGTTGATCGTGTCGATGACCGTGTTGGTCGCCACGTCGATCACGGAGATCGAGCCGCCGTTGAAGTTGGGGACGTAGACGCGCGAGCCGTCCGGCGCGATCGCGATCCCGTGAGGCGAGGTCCCGACCGGGATCGCTGTGCCGGCGGTGTTGGTGGCGAGGTCGATCGGGGTGACGTCGTTGCTGCCGATGTTGGCGACGTAGGCCGTCGTCCCGTCGGGTGTGATGCCGATCATGCGGGGCTGGCTCCCGACCGGGATCGGCGTGCCGAGCGTGTCGGTCGCGGTGTCGACCGGGTACACGGCGCCGGCGCTCTCGTTCGAAACGTAGGCCGTCGTGCCGTCGGGCGTGAACGCGACGCCCCAGGCGAAGCCGCCGAGCGGGATCGGTGCGGCGAAGGTGCCGCCGAGCGCGTCGAACGGCGTCACGGTGTGGCCGCTGATGCTGCTCACGTAGGCCTTGCGGGTGCTGGCGGCGCCGGCCGGCGGCGCGAGGCAGCCAATCGTCGCGAGCGTCGCGAGGAGGGCAGCGAGGAATGGGCGTCGGATGCTCATGTCCTCTGTCTGTCGACCGCCGAGCGTCCGACCAGGACCGGCGCAAGGGCGCTTGCGATTTCAAGCACCGATCCCGCGGCGAACGGTCCCAACCACTCGATCTGCACGCCGCGGTCGCGCATCAGGTCGACCGCCGGAGACCGATCCCGCACCGACCGGCTAGCGTGAAGAGCCGCCATGCGCATCGCCACCTGGAACGTCAACTCGGTGAAGCAGCGCGTACCGCGCCTGCTTCCGTGGCTGGACGAGCGGCGGCCCGACGTCGTCTGCCTGCAGGAGACGAAGCTCACCGACGAGGCGTTCCGCGACCTGCTCGGTGACGAGCTCGAGAGCCGCGGCTACGAGGTCGCGCTGCACGGCGAGACGCAGTGGAACGGCGTCGCGATCCTCTCGCGCACTGGCCTCGACGACGTGGTGGCGGGCTGCGCCGGCGCGCCGGGCTTCCCGCATCCGGAGGCGCGCGCGGTGTCGGCGACGTGTGGCGGGATCCGCGTCATCTCCGTCTACGTTCCCAACGGCCGCACCCCGGACTCCGACCACTACCGCTACAAGCTGGAGTGGCTCGCCTCGCTGCGCGCGATGGTCGAGGCCGGGCCGGACGCGACGGTCGTCTGCGGCGACATGAACGTCGCCCCCGCCGACGAGGACGTCTTCGATCCCGACGCCTACGTCGGCCAGACGCACGTCACGCCGCCGGAGCGCGAGGCGATCGCCGCGCTGCAGGAGCTCGGCCTGCGCGACGTCGTGCGCGACCGCTGGCCCGGGCAGCGCGTCTTCACCTACTGGGACTACCGTGCCGGCATGTTCCACCAGGATCTCGGGATGCGGATCGACCTGGTGCTCGCAAGCCCTGGTGTCGCCGACCGAGTGGAGGCGGCGTGGGTCGATCGCAAGGCGCGCAAGGGGAGAGGGCCCAGCGACCACGCGCCGGTGATTGTCGACCTCGACGAGGCGCCGGACGGTGACATCGGGCCGGTCGTGCCGCCGCCTTCCGCACCGGTGACCCGGCGCGGCGCCAAACGGCTGCCGCAGGCGCGGTAGCGCCCCGCTACCGCTCCCGATCGCGATCGCGGTCGCGCGACGGCTGCACGCGCTTCGGCTCGCCCGGCATCTTCGGATAGTCGGGCGGGTAGGGCATGTCGCCCTGCTCGTCGGCCTCGTAGAGGTCCAGCAGCGGCTGCAGCGAGTGGGCGACGTCGTCGATCGCGGCGTGACGGTCGCCCACTTCCGCAAAGCGCGCCGGCATCGTCGCGACCGTGAACTCCTCCGGTTGGACCTCGGCGAGCTCGTCCCACGTCACCGGCGCAGAGACGGGTGCGCCCGGCTTCGGTCGGACGCTGTAGGCGGAGGCGATCGTGCGATCGCGTGCGTTCTGGTTGTAGTCGAGGAAGATGCGCTCGCCGCGCTCCTCCTTCCACCACTTGGTCGTCACCTGCCCGGGCATGCGACGCTCCAGCTCGCGCCCGAAGGCGATCGCCGCATGGCGCACCTCGGTGAACGTCCAGCGAGGCTCGATTCGCACATAGATGTGAACGCCGCGGCCCCCAGACGTCTTCGGGAAGCCGGCGTAGCCCAGCTCGTCTAGCAGCGCACGCGCCTCGGCGGCGACCCGCACGGCGTCGTCGAAGTCCGTCCCCGGCTGCGGGTCGAGGTCGATTCGCAACTCGTCCGGGCAGTCGACGTCGTTGTCGCGCACCGGCCAGGGGTGGAACGTGATCGTGCCCATCTGCGCCGCCCAGCCGACGACCGCGATCTCCGTCGGGCAGATCTCGTCCGCGTGACGACCGGAGGGGAAGGCGATGCGCGCGGTCTGCACGTAGTCCGGCGCGCCTCTCGGCACGCGTTTCTGGAAGAAGGCGTCGCCGCCGCCTCTTTCGCGCGTCGAGACGACGACGTCGGGGTGCACGCCCTTCGTCCAGCGCTCGAGCGTCGTCGGCCGCCGCGCGAGCGCGCGCATGATCCCGTCCTCGACGGCGAGGTAGTACCGCACGACGTCGAGCTTTGTGATCGGCGCCGAGCGCTCCGTTGCGGGAAAAATCACGCGGTCGGGGCTCGACACGCGCAGGTCGCGGCCGCCGGCTTCGATGATCGTGGCGTCGGAGGACATGCAAGTGGAGTTCTACCGGAGCGCTGGAACCGCTCATCCTCGTCAGGCCTTGCGCTAGGCTTTAGGTCGAAAAACTACCTAAAACGGGAAGCTAAATGCCTATCGACATGCAACCGGGCGAGACGCGTCGCCGCGCTGAGCTTCACCAGCAATACGGCGGCCGACGACAGGGCGGCATCAGTCCGTCAAAGGTTTCCAACAACGTCTTCGTGTTCACCGATCAAACGGCTGCTGTCCTGCACGGGTACATCTATGACGGCTGGCGCGAGGACGGCTTCTACCACTACACCGGCGAGGGCCAGGTCGGCGACCAGAAGATGGTGCAGGGCAACCGGACAGTCCGCGACCATGCCGCCGAGGGCCGCGACCTGCATGTCTTTGACGTGCACGGGCGCGAAGTGACCTACATGGGGCCGTTCGAGTACGTCGATTACTACACGGCCGATGCACCTCAGAACGGTGACGACGAGATCCGCAGCGTCATTGTGTTTCGGCTTCGGCCACTTGGCCGCGTGAGAGCCAGCCAGGCCCGCTCACGCGTAGAGATGTTGGGCAAGGATTCGATGAAGGAGGTTCCTGTCGAGCAGCACCTCACAGAATCGTTCGTCATCGCAGGCAGCCGTGAGCCGCGCGAGGCCGAACGCCGTGAGCAGAAGCTCGTTCGGGAATACCTCGCCTACCTCACCTCATCCGGTGATGACGTGTGCCGCCTGCAACTCTGGCCAGAGGACGAGCCGGCGCCGCTCTTCTGCGACATGTACGACAAGACAACGAACACGCTCATCGAGGCAAAGGGCAGCGTCGCTCGGCCGGCCATCCGGATGGCGCTCGGGCAGCTCGCCGACTACGCCCGTCTTGTCGATCCAACGCCAAGCAAAGTAATTCTTGTTCCTCAGAAGCCGCGCCCGGATCTCATGCGGCTCGCAGCCAGCGAGGGCGTCGAAATTATCTGGCGGAACGGAGACGCGTTCGACGGGACGGCGTCGCAGGCGTGAGGACGGGGACGCGACGAGCTAGACGGTGGTCCACGCGCCGTCGGCCGCCGAGGCGAGCACCGCCTCGGCGATGCGGACCGCGCGGCGACCGTCGGGGAAGCAAGGCATACCGTCGGGGATCTCGCCGCTGCGGATCGTCGCGTAGACGTCGGCGACGAACGCGTCGAAGGCGTCCGCCCAGCCCTGCGGGTGCCCGGCCGGCAGCGTCGAGAGGCGCGCGGCGGCCGGGCTCAGCGCCGCGGCGTCGCGCCGGTCCTCCGCGACGCCGTCGCGGCGTCCGCGCCACAGCGTCTCGGGGCGCTCCTGATCGAAGGCGAGCGACTCCTCCGCCGCGTCCCACTCGATCCACAGGCGGTTCTTGCGTCCGGGGGAGACCTGGCTGACGACGACCGATCCCAGCGCACCGCCGTCGGTCTCGAACTGCACGAGCGCAACGTCCTCCGTGTCGACGGCGCGCAGCGGACCAGCCGCCTCACCACGTGCGAACGCGGGGCGCCCGCCGCCGTCGCTGCGCTCCGGGATCACGGTCTCCGTACGCGCGGACAGGCGCGTGATGCGATGGCCGGAGGCGAACTCGGCGAGGTCGCACCAGTGCGAGCCGATGTCGGCGAAAGCCCGCGACGGTCCGCCGAGCCGGCGCTCGACGCGCCAGTTGTCGTCGGCGGGGGAGGAGAGCCAGTCCTGCAGGTAGGTGCCGTGCACCAGCCGCAGTGCGCCGCTCTCGCCGCTGCGCAGGCGCTCGCGCGCCTCGCGGACCATCGGGTAGTAGCGGTACACGAACGGCACGGCGCCGACGAGCCCACGCGCGGCTGCGAGGTCGACGAGCTCGCTCGCGCCGGCGTCGTCGAGCGCCAGCGGCTTCTCGCAGATCACGTGCTTGCCCGCCTCCAGCGCCGCGCGCACGAGCGGGACGTGCAGGTGGTTGGGCGCGCACACGTGCACGACGTCGACCTCGTCGGACACGGCTAGCTCCTCTGCCGAGCCGAACGCGCGCTCGGCGCCGAGCCGCTGCGCGGCCTCGCGCGCGGAGGCTGCCGACGACGCGGCGATCGCCGCGATCCTTGCGCCTGCCAGCAGCGCCGAGCGGGTGTGCACCGCGCCGATGAAGCCGGCCCCGACGATGCCGGCGCGCAGCTGAGCTGCTCCTCCGTATCGCACGAAGATCAGCTTTCCAGGCTCGTCGGTCGCGGCGAGGTCTGCCGCTGCCATGGCGATCGAGCACGTGCTCGCGCCGGCCGGATCGACCGTGCGCTGCGCGCAGCCGCCTGACGGCTATCGTCCGCCGCCGCATGCGCGACGTGCCCATCCGCGACGAGACGATCCGCCTCGGCCAGCTGCTCAAGCTGGCCGGCCTCGCCGACTCCGGCGGCGAGGCGAAGGAGCTGCTCGCGGAGGGCGCCGTCAGCGTCAACGGCGAGGCAGAGGAGCGTCGGGGCCGCCAGCTCCGCAGCGGCGACGTCGTCCAGGTGGGCGACGAGCAGGTGCGCGTCGCCTGACCACACCGCTACTTCCCCCGCGCCGCTCTCAGCTCCCGCTTTGGCACGACCTCGACGATCACATAGCGCCCGCTCGAGCGCCGCTCGGCGAAGCCCATCTTGCTCAGCCGGTCGAGCGTGACCGGGCAGCGCTTGCAGCGCGGCCGCGACTTGCAGCACTTGCCCTTCGGCTTGACCTCGACGCCCGGCTTGAGCTTCTTCTTCGCCATCCCACTCACGAAGCTAGCGGCTGAGACGGATTGGCGAAGCCCTGCTTATCTGCGCATGAACGGCTCGAGCCGCTGCAGCACCTCGAAGTAGCGCACCGGCGCGATCCGTACCAGCACCGACAGGAAGCCAGCGTCCGGACCCACGAGGATCCGCTGCTTGCCGCGCTCCACGCCCGTGTGGATGATTTCCGCCGCCTTCTCGGATGAGGTGCGCGCGACTCTTCTGAAGTCGCGCTTGAGCACGGCGTGATCTCTGTTGCCGCGGTCGTCGACGTGGAAGCGCGCGTGCTCGACGATGTTCGTATCGACGCCCCCCGGGTGGACGGCGATCGCCGTCACGCCCGTCTCGCGCAGCTCGGCTCGCAGCGACTCGGTGTAGCCGCGCACGGCGAACTTCGACGCGCAGTACGCGCTCTGCGTCGGGAAGCCGATCAGGCCGAAGACGCTCGAGACGTTCACGATCGCCCCGCTGTCCTGCTCCAGCAGGATCGGCAGGAACGCGCGCGTGCCGTGGATGACGCCCCACATGTTCACGTCGATGACCCACTCGTCGTCCTCGTGGGCGGCGTCGGCGGCCGTCTGGGAGACGGTCACGCCGGCGTTGTTGAAGACCATCCCGATCGGCGCGGGCGTCCACTCCTTCACGGCGGCCGCGAACGCCATCTGCCCGCCGCGGTCGCGCACGTCGAGTCTGCGCACGAGCGTTGGGCCGTCGATCGTGGAGGCCGTCTCCTGCAGGTCGTCCTCGTTCCAGTCGCAGATCGCGACGGGCGAGCCGTGGCGCGCGAGCCGCTGCGCCATCGCGCGGCCCATGCCGGATCCCGCGCCGGTGATGACGGCCGTGCGGCCGGAGACGATGGTTCCTCTTGCCATGCGTGTTGTCAGCTCCTGAAGATCTTCACGAAGGCCGGCACCTTCGCACGCACCCTCCGGGGCGTGCGCCAGTGCGTGCGGGAGAGTGCGCCGACGGGCGGCGCCGAGCTCCCGTTCACCGACCAGGCCCGGCCACCGCCGAGCCAAGACCCCGCCGTCCAGCGTGAGCCGCGGGCGCTACCCAATCGAGGGTGTGGCTTCCTGCGGGGCGGGCGCGAGCCCTCTCGGCTGCTGCGGTCTGATCTCCACGAGGACGACGTCGAAGAAGGTGGTGGCGCCCTGCAGTTCCGGATTCGTGGTGAAACCCAGGCTTGGCGGGACGATGATCTGGCGCCGGCCACTGACTCTCATGCCGGGGATGCCTTGCCACCAGCCGTCGATCACGACGTTGTGTTCGATCGTCGTCTCGAACGGTCTCTTTCTGTGCCAGGCCTCGTCGAGCGGCTTTCCGGTGACCCAGTTCGTGGCTATGAATTCGAAGATCCCGCTGTCGCCGGACTGAATGGCCGGGCCGACGCCCTTTCTGATGTCTCTTATGATCAGATGGTCGACTCTGGCACCGGGATGCGGGCCCGGGTTTCTCGGCTTCGCTTCCCGCGTGATGTAGTGCAGGACTCTTGAACCGGGAGCGGTCTGCGTCCCGCTCGTCGCGGCCTGGCCGCCGCTTGCGTCTGAAGAAGAGTTCGAGTCACCGCCGCAGCCGACGATCACCAGCGTGACCGCGATCGCGGCACAGCAAAGCAGAACGCGCATCCCCCGATTTCCCCCATTCCGGCGTGTTGCCTTGATTCCTACGTGTGCGAACCTACCGCAGCGCGCAAGCCGGATGCGCAGGTTGGAACGGTTCGGCGGAACCCGCCGCGGCGCCTGGGCCGCCAGACCCTCCTGTCAGCGAAAGCGCCCCGGCTCCCACAGCGGCTCGTCGCCCTCGACCGCGCCGCGGCTGAGGATGAAGAGCAGGTCGGAGAGCCGGTTCAGGTAGCGCACGACCTCCTCGCCGAGATCCTCCTCGCCGCACGCGATCGCCGCGCGCTCGGCGCGCCGGCAGACGGTGCGGCAGACGTGCAGCTGCGCCGCGGCCGGCGAGCCGCCGGGGATCACGAACGATCTGAGCGCGGGCAGCTCGCCGTTGACCTCGTCGCAGCGCTCCTCCAGCCATCTCGTCTGCTCGGGGCTCACGCGCAGGCGCGTCTTGTCGCCGCCGTGCGGGACGGCGATGTCCGCGCCGACGTCGAACAGGTCGTTCTGGACGTGCTGGAGCCACGGCACGTAGCGCTCCGGCATCCCCGCGCTCGCGAGCGCGACGCCGACGTGAGCGTTGAGCTCGTCGACCGTCCCGTACGCCTCGATGCGCGGATGCGTCTTCGGCACGCGGCTCATGTCGCCGAGGTGCGTCTCGCCTTTGTCGCCGTGGCGCGTGTAGATCCGGGTGAGGTTGACGGTCATCCCTCCGCAGTCTACGACGTGATCCGCTGGTTTCCGCGCTAGCATCCGCGGCGTTCATAGGTCGGTGGCGATGGGAAGTCCGGTGTGAATCCGGCGCGGACCCGCCACTGTGATCGGGGACGCCCGCCGCACGCGCAGCAGCGACTGCGCAGCCACTGAGAGGCACCGCCTCCCGGGAAGGCGCGGAGGGTAGGCCCGAGAGCCAGGAGACCAGGCCTCCGACCGCACGGTCCACATACGCCCTCGCGGAAAGGGGTGGCTGAATGTCTCGCAGGATCATCGGCTCCGTCGTCGGAGCGCTCGCCGCGGCGAGCCTTCTGGCCTCGGTCGCGCACGCCGGCTCGCCGGCCAAGGTCTCGGTACGCGCCGAGGCGCCCGGACGCACGCTCGTCGACGCGACAATCACGACGACGCGCACGCCCGTCGTCAAGGACAGAAACGCTGCGCACAGATGCACGGGAACCAGCGCCGCAGGCGCGCTCGAGCAGGCAACCGCCAGCAGCTGGGACGGCACCTGGTTCGACGGCCTCGGCTACGCAGTCGACGCGATAGACGGTGTCAGAGCGCCCGCTGACTTCAGCGCCTACTGGACGCTGTGGGTCAACAGCAGATCGTCGCTGACGGGTCTCTGCGACACCGAGCTGAAGCCGGGCGACGACGTGCTGGAGTTCCTCTGCACTTCCACGCCGGACTTCTCGAGCTGCACGAACCTGCCGCTCGCCCTGCAGGTGATCCGTCCCCGCGGCGGCAAGGTGGACCTCAAGGTCGTCCTGCTCAAGGGCGACGGCACCAGCACGCCGGTCGCGGGCGCGACGATCGCGGGCGGGGTCCAGCCGGTCAGAACCGGAGCCGGCGGCACCGCGACCGTCCAGCTGCCGCTGGGACAGACGACGCTGCGCGCGACGCGCGCCGGCGACGTCCCGTCCGCACGTCTGCACTGTCAGCACGGGATCCACCCGCATCACCGCGGCGGAAAGTGCGGTAGCCGCGACAGCACGCCGCCGGAGCTGACGGTCAAGGGCATCGCCGACGGCCAGTCATTCGCGGCCGACAAGGCCCCGCGCGTGCTGCGCGGCGGCGCGGTCGATCCGGAGGGTGCCGGCGTCGCGTTCCGTCTGACGCGTCGCGCCGACGGCGCCTGCACCGCGTTCGACGGTGACCGCTCGCGCTTCCGTCCGTGCGGCAGAAGAGGCGCGCCGCTTGTCGATGCCGGTGACGGTCCGCGCTGGTCGTACCTGCTTCCGGCGCGACTCGCGCCGGGCAGCTACCGCCTCGTCGTGTATGCGATGGATGACGCCGGCAACCGCCGGACGGTCCGCCTCGGCTTCACGGTGGAGGCCTAGCGAGTGCGGCGTCCGCGTCCCCAGCTGTTCGCGCTGATCGCGCTCGCGCTATTGCCCGCCGCCGGCCTCGCGGGCTGCGGACTCGGCGCGGGCAACAGCGACACCGGAGCGCGCGTGCTCGTCACGCGTGACTTCGGCACAAGACAGCTGGGGGCGCGGATCGCCCAGGACCTGCCGTCCTCTGAGACGGTCATGCGGCTGCTGGAGCGCAACTTCGACGTCAAGACGCGCTACGGCGGCGGCTTCGTCCAGTCGATCAACGGGCTTGCCGGCGGTCGCGAGGACGGGCAGCCGGTCGACTGGTTCTTCTACGTCAACGGGATCGAGAGCGACGTCGGCTCCGCCGACGTGCAGCTCCACGACGGCGACCGCATCTGGTGGGATCGCCACGACTGGAGCGCCACGCCGCACGTGCCGGCCGTCGTCGGCTCGTTCCCCGAGCCGTTCGCGCACGGGGCGGAGGGGAAGCGCTACCCCGTCGTGCTGGAGTGCGCCGACGACGTCGAGGACGCCTGCAAGACGGTGTCGGACCGGCTCGGCGCGGCCGGCGTGATCGCCGGCCGGCAGACGATCGGCACCGGCGTGGGGGAGAGAACCGTGCGCGTGCTCGTGGGTCGCTGGCACGAGCTGCGCGCCGACCAGGCGCTGGAGCAGATCGACCGCGGCCCGGCCGCGAGCGGCGTCTACGCGCGCTTCGGCGACGAGGGCAGAATCCTCGAGCTGCTCGACCAGCGCGGCAGATCGGTGCGGGCGCTACTGACCGGCGCCGGCCTGATCGCCGCCACGCGCTTCGAGGAGCAGGCGCCGACCTGGACGATCACCGGCACCGACACCGCCGGCGTCGAGGCCGCCGCGCGCGCGCTCGACGAGCAGACGCTCCAGCGCCGTTTCGCAGTGGCGCTCGACGGCTCCTCCGCGATCGGGCTGCCCGTGGTGCGCTGATGCCCGTGCGCCGCAGCGCCAGCCCGCTCCACGCCGTGCGCGCGGCGGTCGGCTGCGCGCTGTGCGCCGTGCTCGCGTTGCCGGCGTTGATGTTCGACAGCCCGCTGGTGCTTGGCGCGGTCGTCGTCGCGGCGCTCGCGGTGGGAAGCGCAGCCGGCGTCGGAGCGCAGTTGCGGCGGGCGCTGCTGCTGGCGCTGCCGTTCGCGCTCATGATCGCGCTGCTGAACCCGCTCGTCACCCGCAACGGCCTGACCGTGATCGCACGCCTCGGCGAGGCGCCGGTGCTCGGCCGGGTGGACGTGACGCTGGAGGCGCTCGTCTACGGCGCGGTGCTCGGCCTGCGCGCGCTCGCGCTGATCCTCTGTTGCGCGCTGTACGCGGCGGTCGTCGACCCCGACGAGGTGCTGCGCCTGTTCCGCCGCGTCTCCTTCCGCTCCGCGCTCACCGCGACGCTCGCGACGCGGATGGTGCCGGTGCTCCAGCGCGACGGCCGTCGCATGGCGGACGCGCAGCGCTGCCGCCCGGGGCCGCCGCCGTCGCGCGTCGCGCTCGTGCGCGCGGTCGCGGCGGGCGCGCTCGACCGCGCGGTGGACGTCGCCGCGGCGCTGGAGCTGCGCGGCTACGGCTCGGCGGTCAAGGCCGCGCGCAGACGCCGCGCGTGGTCGCGCCACGACATCCGCATCACCGTCGCCGCGGTCGCCGTCGCCCTGCTCGTCGTCGCGATGCGCGTCGCCGGCGTCGGCGAATTCGAGCCATAAGATTGGAAGTGGTTGTTGTTGGGTAAGTGTG
>JBJMLB010000079.1:0-3731 GCA_045805465.1 Conexibacter sp. | reverse complement strand
CGAGCTCGGCTCCTGGGGCGAGCTGCTCGCCGACTACGACACGACTGGCCTCACGGCCCGCTCGCACCCGCTCGCGCAGCTGCGCCGCAGCCTGCCGCACAGCGTGGCCGCCAGCCGCGACCTGCCGCGGATCGAGCACGGCGCGCGCGTGGAGGTGGCCGGGATGGTCGTCGCGCGCCAGCGCCCCGGCACCGCGAGCGGCGTCGTCTTCATGCTGCTCGAGGACGAGCACGGGACGATCAACCTGATCGTCCCGCCGAAGCTCTACGAGCGCAGCCGCCTGACCGTCCGCAGCGAGCCGCTCGTGCGCGCAGCCGGGCGGCTCGAGCGCCATCCGGCTGCGGGCGGCGGCATCAACGTGCTCGTCGAGCGGATCGATCCGCTTGCCGCACCGGATCGCGTGCTGGCGGAGGTGAAGGACCTCTCGCCGCTCGACGAGGCGGAGCGGCGACGCGCCGAGGCGGAGCGCGGCGGCGGCGCGGCCGACGACTTCCGCGCCGTCGCGCCCGCCGTCATGAGCTTCGCGCAGGGGCGCCGGCGGTAGGCCGCATGCGCTGGCGCGTCGGCGCTGCGCAGAGGCCGGCGCCGCGTTTGCGTGGTTCACCCTTCCATTCCGTGGTCCGCTCAGGGTAGGGTCCGCAGCGGCCATGCTCGCCACCGCCGCATTTCTCGCGTTTTGGGTCGTCGTCGGCCTCGTGCTGTTCTTCATCGCCCTGCGCGGCGGGCCGCGCGGCGCGCGCGCCACGTTGCAGTCGCAGAGCCACAGCGGGCGACGCACCGCCATCGTGCTGTTCGCCGTCTTCTATGTCGCGATCGGCGTGGCCGTGCCGGTGCTGATCCTCGTCGGCAACCACGACAGCGCGGCGGCGCACCTCAACGGGACGACGGTCGAGCTGACGAAGCAGGAGCAGGACGGTCGCGAGATCTTCGGCAAGTACTGCGCGAGCTGCCACACATTCGCCGCAGCCGACGCCGACGGCAAGGTCGGGCCCAACCTCGACCAGCTCCAGCCGCCCAAGGGGCTGGTGGAGGACGCGGTCGAGAGAGGCCGACAGCGCGGCGGCGGCACGATGCCCGCCGGCATCGTGCAGGGCGAGGACGTGGCCGCCGTCTCGGCGTTCGTCGCAGCCGTCGCCGGCAAGTAGTTCGCGCGCGAGCGCCCGAGGCGGCCGATGTGGTCGTCGAAGGCCGGTCCCCCGCTTCCCGGAGTTTCCGGGATCGTCATCCCGCCGGCGCGCGGATCCGACCGCCGGTCTCCATAACATCGGCAATATGCAGGCGAACGGTTTGCTTCCGCTGCTAGGATCGCCCCGCACAACGACCGCTGAATTCCCACTCGCCGTCGGGTGGGAAGCGGGGGACCCAGGACATCGGGGCGAATCGTGCAGGCCGCACGTAGCGCCGCTCTTTCGGCGCGAGCCCGTCAGCTAACCCCGTAAGCCGACGAAAGAGGACCGAATGCCACCTGCCGAGGCGCCCCCACGCCCCGACCGCCCCGCCGCCGCAGCCCGCCGCACCGTCGTCATCCGCGGGCAGGTCACCCCGCGGGCGGGCGGGACCACGTCCGCCGGGCCCGCTCGACGTCGCCCCCCGCGCCGCCCCAGCGAGCGGATCGCCGGCACGCGCCCCGACCGCGCCGCCCTGTGGGCCGTGATGATGGGGGTCTTCCTGATCCTCGTCGCAGTGCTCAGCGCCCACGGCGCCTGACGCCTGGCGGTGTCGGCATTCCGCCAGGCATCGTCCTCGCCGGTTCGCGTACGGAGTACGCCACACCGGCTGCGTCCTCCCCTGGCGGACGCCAACATCCGCCAGGCGTCAGGCGCTGCCTGGCATCGCGTCAGCTTAAGCCTGAGCCTGCGTTTAGGTCGCTGCGTATAAGGAGATGGACCCCCGCGTGACGTGCCCCCGGAAACGGGTGGCCCTGTCGCGCGTTGCTCTCTAGACCGCGGTGACGCCATGAGAACTCCGATGAGCCGGTTCCATATCCATGACGACCTGACCGCTCCCGAGGCTTCCGCCCCGGTCCTGCGCGGTGCGACGGCGGCGGGCGGCCAGCTGCCGAACTTCCTCGGCGTGCTCGCCGGGTCGCCGGCGGCGCTGCGCGCCTATGCGCGCTTCCGCTCCGAGCTGCGCCACGGCCGCCTCGGCGCCGCCACGCTCGAGCGGATCGCGCTCGCCGTCGCCGAGCACGACGGCTCGGCTCCTGGCGTCGCGATGCATACGCGCGCGGCGCGCGCGGTCGGGCTGCGCTGGGACGAGGTCCAGAGCGCGCGCCAATGCGAGTCGAAGGACGAGCGCGAGGCGGCGCTGCTGCGCTGGGTCGGCGCGCTGCTCGACGGCGGCAAGCCGCCGATGCACCTGCACGAGGAGGCGCGCGAGGCCGGCTGGGACGACGAGGAGCTGATCGAAGCGATGGCCGCGGTCGCGCTCGAGCGCTTCACGGCGATGGTCAACGTCGCGGGCGAGGTCCCAGTCGACGGCTCCGTCGAGGAGTCCCGCACCTTGCACGCCGCCTGACCAAGCGGCGCAAGCCGCCGGTCAGCGGCCGCGCGCAGCCGCCCGACGGGGTCTGACCCCGCGGGTGTCGCGATAAGGTCCGGCTCCCACTCGGCCCGTCGCCGCACGACAACGCCTCAGGAGCCACCCATGGACGACGCCCCGCTCACAGCCGACGACGTCAAGCGCCGCGTAGAGAGCGACGGCATCCGCTTCATCCGGCTCTGGTTCACCGACGTTCTGGGCCAGCTGAAGTCGTTCTCGATCAACAGCAGCGAGCTGGACGACGCGTTCGAGGGCGGGATGGGCTTCGACGGCTCCTCGATCACCGGCTTCAACGCGATCGAGGAGTCGGACATGATCGCCCTGCCGGACCCGAGCACCTACGCCGCGCTGCCCTGGCGCCCGACCGACGACGGCGTCGCGCGCATGTTCTGCGACGTGCAGACGCCGGAGCGCAACCCGTATGAGGGCGACCCGCGCCATGTCCTGCGCCGTGCGCTGCAGCGCGCCACCGACATGGGCTTCGACGACTTCATGGTCGGCCCGGAGCTGGAGTACTTCTACTTCAGAGACGCGAGATCAACCGAGCCGCTCGACCAGGGCGGCTACTTCGACCTCACGACGCTCGACGCCGGCTCGGACCTGCGGCGCGAGACCGTGCTGGCCTTGGAGCAGCTCGGCATCCACGTCGAGTACAGCCACCACGAGGTCGGCCCCTCGCAGCACGAGATTGACATGCGCTACGCGCCCGCGCTCAAGATGGCCGACGACTGCATGACGTATCGCCTCACCGTCAAGGAGTGCGCGATGAAGCACGGCATGCACGCGACCTTCATGCCGAAGCCATTGTTCGGCGAGAACGGCTCCGGCATGCACACGCACCAGTCGCTCTTCCGCGACGGCAGAAACGCCTTCTACGACGCCGACGACCAGTACTTCCTGTCCGACGTCGGCAAGGCGTTCATCGCCGGCCAGCTGCGCCACGCGCGGGAGATCAGCTCGATCTTCGCCCAGTGGGTCAACTCGTACAAGCGGCTCGTGCCCGGCTACGAGGCGCCCGTCTACAGCGCCTGGTCGCGCCGCAACCGCTCGGCCCTCGTGCGCGTGCCGCTGTACCACCCGGGCAAGGAGCAGACGACCCGGATGGAGCTCCGCTGCCCCGATCCGGCGTGCAACCCGTACCTGACGTTCGCCGTCCTGCTGCACGCCGGGCTCGAGGGCATCGAGAAGGG
>JBJMLB010000078.1:0-13400 GCA_045805465.1 Conexibacter sp. | reverse complement strand
GAGTACGCGCTCGAGCGCCAGGCGTTCGGCCGCTCGATCGGGCACTTCCAGGTGATCCGCCACAAGTTCGCGGACATGGCCACGAAGATCGAGGCGGCGCGGCAGCTGGTCTACACGACCGCCTGGCGCTTCCAGAACGGCGAGTACCCCGTGCGGGAGATCTCGATGGCGAAGCTGCACGCCGCGCGCGTCGCGGTGGAGGTCGCCGACGAGTGCATCCAGATCCACGGCGGCGCCGGCTACATGAAGGAGTACGGCGTGGAGCGCGTGTGGCGCGACATGCGCCTGAACCGGATCGGCGCGGGCACTGACGAGATCATGCTCGACGTCATCGGCCGCTCGTACGGACTCTAGGAGGTCATGAACATGGGTGAGATCGTCAACGGTCCCGGCTACGCCATCGGGGACCTGGAGCTGCTCGGCGAGGGCTACGGCTTCCGCAAGATCCGCAAGGGACTGGACGTCAAGGAGCTCGGCGCCAACGCCATCGTGATGCCGCCCGGCTACGAGACGGCCGGCCACTTCCACGACGAGCAGGAGGAGCTGTACTTCGTCCACCGCGGCCGGATCGCGATCAGCTTCGGCGACGGCACGACGCACGAGCTGGGCGCCGGCGGGCTCGCGCGCGTGGACGCGCCGACGGTGCGCTCGATCAAGAACGTCGGCGACGGCGACGCGATCTACATGATCGTCGGCGCCAAGGGCGGCTACGTCGGCCGCGACGGCCGCACGGCGGAGGGCTTGTCGGCCAAGGACGCACCGCCCGGCGCGAAGCGGTGATGGTGAGGCGCTCGACCGAGCCCAATCGCTGCTGCGGGCGGGTCCTGCCGCCTCCGGGCGCGCGCACACCGGCCTTCGGCCGGCGCACGTGCGTCCTCAGCGCCACCCGCCCGATCAGCGTCTGCGGATGACCGCCATCACCACCGAGCGACGTCCCGCCCCGCCATTCACCGAAGAGACAGAGCGGCTGCGGCTGGAGATGCGAGCGTTCGTCGAGTCCGAGCTGGCGCCGCACGCGGCGGAGTGGGAGGAGGCGCGGTCGTTCGCCGACTGGGTCATCCCGCGCGTCGCCGAGCAGGGCTACGTCGGGCTGAAGTTCCCGAGAGCGCTGGGCGGCGGCGGCGATCCGCTCGCCGCCGCCGTGTGGGCGCAGGAGCTGGCGCGCTGCGGCTCCGGCGGCCTCGGCGCCGGGATCGGCGCGCACACCGGCATCGCGCTGCCGCCGGTGTGGAAGTTCGGAACGCCCGACCAGCACGAGCGCTACCTGGTGCCGGGCATCCGCGGCGAGAAGGTCGCAGCGCTCGGGATCACCGAGCCGGACGCCGGCTCCGACGTCGCCGGCATCAAGACGCGCGCGCGGCGCGTCGAGGGCGGCTTCGTCGTCAACGGCTCGAAGATGTTCATCACGAACGGGGTGCGCGCCGACTTCATCGTCACCGCAGTCAAGACGACCGAGGAGGGCGGCCACCACGGCATCTCGTTCCTGATCGTCGACAGAGGCGAGGGTGTGTCCGCCTCGCCGATCGAGAAGCTCGGCTGGCACGCCTCCGACACGGCGCTGATCGCGTTCGACGACGTGTTCGTGCCCGAGGAGAACCTGCTGGGCGCCGAGCACGAGGGCTTTAAGCTGATCATGGCTAACTTCCAGTGGGAGCGCGTAATGATGGCGCTCGGTGCCGTCGGCGCGATGGAGGTCGTCTTCGAGCGCACGCTCGCCTACGCGAAGGAGCGCGAGGCGTTCGGGCGGCCGATCGGCAGACACCAGGCGATCCGCCACAAGCTCGCCGAGGTCGCCGTCGCGCTCGAGACGGGCCGCGCGATCACATACAACGCGCTGCGCATGCACCTCGCCGGCATGAACGCGGTGCAGGAGGTGACGATGGCGAAGCTCGCCACGCAGCGGGCCGCCTACGACGCCGCCGACACGTGCCTGCAGATCCACGGCGGCTACGGCTACCTCGTCGACGCCGGGATCGAGCGCGCCGTGCGCGACCTGCGACTCGGCCCGATCGGCGGCGGTACCGACGAGATCATGCGCGAGATCCTCGGCAAGACGCTCGGGTTGTGAGCCGGCGCGCTGACGCCGACGTTCATCTGAACCGCCTAGAGTCCCGCCTCCGCAACGCGTTTCGCATCACTCCGTACCCGTCACCAAGGAGAAGTGCATGGGAGTTCTCGACGACAAGGTCGCGATCGTCACCGGCAGCGCGCGCGGCATCGGCCGCGCCACCGCCGAGCTGCTCGCGTCGCAGGGCGCGAAGGTCGTGATCAACGACCTCGACGGCGACGTCGCGCAGCAGACCGCGTCGGAGATCCAGGGCGAGACGGCCGTCTACGCCGGGGACCTCACCGCCGGCGACGCGCCGGAGAAGCTGATCCAGACGGCGATCGACGCCTGGGGTCGGATCGACATCATCGTCAACAACGCCGGCTATACGCTCGACGCACCGATCCACAAGATGAGCGACGAGTGGTTCCAGAAGATGCTGGACATCCACCTGATCGTGCCGTTCAGAGTGATCCGCGCCGCCGCACCGCACCTGCGCGAGCCCGCCAAGAAGGAGCGCGAGGCTGGGCAGGAGGTCTTCCGCAAGATCGTCAACGTCTCGTCGATCTCCGGCACGATGGGCAACGCCGGCCAGGCGAACTACTCCTCCGGCAAGGCCGGCGTCGTGGGCCTGACGAAGACGCTCGCGAAGGAGTGGGGCCAGTTCAAGGTCAACGTCAACGCGGTCGCGTTCGGCTACATCGAGACGCGCCTGACCGCCTCCAAGGACGAGTCGAACGTCGCCGAGATCGGCGGAGAGAGAATCCAGCTCGGGATCCCCGATCAGCTGCGCGGGATGGCCGCGATGCTGATCCCGCTCGGCCGGCCCGGCACGCCGGAGGAGGCCGCCGGCGGCGTCTTCTTCCTGTGCTCGCCGTGGTCGAACTACGTGCACGGGCAGACGCTGAACATCACCGGTGGCCAGTTCACCGGCATGACGACCTGAGCGACGGCGTCTCACTGCCGCGGCGCACGTGACCAGCGTGCGCCGCGGGCTCGGCCGGCGGCTCATGCGACGAGCCGACGCGCCGTGACGGGCGCGCGCACTCGGTGCGCGCCGCACGCTCGGTCCTCCACGCGCTCCTCGTAGAGGCGGATCAGCGAGGACAGCTCGACGTCGAGGCCGTCGGCGAGCGTGCGGAGCGTCTTGAAGGTCGGGTTGATCTCGCCGCGCTCGAGCGCACCGACGTAGTTACGGTGGAGCTTGGCGCGGAAGCCGAGTTCCTCCTGGGACATGGCGCGGCAGGCCCGCAGCTCGCGCACCGCGGCGCCGAATGTGACCGAATGCGCGGAGTGCGCGCGGGACGAAGTACGCTGGCGTGGCATGGGAGCTGTTGCCTCCTGTGCGAGGCCGGGGCGCTGTGCCAGCAGCGCCCCGGCCGTTTTTGTTGACGCGTTGGAGACTAGGCGGGGGCTCGGATGATTACGCGTGAAATTGGGGAGAACTGCGCAGAGAATTTACAATTGCGCTGAATTGTTACGAAGCGCGCGAGTTTTGTAACAGGTGGGCTGTCACGCTGCTCGCGGCGGAGTCCTCCACTCCAGGGAGCCGACGGTACGGGGCTGAACGGCGCCCCATCAGGAAAGGAGGACGCGCATGACGAGCACCATCACAGTGCTCGCCATTGCGTTGCTGCTGGCCATGCTGGTCATCGACCGGCTGGCGCGGTAGCCCGCAAAGCTGCGGGCGGGAGTCAGCCCCGACGCCCGCCCGCAGCGTACCGCGGGCGGCGGGGGCGGACAACCGCGGGAGGCTGGCGAAATGCCAGCTCAGCGCGGCAGCGCGGCGAGCAGGCGGTCGAGGTCGTCGGTGCTGCTCCAGCCGCCGAAGGATGCGCGCACGAGGTCCTCGCCGGGGAGCGAGCGGACGACGACGCCGGCCTCGGCGAGGCGCTCGACGGCGCTGGGCGCGTCGGGCTCGCGCCAGGTGACGAGCGTCGTGCGGTCGCGCTCCAGCACGTCGCGGCCGTGCTCGTGCAGCGCGTTGGCCGCGATCGCGGCGAGCTCGGCGGCGTGGGCGTGGACGGCCTCCCAACCAGCGTCTTCGAGCACGTCGAGCGCGGCACTCGCCTGGGCGAGCGAGGCGGCCGGCAGCGCCGGCGTGTCGTAGGCGCGGGCGTCCTGCCACGGCGCCCCGTCCAGGCCGAGCCCCGGCTCTTCCAGGTTCACGTAGCCCGGCGCGGGCGGTCGCATCCGGTCGCGCAGCGCCCCCGAGACGTACAGCAGCCCGGTCCCCTCCGGCCCGCACAGCCACTTCTGGCCGGCCGCCGCGTAGGCGTCGCAGCCGAGCGCGGCGACGTTGACCGGCACGGCGCCGGCGCCCTGGGCGCCGTCGAGCAGGACGGACACATCCACCGACGCGAGCGCCGCCGGTGCGAACCGCCCGCTGCGCCAGCTGACGTGGGAGCTGACGACGACGCGCGTGCGCGGGCCGACCGCGTCGGCCACGTCTGCCCACGGTGCCATCCGCACCTCCACCCCGCGCGCCCGCTGCGCGGCGAGCGGGCCGAGCACGCCGGGGTGCTCCTCGTCACTCGTGACGATCTCGTCGCCGGCGCGCAGGTCGAGCGCGAGCAGCACACGCGCGATCCCCTCCGTCGTCGAGGTCGTCAGCGCGAGATCCGCGGGCGCGCAGCCGACGCGCGCTGCATAGCCGGCGCGCAGCTCCTCGGCGAGCTGCGCGCGGCGCTCGAAGTGGCGCGTGCCTGCGCGGCCCTCCGCCAGCTCACGCTCCAACTGCACGCGCGAGGCGACGATCGCCTCATGTGGGAGCGGCCCGTTCGTGCCGGCGTTCAGATAGGCGATGCGTTCGAGGACCGGGAACTGCGCCCGCAGCGCGGCGAGCGACGGGGCGGGCGGGCCCTCTTCCCTCATCCCCGCTCGAGCGCGTGTCCGTCGATCGTCGGCTGCCGCTCGCGCCAGCGCTCGTGCGACTCGTCGATCACGCGGATCGCGTCCTCGCGCGAGTACCAGCCGTCGACCTTCACAACCTTCCCCTCGGGCGTCTTGTAGATCGAGAAGAAGTGGGAGATCTCGTCGCGCAGCTGCTGTGGGAGATCGTCGAGCTCGTTGATCATGTTCCAGTTCGGATCCTCGAGCGGCACGCACAGGACCTTGTCGTCGACGCCCTTGTCGTCGCGCATCTTGAACAGCGCGATCGGCTTGACGGGGATCACGCAACCGGGGAAGGTCGGCTCGGAGACGGTGACCATCGCGTCGAGCGGGTCGCCATCCTCGCCCAGCGTCTGCGGGATGAACCCGTAATCGGTCGGATAGACGACGGACGAGAAGAGGAAGCGATCGAACTTGATCGCCTGCAGTTGCTCGTCCCACTCGTACTTGTTGCGCGAGCCCTTCGGGATCTCGACGAGGCAGTGCAGGTGGCGATCGTTCATGGCCGGCACGATACGCGAGGAACGTCGGATGATGCTGTGCGGCGTACGATTGCGGCAGATGGCACACGTCCACGACCACGGCCACGGGGGTCACCCCCACGTCCGCGCGGACGCCGACGCGCGCGCGCTGGCGATCGCGCTCGTGCTGATCGTCTCGTTCATGGGCGCCGAGCTCGTCGCGGGCATCGTCGCCTCCTCGCTCGCGCTGCTGTCGGACGCCGCGCACATGCTCACCGACGCCGCCGCGCTCGCGCTGGCGCTCGTCGCGCTGCGGATCGCGAGACGGCCGCCGCGCGGAGCGATGACGTACGGCTTCGGCCGCGTCGAAATCCTCAGCGCGCAGGCGAACGGGATCACGCTCGTGCTGCTCGCTCTGTGGATCGTTTTCGAGGCGATCCAGCGCCTCGTCTCGCCGCCAGACGTCGAGGGCGCGATCGTCGTGATCGTCGCCTGCGTGGGAATCGTCGTGAACCTGGCGGCGACGTTCGTGCTGGCCGGCGCGAGCCGCGAGAGCCTCAACGTCGAGGGCAGCTTCCAGCACCTCCTCACCGACCTGTTCGCGTTCATCGCGACGGCGATCGCCGGTGGGATCATCCTCGCGACCGGCTTCGTGCAGGCGGACGCGCTCGCGTCCCTGCTCGTCGCCGCCTCGATGCTGTACGCGGGGACGCGGTTGATCGTGGCATCGGGACGCGTCTTCTTGGAGGCGGCGCCCGAGGGCCTCGACCCGGAGGAGATCGGCCGCGCGCTCGCTGCCCAGCCGGGCGTCGTCGAGGTCCACGACCTGCACGTGTGGGAGGTGACGTCGGGCTTCCCGGCGCTGTCGGCGCACGTCGTCGTGAGAGCGGGCTCGGACTGCCACGAGCTGCGGCGCGTGCTCCAGCAGGAACTGCTGGAGCGCTTCGAGCTGCGGCACACGACGCTGCAGGTCGACCACGAGGCCGCTCCCCAGACGCCGCTCCAGATCGAGATCGCCCGTCCATGAGCGAGAGCGAGATGCGCGCCACGATGGCGCGCCAGCCGGAGGACCTGCAGCGCCTGCTCGGCGACCGCGCGCCGGTGGCGCGGGCGGCCGAGCTGCTGGCCGGCACGCGCGTCCTGCTGGCCGGCACCGGGACGAGCTGGCACGCCGCCAACCACGGCGCGTGGATGCTGCGCGCAGCCGGCCTCGAGGCGTGGCCGATCCAACCGCTGGACGCGGCGGTCGGAGGCGTGCGCCCCGAGAGTGGGACGGGACCCGCCTCCGGCGACTATGTGGCCGCCGACGGCACCCGCCGGGGCGACGCGCTCGTGCTGCTCAGCCACACCGGCGTCAAGCGCTACAGCGTGGAGCTGCGGGATCAGGCGCGCGAGGCGGGCGTGGCGACGCTCGCGATCGGCGGGATCGACCAGCCGGGCGTCGACCTGCCGACGGTCGAGGCCGAGAGATCGTCCGCGTACACGGCGAGCCACCTCGGCGCGCTGATGCGGCTTGCCCAGCTCGCGACGGAGTTGGGCGCCCCGCTCGGCGACCTGGAGGCTGTGCCGGACGCGGTCGCGGCCGAGCTCGCCCGGCCGAGCCGCGGCGTCGCCGTGCCCGAGCGCCTGCTCGAGTACGCGGGCGCGGGCACGAACGCGTGGACGGCCCAGGAGGGCGCGCTGAAGGTGCGCGAGACGGCGCGGCTCGCCGCGGAGGGGCTGATGGTCGAGCAGCTGCTGCACGGCCCGGCGGTCGCGCTCGACGCGCGCGACGCGCTGATCTGCCTCGACGGCGGCGGCCTCGGCGCCGAGCGCCTGGAGGAGGTGGCGCGCGTGGTCGAGGCGGGCGGCGCGACCGTCCACCGCATCGTCGCGCGCGAGCTGGGCGAGCAGCTGTCGATCTTCCCGCTGACGGTGGCCGTGCAGCAGATCGCGCTGGAGGCGGCGGAAGCGGTCGGGACCGACCCCGACGCGTTCGGCTACGACGTACCGGGGCGGGAGGAGGTCTGGGAGGCGCTCACGCTGTGAGCGCCAGCTCGCCGAGCGACAGCCGGCAGCCCGACCAGTAGTCGCCCGCCGGCGAGGCGAGGAAGGCGACGAGCGCCGCGATCTCCGCTTCTGTGTCCTCGCCCGGGACGATCGCGACGGTGGTGATGCCATGCCGCGCCCACTCGATCGAGAGCGTGCGCGCGAGGTTCTCGGCGGCCGCGCGCACGCCGGCGGCGGCGACGTCCGCGCCCCCCGGTCGCGGCGCGATCAGCGTGACCTTGCCGCCGCGTGCGTCGGGAAGGAAGGCGGCGTTGGCGACGGCGCGCACCGTGATCCACGCGAGATCGAGCGTGGCGCGCAGCGCTTCGTCGCCGTGACCGCCGGCGAAGGCGGGACGCAGGTCGTGGACGAGGACATCCGTCAGCGGGTCGGCCGCGCCTGCCATCGACGCCTCGTCGGGGGCTGCTGGCAGTCGCGCGACGCTCGCGCCGAGCGCCGTGAGCGGCGCGTCCAGTGGGTTCTCCCCCCCGCCACCGAGTGCGATCGAGCGGCCGTCGAGCAGGTGTGGGCGGAGCAGAGCGGTGGCGTCCATCGGCGCGTCAGCTTAGGGCGCCGTGCATGCGCGAGGCGCCGCTCGGAAGCGACGAGGAGAGCGGCTCGGAGCTACGCGCCCGCGGGGCTCGCCGGTGCGCCTCCGCGGCGCGCAGCGCGCACGCGGCGACGGACCTGCTTCTCGCCGTGCTGCTCGAGGTCGCCGTAGAGCGACTTGATCGCCCCGAGGATCTCGTCTGCGGCCGCCTGCTGCTGCTCGCGCGACGGGTTCGCGACCTGCGGGAAGGCGATCGGCTCGCCGTACTGCACGAGCACCTTCGGGAACTGCAGCTTCTTCCAGTTGCGCACGCGCTGCGAGCCGTAGATCGCGATCGGCACGACCGGCGTGCCCGACATCAGCGCGAGCCGGCCGATGCCGGGCCGCGCGCGGTCGCTGACTCTGCCGCTGCGGGAGCGGCCGCCCTCGCAGTACATGACGATCGCGCCGTCGCGGTCGAGGATCGCCTGCGCGGTGATGAACGCGTCGTCGTCGTAGTGGCCGCGCCGCACCGGGAACACGCCGCCGGGCGAGTAGATCCACTCCATCGGCTTCGCGAACAGCTGCGACTTCGCCATGAAGTTCACCCGCCGGCGAGTGAAGGCGCCGGTGAAGAAGTGATCCATGAACGAGAAATGGTTCGGGGCGAGGATCACTCTGCCGCCCGCCGGTACGTTGTCCGACCCGATGCAGCGCATGCGAAAGAAGATCAGCCCGTAGAGCACGGTGATGACGCGGACGAGCTCGTAGACCCAGTTCGGCTCGTTCTCGCGCACGCGCTTGTGGAATCTGTCGAAGTACTCGGCAGGGCGCGGGTCCTTGTAGACCTGCGCCTTCATGGGGGCGAGCTGCTCGTCGGCCATCGGGCGAGAGCTTACCCGCGCTGGCGGAATCTTTGCCTCGCACCGGCTATAAGTCGCGCCGTGAGCGTCGCCGAGCCCCGCCCCGCCGCCGCGCCGCGCGTGCTCGTCGTCAGCGCCTCGATCGGCGAGGGGCATGACCTGCCGGCGCGCGTGATCGCCGACGGCGTGCTCGCGCGCAGGCCCGACGCGGTCGTCACGATCGAGGACGGCCTGCGCGCCTGCGGTCCGCTGGTGGAGCGGATCGTGCTCGGCGGCTCGGCCTTCGACTCCCACCTCGGCAATGTGGTCTTCGACGCCGAGTACGCGCTCATTACCCACGTCGCCCCGGTGCGCCGCGGCTTCAGCCGGGTCAGCGAGGCGATGGGCGGGCGCGGGCTGCTGCGGCTGGTCGAGACGCACCGTCCCGACGTCGTCGTCTCGACCTATCCGGGCACGACGGAGGTCTACGGCCGCCTGCGCCTGCAGGGCCGGCTCGCTGTGCCGCTCGTCTCCGCCATCACCGACCTCGCCGCGCTGCGCTACTGGTCGCACCCTGGTGTCGACCTCCACTTGATCACGCATCCGGAGTCGGAGGAGGAAGTGCGCGCGATCGCCGGCTCGCGCGCGCGGATCGTCGCCGCGCGCGGCATGAACGACCCGCGCTTCGCGGCGCCGCCGCCGCGCGATGAGGCCCGCCGTACGCTCAGCCTTCCGACGGAGGGGAAGGTCGTCGTCGTCTCCGGCGGCGGCTGGGGCGTCGGCGACGTCGAGGGCGCGATCGCGACGGTGCTCCCGCTCGACGGCACGCACGTCGTCGTGATGTGCGGGCGCAACGAGCCGTTGCGGCGGCGGCTGGCGGTGCGCTTCGGCGCGGTGCAGCGGGTGACGCTGCTCGGCTTCACGACCGAGGTGCCGTCGCTGTTCGCCGGCGCGGACGCGCTGATCCACTCGACTGCCGGGCTGACCGTGCTGGAGGCCTGGGCGGTCGGCTGTCCGACGATCTCCTACGGCTGGGGGCGCGGGCACATCCGCGCAAACAACCGCGCGTACGCGCGCTTCGGGATCGCCGACGTGGCACGCGACCGCGGGGCGCTGGCGGTGGCGCTGCGCCGCGCGCTCGCGCACCGCGGCTCACCCGTCGAGGCGTTCGCCCGGCTGCCGCTCGCGGCCGACGTCGTGCTGGACCTCTGCGACGGCCGCTGAGGCGCCGAGCAGCGCCGCGCCGGCGGCGACCGTCAGCAGCGCCAGCGCGAGCGCGACCCCGGCCAGCGGCGTCCGCCCCCACTGCTCGCCGAACGCGAGCGGTCCGGCGACGGCCGGGACCAGCACCTGACCGGCGAGCACGACGGGTGCGACGCGCGTAGCCGCGACCCGCTGCAGCGCGCTCATCTCGGCCGTCAGCGCGAGCAAGCCGGCGAGCGCCGCTCCGGCGGCGTAGAGGACGGCGAGCGGCAAGCTGCCGCGCCCGGTCGCGTCCGCGACGAGCTTCAGGCCGACGGCCGCGAGCGCGTCGCCGGCCGCCGCGGCGAGCACGCGCAGGCGCGCGTCGGCGAGACCGCGCAGCGCGAACGGCAGCAGCGTCGGGACGGCGAGCAGCGCGACCAGCAGCGCTACCGCGAGCGGATCGCCGGGATCCCCCACCTCCGGCGCGGCGCTCAGCGCGACGACGGCGACGCCGAGGACGATCATCGCCACGCCGACGCGCTCGCGCCGCCCGACCGGCTCGTGCAGGACGGTCGCGGACAGCACGAGCAGCAGCACAAGCCCGAGCGCCAGCGTCGGCTGCACGACGGTCAGCGGCGCGAGCGTCAGCGCCCAGATCTGCAACAGCGCGCCGACGCCGGAGAGCGCCGTGCCGGCGACCCAGCGCGGGCGCCGCAGCAGGCGGCCGAGCAACGTCGGCTCGATCTGCTCCCCGCCGCCGGCCCGGCGCGTCTCGAGCGCCTGCACGACGTAGGCGAGCTCGTAACAGCAGGCGGCCGCCAATGCGACGGCGATCCCGCCGATCATCGGGACCCCGCGCTGTGGAACGATCCGGCGTGTGCGTGCAACCGCTCCCGCAGCAATCGCCGCGGCCGGCGCCGCCGCGTGGTCGCTGCCGGCGCTCGCGCCGCTCGTGCCGTCACTGTGCCGCTCGCTCGGGATCCCGCGGACGCTGCCCGGCATCGAGCCGGTCACGGCGCTCACCTTCGACGACGGCCCGCACCCGCAGGGCACGCCGGCCGTGCTCGAAGCGCTCGCCGCCGCCGACGCGCGGGCGACGTTCTTCCTCGTCGGCGAGCAGGTGCGCCGCGCGCCCGCGCTGGCGCGGGAGATCGTCGCCGCGGGGCACACGGTCGCGCTGCACGGCGACCGCCACCTGCTGCAGCTGCGCGTCCCACCGCGCGCGCTCGCGGCCGACCTTGACCGCGGCCACGCCGCGATCGCCGAGGCGACCGGCATCGAGCCGCGCCACTACCGCCCGCCGTTCGGGATCTTCAGCCCTGCGGGGCTGACGGTCGTCCGCCGGCGCGGGTGGGCGCCGCTGCTGTGGTCGCGCTGGGGCCACGACTGGCGCCTGCACCGCACGCCCGGCCAGATCGCGACCGAGCTGACCGAGCGGCTCGCAGCGGGGGACGTGCTGCTGCTCCACGACGCGGACCATTACAGCCGGCCCGGGTGCTGGCAACGCACGGTCGCGGCGTTGCCCGCCGTGCTCGCCGAGATCGAGCGCCGCGGGCTCACGACCACGACGCTCTGAGGTCAGACGCGTTCCGCCGCGCGCCGCCAAGCGCCGAGCGCCCGCGCCGACGTCACGGCAACGACGCCGAGCACGACAAGCGCCCAGAACAGGTGCTGGCGCGCGTAGTGCGACACGTCGCCTGTGCCGTCGAGCAGCGCCGAGCCGGCGAGCGATGCCAGCAGCGCGCACACGGCGCCCACCAGCACCAGCGCCACATCGCGCACGATGCGCCCGACGGGCACGCGCCGACGCGCGGGCTCTCCCCCGTCGGCCAGGGCGGCCGATCGGGCGGGTGGCGATGAGGACGCACGCGCGGCCGCCGGAAGGCGGACGTGCGCGCGCCCGGAGTCGTCAGGACTCGCCCGCAGCACGGCCGGGGCCACCGTCGGAGCCTCCTCCACGCCGTAGTGCGCCCGATGCCAAGCCACATACCGCCCCAGCCCCTCCGCGAACGGAGTTGAAGCCGACCAGCCCAGCTCGGCGGCTGCCCGCGCGCCCGAGATCTCGGCGCCTCTGAAGTCCCCCGCACGACCCTCGGTCACGACCAGCTCGACCCCGTCGCCGATCTCGTCGCGCACGCGCTCGGCAATGTCGCGGATCGTGACGTCCTCGTCGCCGACGAGGTTGTAGGTGCGGTCGGCCGCCTGCGGCGCGAGCCCGGCGACGACGCCCTCGGCGATGTCCTCGACGTAGACGAAGCGGCGCGTCTGCAGGCCGCCGCCGGCGAGCGTCAGCGGCTCCCCGGCCAAGGCCTTGCGCACGAAGATCGGGATCACGGCGGCCGGCCGCGCACGCGGGCCGTACGGGATGCCGAAGCGCAGCACGGTCGACTCGACTCTGTAGAGCTCGCGGTAGGAGCGGCAGTACAGCTCGCCCGCCAGCTTCGTGGCGGTGTAGAGGTGCGCAGGCGGCGCGAGCGCCGTCTCCTCGTCGACGTGCTCGGCCTCGACGTCGGAGTAGACCCAGATCGTCGAGGCGTATACGACGCGGTCAACCTCCAGCTGACGCGCCGCCTCGAGCACGCAGGCGGTGCCGCGCGCGTTGAGCTGCTCGGAGCCGAGCGGGTCCTGCTGGACCTCGCCGACGTCGGCGGCCGCCGCGAGGTGCGCGATCGCGTCGCAGCCGTCCGCTGCGCGCAGCACGTCCTCCAGCACGCACATGTCTCCGATCGCTGTGTGGACGTCGGGGTGATAGGGCGACGGGCGCACGTCCAGGATGCGCGGCTCGTGCCCGGCGGCGATCAACTTGTCGACGACGTGCGAGCCGATGAAGCCGGCGCCGCCCGTCACGAGGACGCGGCTCATGCGGATCCGACCTCCGGTCGGTAGTACAGCGGGACGCACCAGTGACCCTCGGCCACCCAGTCGGTGTTCGGCAGCTCGTCGCCGGTGCCCATGATGCGGTGACACGGCTGGTCGTAGACCTTCCCGCTCGACTTCTCGATCGGGTCGAAGACGATGTACTTGTAGAGGCCCGAGGTCATGCCGTCGGGCAGCTGGAGTCGGCCCGGATGGAGCGCGTCGAGATGGTCGCGCGCGGCGGCGTTCTTCCAGGCGACGATCTCGGGCAGGCGCTCGGTCTGCAGCAGGCCCATCGCGGCGGTGAACTCGCTCATGCGGAAGTTGACGCCCGGGACGTCGTAGTCGGGCTTGCCGTAGTCGCGGAAGGCGCGCGCGTAGGCGAGCAGGTCTTCGTTCCTGGAGACGAGCATGCCGCCCTCGCCCGTCGACACGGTCTTGGTCGCGTAGAAGGAGTAGACGCCGGCGTCGCCCCACGTCCCCGGCCGTCGGCCGTGCCACTGCGCGCCGTGCGCGTGGGCGCAGTCCTCGACGAGGAAGACGCCCTCGGCGGCGCACAG
>JBJMLB010000077.1:0-13968 GCA_045805465.1 Conexibacter sp. | reverse complement strand
TGGGCCCCGTCGGTAGCCCGCTGGCGCGCGTCGGCGTCGAGATCACCGACTCGCTCTACGTCGCCGTCTCCATGGGCATCATGACCCGCATGGGCGACGTCGCCTGGAAGCAACTGGGCGACAGCGACGAATTTACCCGCTGCCTCCACAGCGTCCTCGATTGCAACCCCGACCGCCGATTCATCTGCCACTTCCCCTTGGACAACACGATCTGGTCCGTCGGTTCCGGCTACGGCGGCAACGCGCTGCTCGGCAAGAAGTGCTTCGCGCTGCGCATCGCCTCGGTGATGGCGCGCGACGAGGGCTGGCTCGCCGAGCACATGCTGATCCTCAAGCTGACCTCGCCCGAGGGCAAGACCAAGTACATCACCGGCGCCTTCCCGTCGGCCTGCGGCAAGACCAACCTGGCGATGCTGATCCCGACGCTCGAAGGCTGGACCGTCGAGACCGTCGGCGACGACATCGCCTGGATGAAGTTCGGCGAGGACGGCCGCCTCTACGCGGTCAACCCCGAGGCCGGCTTCTTCGGCGTCGCGCCGAACACGTCCGAAAAGACGAACCCGAACGCGATCGCCACCGCCGCGAAGAACGCGATCTTCACGAACGTCGCGAGAACCGACGAGGGCGACATCTGGTGGGAGGGCATGACGGAAGACGCGCCCGCCCACGCGATCGACTGGCACGGCAACGACTGGACGCCGGCCACCGGCACGCCCGCCGCGCACCCGAACGCGCGCTTCACCGTCCCGGCCTCACAGGACCCGGCGATCGCGCCGGAGTGGGAGGACCCGGCCGGCGTGCCGATCGACGCCTTCCTGTTCGGCGGTCGCCGCTCGACGGTCGTGCCGCTCGTGCACGAGGCGTTCTCGTGGGAGCACGGCGTCTTCCTCGGCGCGACGATGGCGTCGGAGACGACCGCCGCCGCAGCCGGCGCCGTCGGCAGACTGCGCCGCGACCCGTTCGCGCAGCTGCCGTTCGCCGGGTACCACATGGGCGACTACATGGCCCATTGGCTGAAGCTCGGCAAGCGCGAGGGCGCGGTCCTGCCGAAGGTCTTCTACGTCAACTGGTTCCGCAAGGACGCCAACGGCAAGTGGCTGTGGCCCGGCTTCGGCGAGAACAGCCGCGTGCTGTCGTGGATCTTCGGTCGTTGCAACGGCACTGCCGACGCGATCGAGACGCCGATCGGACTGCTGCCGGCCGAGGGTGCGCTGCCGTTGGAGGGCCTCGACATTCCCGCCGAGGACTTCGCCGAGCTGCTGCGGGTCACGCCCGAGGACTGGAAGGCCGAGCTGCCGTCCCTGCGCGAGCACCTCGCGATCTTCGGCGACAAGCTGCCGGCCGAGATGACCGCGCAGCTCGACGCGCTCGAGTCGCGGCTCGACGCGGCTTTGTAGCCGGCTGGTGCTTCTGCCCGCGTTTCGGCCTCTGCTGCACGCCGAGGCGCGGGCTCGCTTCCTTCTCCGCGTATGCGCTCGGTCCCCCTGCACGACAGCGAAGGTCAGTGGGTTGGCAGCTATCGATGCCGATAGGTGCCTCGCCCGTAAGTGGCGAAAAACCATATCCTTGTAGTTGTGTCCGTCGAGGTCCTGCCAGAACTCGACAGAGAGTGCTTCTTCATCGCCCCGATTGGTGATGAAGGATCCGAGATGCGGGATCGTTCCGACGGCGTGCTCGAATACATCGTCGTGCCGGCGGTTGAAACGCTTGATCTGACGGCTATCCGGGCGGACAAGATCGCGAAGCCGGGCATGATCACACGCCAGGTCATCGAGCATGTCGTGGGGGCTCGCGCGGCGGTGGTGGACCTGACGGGGGCTAATCCAAATGTTTACTACGAGATGGCCGTCAGGCATACCGCACAGCTCCCGACTGTCCTGATCTGCCAACACGGCGAGAAGCTCCCGTTTGACATCGCACAGATGCGAACCATCTTCTTCGATCACACGAACTTGAAGAGCGCAGCTGAGTGTAAGGACCAGATCACTCAGCACCTTCGGGAGGCGCTGGCCGGCGAGGTTGACTCTCCGATCGCGTCGAGCGTGAGCGTTCAGCGGCTGGAGCAAGGAACACCCCAAGAGCGGGTGTTGGCTCAGGTTGCAGATGGCATTGACGAGATCCGCCGCAGCATCGAGCGGCTTGGTCGGCATGATCGGACCGACCCTCGTGCCATGGCAGACCTCGCTGAGGCTATGGACGAGTTGCTGGTCTGGCGACAGACCCGAGCCGCTGGTGACCCGGAGCTTGACGAGGTCATCGAGTCATTCTCGAAGCCGGTTGGCTACTTCACCCGGAACCGGGCCTTGCGTGAACGTCGGCGGCGTTTCGCGCGTCCGAACGAGCCGTTCCCCAGAACGCCTGAGCGCGATGTCGACGCCCTCGGGATCGACGGTCCGTTGTTCCCTTCTGATGAGAACGAACCGCAAGTTGCTGACGCGGATGATCCCAGCAGCGAGCTTCCGGATACGACTGACTCGGTCTAGGCCGGTAAACGGCCTCCAGCAACGGTAGAAGCGTCGCTACGACGCCGGAGTTGACCTGAGGTGGCAGGCGATGCGAACGCTCAGTGCACGTCGTCGGCGCTCGACGCCGGCGGGCGGGACTCCTCGGCGAGTGAGGTGATCGCGAGCATGCCGCGGGCGGCGGTCTCGAGCACGTCCGTGGCCTCCTCGGAGGAGCGGGCGTAGAGCTCGACGAGCAGGTGGACGACGATCTGGTCGTCGTCGTGCTTGTGGAAGCGGACGTGGGTGAAGAACTCGCGCGTGCCGTGGTCGCCGAAGGCGGCGTAGGAGAGCGCGTCGCCGGCCTCAGGGCCGGAGCACGTCTCGACGTCGTCGGCGTCGACCGTGACGGTGCAGGAGGCGACCCACGGCGTGCCCGCGACCATCCGCTCCCAGCGGTCCTCGATCGGCTCGACGCGGCCGTTGTGGAAGCCGAGGTGGGGCTGGTCGTGCATGCAGTCGAGGCACTGCACGACGGCCTCTTGGAGCTCGTCGACGACCTCCGCTCGCTCGCCCGTTCCGGGGTCGATGCGGTGGATGCCCTCGTAGTGCACCTGCACCTCGAGGTTCTGCGACCAGCAGCGGTAGCAGCGCAGCCAGCTGCGGACGGTCTCCTGGTCGGTCGATCCCTCCATCGCCCTGATTCTATGCTCCGAGCCACGATGGGCGAGACGCCGCACACGCAGGACCCGATCGGCGTGGTGCTCGCCGGCGGCCTGGGACGCCGGATCGGCGGCGCGAAGGCGGTCGTCGAGCTGCGCGGGACGCCGCTCGTGCTCTACCCGCTGCGGGCGCTGCAGGCGGTGCTGGCGGAGGTTGTCGTCGTCGCCAAGCAGGGGAGCGCACTGCCGCCGCTGCCGGGCGTCCCGATCTGGCTCGAGCCGACCGAGCCGCGCCATCCGCTCGCCGGGATCGTCCACGCGCTGGAGGGAGCGGGCGCGGCGGCCGGCATCGAGGGCCTCGCCCGCGAGATCCTCGTCAGCGCGGGCGATCTGCCGTTCCTCGATCCCGAGCTTGTCGAGTGGCTCGTGCATGCCGACGCCGGCGGCGCTTCGGCCGTCGTCCCGCGCGCAGGCGGACGGCTGCAACCGCTGCTCGCGCGCTATTCGCCGGCCGCCTATCCCTCGCTCGCGGCTGTGCTGCGTTCCGATCCGCTGCCCTCGCTGAGCGAGGCGGTGGCGGCGCTGGAGCCGTGCGTGCTCGAGCTCGACGACGAGCTGCCGTTCTTCAACGTCAACGTGCCGGAGGATCTGCTGACGGCCGCCGGGCTGTTCGATCGCGACGGCGAGCCGTGGCCGCGGTGACAGGCTGAGCGCATCCGTGTGCGCGAGCGCGTAGCCTGCGGGAAGAAGCGGGCGCCGGGCGGCGTCCTCTCAGTTTCGATGCCCCGTCTGCCGATCCCCACCTCGCTTCTCGCTCTCGCCTGCGCTGCAGCAGCGATCCCCGCAGCCGGGTGCGGGGGGTCCGGGACGGACGGCGGCGGGGCATCATCGCCCAACGCGACGCCGCCGCCGGCGCCGTCGGAGGTCGCTGCCGCCGCGCACCCGACGCGTGCTGACTTCCCCGCCGTGAGAGGACGCACGCTGCGCCAGCTCGCCAACTCCCTGTACGGCGGCGGCCCGGAGGTCGCGCTCGCGACGACCGACTACGTCCCGGGCCGCAACCGCGTCGCGTTCGGCCTGATCGAGCACGACGGGACGATCATCTACGGCAACACCGCCGTCTACGTGGCGCGCAACGAGCGCGGGCGGGCGATCGGGCCGTTCCTCGCGCCCGCGGACTCGCTGGAGGTGCGTCCGGCGTTCCGCAGCGAGACGGCCGCCGGCGACGACGTGAAGGGCGTCTACCACGCCGACGTCAGGCTGCCTGGTCCCGGCAGATGGCTGCTGCTGGTGGTGACCCGCTCGGGCGAGGAGCTGCTCGGCGGGGCGGCGACGGTCACGGCGCGGCAGGACTCGCCGGTGCCGGCCGTCGGGGAGGCGGCGCCGCGCGTGCACACGCCGACGCCCGAGTCGGTCGGCGGCGACGTCTCGAAGATCGACACGCGCGTGCCGCCCGACAGACTGCACGAGGACCTCGCCGACGTGATCGGCAAGAGACCGATCGCGCTGCTGTTCGCGACGCCGGCCCTGTGCAGATCGCGCGTGTGCGGGCCGGTCGTCGACGAGGCCGTCCAGCTCGAGACCGCGTATGGCGACAGAGTCGCGTTCATCCACAACGAGGTGTACGTCGACAACGACCCCTCGAAGGGCCTGCGCCCGCAGCTGCGGGCGTACGGGCTCACGAGCGAGCCGTGGCTGTTCGTGATCGGCAGAGACGGCCGCGTCGCCGCGCGGCTGGAGGGAGCGTTCGGGATCGACGAGTTCCGCGCGGCGATCGAGCAGGGCCTGCGCGGGGCGCCGTCGTCGCAGGGCTGAGCGCTATGCGCGCGGTCGCTCGACCGTCCGCTTGAGCCGCCCGAGCCGCTCGTCCCACGCCGCCGCCGTCTCGTCCAGCCAGGCGCTCGCCGGGCGCAGCGCGCCGGCTCTCAGCCGGTAGCGGACCTCGCGCCCCGCGCCGTCGGGCGCTCGCTCGATCAGCCCCGCGTCGCCGAGGGCGGCAAGGTGCTTGGCGATCGCCTGGCGGCTGATCGGCAGGGCGGAGCCGGACGTCTCGCTCTACATCAACTCGCCCGGCGGCTCCCTCTACGCCGGGCTCGCGATCTACGACACGATGCGCTTCGTCAAGCCCGACGTGCGCACGATCTGCTTCGGCGTCGCGATGTCGATGGGCTCGCTGCTGCTGATGGGCGGGACCGCCGGCAAGCGGATGGCGCTGCCGAACGCGCGCATCCTGATCCACCAGCCGAGCGGCGGCTTCCAGGGGCAGGCGAGCGACATCGAGATCCATGCGAGAGAGACGCTCGAGCTGCGCCGGCACATCGACGAGCTGTACGCCCAGCACACCGGCCAGAGCGTCGAAAGAGTCCACGACGACATGGACCGCGACCGCTACTTCACCGCCGAGCAGGCGCGCGAGTACGGCCTGATCGACCGCGTGATCGAGTCGCACGAGCTGTCCCCGCGGGCGGCGGCGGGCTTCGGGCGGGCGAACGGGGGATAGATCCGGCCGCGCACCCGGCGCGCATCCTGATTTGGCTGGTTACGGTGCGCGGCATGAATCCCAGCTTCATGTGGGTGCAGGCAGTCTGCCTCGCGCTCGCGTGCGCGATCCTCGGGCTGACGCCGTGCCATCTCGAAGCGATCATCGTGGCGCTGATGCTCACCGTCGTCTGGCTCGTGATGAACGCGACCTACGCGCACGCGCTGGAGGGCCGCCGCCGATCCGCAGGCGAGGACGGTGGGCCCAATCGGCAGCGACAGGATCGGCGGGTTCGCCGCCAAGCCGTCTTCGCCGTCGTCGTCGGGTTCGCGGCGGGTATCGCGGGCTCCCGGTTGCCGGACCTGTGGCTGTGGCACGACCGCCAGCTGCTGTCGGTCTGCTTCGGCGCGTTGGGCGCACTTGCGTGGACCGTCTACGCCTCGAGCCTCGTCGACTGGTACTGCATTCGCCCGCGGCTGGACGGGATTGTGCGTCGGCCACCGTGCTGCAGCTCCGGCGACGAGACGTGGGGGGACGTGACGCGCCTGTGGTACTTCCATCGTGGGGTCGCCGAGTTCCTCGGCATCGTGGCCGTGATCGTTGCCTTCAGCGCGTTTGTCGGTGCGCTGATCGCCGGCACTGGAAGCCTTCCGACTGCTGCGGCTGTGGCACTCCCCACCGGCGCCGCTGGTGCACTCGTGCTGCTGACGCAGACGGCGATCTCGACGCTGCGTCATCGCGTGATCAACCGGCCATGGATCTGGATCGGCGACGAGCTGCGCGATGGCGGCAGGCGCGGGTACGTGCTGCACCTGACCGCGCGAGGCGTGTTCGTGAGCACCTGGGATGCGGAGAGGGGCGGATGGGGCCGCGAGCGGGAGATCACGCACGAGCGGATCGACGCCGAGGGGATCGAGCCCGGGCGCTTCTCGGGCTGCGAGCGCTATGGCAGAGCTCGCTGCGCCAAGGTGAACCCGGCGTGCGAGTGGGAGGAGACCGACCACGCCGCGACGCTTCCGCGGCGGTGGCTCGTGTGGTGAGTCAGGCGCCTGCGGCTGCCGTGAGCGTGGCGTCGAAGTCCGTCTTCGAGATGGGCCCGACGCACGGTGAGGTCGCGCCGGCCGAGCGGTAGCGCTCGATGCCGGCGCGCACCGCGTCGGCGTCGCCGACGGCGGCGAGCGTGTCGAGCAAGCGCTCCGAGATCGCCTGCTGCATCCGATCGCCGTCACCGGCTCCGGCGGCCGCGTCGAACGCCGCGATCTCGTTGTCGAAGCCGGAGCGCTCGAGCATCGCGCGATAGAAGGGGAGGCCGAAGTAGGGGAGCAGCTCGCGTCGCAGCGAGGCGTGGGCGACGCCGGGATCATCGACGGCCGCGGTCGGCACCGCCGGCACGACGTCGAAGCCCTCCAGCGTCTTGCCGGCGCGCTCGCGGCCCTCGCGCACCATCGGGATCACGATGTCGCGGATGTAGGGCGGGGTGCAGAGCCACAGGATCACGCCGTCCGCGATCTCACCAGCCAGGCGGAGCATGCCGGGGGAGAGGGCCGCGACGTAGATCGGGACGTCGGGGCGCGGGCCGAAGCCGGACAGCTGGAAGCCGGTCTGCCACTTCTCGCCCTCGGACGGCGGCGCCTCGCCCCGCAGGATCGCCCGCACGATCGCGACGTACTCGCGCATCTCAGCGACCGGTCTGTCGATCGTCTGCCCATGCCAGCCCTCGACGACCGAGCGGTGCGAGACGCCGAGGCCGAGGTTGAGGCGGCCGTCCGAGAGGTCGTCGATCGTCGCGGCCGTCTGCGCCATCGTCGCCGGAGTGCGCGTGTAGATGGGCACGACCCCGGTGCCGACGCGGATCCGCTGTGTGCGCATCGCGTACGCGGTCACCACCGTGAGCGACTCGCGCCCTGCGATGTGCGTCACGTACGCCGACTCGTACCCGAGCTCCTCCGCACGCTGCACGCGCGCGAGCGACTGCTCGATCGAGCGGCCGGTGGATACGAAGCAGCCGAGGGCCATGGTGGCGGACCTTAGCGTGTGAACTCACGCGTTCGCGCAACTCCGGCGCGTGCGCGACGTCTCATCGACATGCCCACGAGAGTCATCCGTCGCTCGGCGACGCTCGCCGCCTTCCTCGCCGTCGTCGTTGCCCTTGCGCTCGGTGCTGCCGGGGCCGCTGCTGCGGTCCTGGCGCAGGACGCCTGGACGCCTGCGCTGACCGACGGCCACGGGGAGGTCGCCTGGCTCACCCGTCCGGGCGTGGCGCACGTCCTCGACGTCGCCTCCGGCGACGCATTCGACGTCGACGTCGGCGCGAGCTGCCTGGACCCGGTCGAATCACTGGCTGCGGTCGGTGGCGGAAAGGTGCTGTTCTCCTGCGAGGTGCTGCCGCCAGGCGCAAGCTTTCCGCGGCGAGAGCCGCGGCTGGTCGACATAGCGAGTCGCAGGGTCGCGGTCCCCGAGGGTGCCGCCAGATTGATCGAGGAATCGCTCGGTGACAGCAACGAGAGCACGTCGTTCTCCGACGTCGGCAGATTCGGACTGCGCTTCTCCAAGACGGCGACCCATAACGAGTACGGACCCGGCGTGCTCGACTGGCACAGCGGGCAGCGCTTCGGCGCCAACGGTGACGCGACGCACGTCTCGAATCTCGATGTGCCTGCGATGTTCGACACGCTCTGCGCGCCGCTGCACAAGCGCATCTACGACAAGATCGGCGACGACATCGGTCGTGGGATCCAGCCGTTCAACCCGTATCAGTACGAGCCGCCGTACGGGATGTACGAAGGGCCATACACCTCGTTGACGCTCGAGCGCTGCGACCACGACGACACGATCATCTTGGAGCCGTGGGTTCGCGGCAAGCACCGTGCCGTGCTCCCCGAGCTTGCGAGCGGCTTCGTGACCTGGTTCCTGGCAAGCCAGGCGTGGTCCTCTACGCCGCTCCGCGGCTACCTGCCGCAGTGCGATGCGCGGCTGGCGTGGCGCGCTGCCTCGAACGCGACGGTCGGCCACGTCGCCGGGGCGGTCGTCCTGAGCGAAAACCCCGGGTCCGGCTGGACGATTCAGACGCTCAACGTGGCTGGGCTCTGCGGCCGCATGCACGCGCCGCTGCTGGTACGGGTCTCCAGTGGCTCGCGGCACACCCTCGTCTCCACGACGAGCGTCCTGAGACGCCGGGACCACGGCTTGACGGCGATGCGTGAAGCGTTGCACCCGCGACCGGTCAGGCGGCTCCGGCTCCGTCGTAGCGCGAACGTCCGCGTCGTTGTCGGTGCGTCCGTGCGGTCGCTGCGGTGGCGCGTGGGAGGCGGTCACGCGCGAGTGGCGGTCGTGAGCGACGGCGTTGCGAACTTCAGCGCACCGGCGGTCACGCGTCGTCGGTCGCTGCGCTTTAAGCTCAGCTACCGCGACGGAGGGGTCGCGCAGGCTGCGGTGCCGATCGCGCCACTGCGGCGCCGCTAGCTCGCGAACAGCTCGCGCGCCCGCTGCACGACCAGCTCCGGCCGCTCCTCGGGGAGGAAGTGGCCGGTGCCGTCGACCCACTCGATCTTCATGTTCGGCGCGTAGGGCTCGTGGTCACCGTGGTCCCTGGCGCCTTGGAGGATCTGGTCGCGTCTGCCCCACAGCAGGTGCGTGGGCGTCGTGAGCGTGCGCTCCTTCATCGCGCCGGAGACCAGCGGCTTCAGCTCGTGCAGCAGGAAGGTGCGGTAGTACTGCGAGGTGGCATTCGCATGGTCGGGCTCGCGCAGCACGTCCACGAACGCAGCCAGCTCGTCGTCCGTGTATCGCCCGTGTGAGCGGGCGATCTTGAGGACTCTGCGCGTGAACTCGCCGTGGCGCATCAGGCCCGCCCCCAGGCCCGGCGATCCGAGCGCGACCTGGTACCAGAGGTTCAGCAGCCGTCTGACGCTGGGGCGCTCCGCCGGCGGCCACAGGTGCGGGATCGAGCAGCCGACGTAGTGGCCGACGCGCTCCGGCGCCGTCATGCAGACGAGGAAGCCGGCATAGGCGCCCCAATCGTGGCCGATCAGGTCGAAGCGCTCCACGCCCAGCTCGCTCAGCAGCGCAAGGACGTCATCGGCGAGCTGCTGCTTCAGGTAGCCGGACTTCGGTGCGTCGCTCCAGCCGAGCCCGCGCAGATCGGGGGCGATCACGCGGCGATCGGTCGCCAGGCCGGGGATCACGTCGCGCCACATGAACCAGTGCTGCGGCCAGCCGTGCAGCAGCACGACTGGCGGTGAATCGGTCCCGCCCGCCCCGGCCTCCGCGACGTGGAAGCGCAAACCTCGCGCGTGCACGTCGCGATGGGTGACGCCTTCGACCTGGGGCATCGGCGCGATCGTCATGCGCCGGACCCTAGCTGGCTGGGCGGCCAGGCCGCGCCGGATGCCACGCGGCGACGGTGCGGTCGTCGGGCGTTCCGCTCGGGAACGCCGAGCATGTCGCCAAGGCGACGCGCCTGCTTCCTGCCTCAGTTGCGCTTGAGCATCAGCCCGACGAGCACGACCGCGAAGGCGATCGTGCCGAAGGTCAGAGCGGTGCCGAGGTTCGCGGCGCCGAGCAGGCCCGCGAGCGCGCTGACGACCGCGAACGTCGCGACGAGGATCAGCAGGTCGACGAGCACGGCGGGGATTGTGACGCGCTTCGTCACGCGCCGCTCTGCGCCGCCTACTGAGCGCTCCTCAGCTGCTCTGCTCGCCGCTGCGCTGCCAGCACCTGGTCGCCATGCTCGACGGCCCAGCGGGCGAGGGCGGTCATCGGCCCGCCGGCGAGGCTCTCGCCGAGCGGGGTGAGGACATAGGTGGTCGCTCGGCTCGGCGGTGCTGTCCTGCGCGCGACCAACCCGTTGGCGAGCAGGCGGCGCAGGCTCTGCGACAGGACCTTGTCGCTGATGCCGCCGATGCTCGTCAGCAGCTCGAGGCGGCGCCGCCCCCCGGTACGCAGCGCCATCAGCACCACCGGATCCCACGTGTGGGCGACGAGATCGGTGGCGAGGCGCACGCCGCAGTCGGCGACGAACGGGTGGCAGTCGGCGGCGGAGCTCACAGGTGACCTTGGTGCGTGAGCCTACCGATTGGTAGGCCCGAGCTTCCTACGGTAGCAAGCGCACGAACTTGCAATCGGACAGGAGCAGCAGCATGCGGATCGGACTGTTGGGAACGGGCGCCATGGCATCGGCACTCGGCGAGGCCTGGACACGCACCGGCCACACCGTCGTCGTCGGGGGGCGCTCAGCCGCGAGAGCGGAGGCCATCGCGGCACGACTGGGCGAGGCGGCGCGCGCAGCACCGCCCGCCGAGGTGGTCGCAGCGACCGACATCGTCGTGGTCGCGGTTGCGTGGGAGGGCATCGACGACCTGTTGGCGCTCGCCGGCGCTCGCGACGGGTCGTTCGCGGGCAAGGCGGTGATCGACTGCACGAACGCCGTGGATTACGCATCGGGGATGCTCAAGCCGCCGGTCGGCTCGGCGGCCGAGCACGTCGCCAGCACCGCGGTCGGCAGCCGCGTCGTCAAGGCGCTGCACCTGTTCGCCGGCACGAGCTGGCTGTCGGGACCGGTGGACGGCCAGCCTGCGCGAACAGTGGCGATCTGCGGCGACGACGAGACGGCGCTCGACCTCGCCTCCGAGTTGATCCGCGACCTCGGCGGTGTGCCGGCGGCGATTGGCGGGCTCGACCACGCACGCCAGCTCGAGGACGTGGCGGGATTCGTGATCCGGCTCGTCGGCGTTGGCCGCAACCCGGTCACCGCGGTGCCGTTCGTGGAGCCGGTCCGCGGCTGAGCGGCGCTACGCCACCCCGGCGTGCTGGGCCAGCGCGCGCTCGAGCGCCGGCACGTCGAGGCCGGCGTCCTGCTGCTCCAGCCAGCGCTCCGCAGCCCGGCGGCCGCCGAGCGCGCGCAGCCCACGCGCGCCGTGCTCGGCGGTGAAGTCGGCGAGCGCGTGGAGCCGGCGCGCGCGCAGCCGTCGGGCACCGACGTCGCTCGCGTCGCGATGCTCGTCGATTGCGTCGAGCAGTCTGTCGATCCCCTGCGGCGGCGCGAGCGAGCTGACCGCCACGACCTGCGTCTCGCGCGCGCCGAGCGAGCGCAGCGCCGCGTGCAGGTCGCGCCGCGCGGAGACCGCGACCTGTCCGAGATCCGCCTTCGTCACGACGAGCACGTCGGGGATCTCCATGATCCCGCTCTTGAGGAACTGCAGCACGTCGCCGGAGCCCGGCTGGACGACGACCGCGACCGTGTCCGCCACCTCCGCGACCTCCGTCTCCGACTGTCCCACGCCGACCGTCTCGATCACGACGACGTCGAACGCGGCGGCGAGCGCGTGCGCGGCGGCACGCGTCGCGGGGGCGAGGCCGCCGAGGCGGTCGCCGGCGGCCATCGAGCGGATGAAGGTCGATCTGTCGGACGGGTCGTACTCGATCCGCGCGCGGTCGCCGAGCAACGCACCGCCCGACCGCTTGGAGGACGGGTCCACCGCTAGCACGGCCACGCTGCGCCCCCGCGCCCGCCAGCCGGCCACGAGCTGCGACAGCAGCGTCGACTTCCCAGCCCCCGGCGGACCGGTCACACCTACGATGTGCCCCGCCGCCTCGCCACCGAGCGCGCCCGGAGCCACGGCCGCCAGCAGCGCCGCGATCTCCGCCTGCGCCGCAGAAGCACGGTTCTCCACGAGGTTGAGGACCGCGGGAGCAGCGGACAGATCGCCGCCGCGCAGGCGAGCACCGAGCTCAGAGCCGTCGGTCATCGAGGGAACGCTAGCCGCGAGCCCGGGCGAACGCTGATCGGGCGGGTGGCCGTGAGGACGCACGTGCGCCGGCCGAAGGGCCGGTGTGCGCGCGCCCGGAGCGGACAGGACCCGCCCGCCACGGCAAACGAGCCCTAAGCCGGAGCGCCGATCCCGTTGCGCTCAGCCACCAAAGCCACCACATCGCGCATGATCCGCGTGATGTCGAAGTCCTTCGGCGTGTAGACCGCGGCAACGCCGGCCTCCTTCAGCGGCGTCTCATCCGCAACGGGGATGATCCCGCCGACGATCACGGGGACGTCGCCGACCCCCGCCTCGCGCAGCGCCTCGATCACGCTCGGAATCAGCTCGCGGTGCGAGCCGGAGAGGATCGAGAGGCCGACGACGTGGACGCCCTCCTGGAGCGCGCTCGCCGCGATCTGCGCGGGCGTGAGGCGGATACCCTCGTAGACGACCTCCATGCCCGCGTCGCGCGCGGCGACGGCGATCTGCTCGGCGCCGTTGGAGTGGCCGTCCAACCCCGGCTTGCCGACGAGGATCTTCAGCCGGCGGCCGAGCTGCTCACTCACGCGCTCGACCTCGTCGCGGATCTCCTCCAGCGATTCGCTGCCGATCGCGGCCGACTCGCCGACGCCGGTGGGGCCGCGGTAGGAGCCAAACACGTCGCGGAGCGCCTGCGCCCACTCGCCCGTCGTGACGCCGGCGCGGGCGGCGGCGATCGTCGCGTCCATGATGTTCTCGTCGGAGGCCGCGACGCGCGCGAGCTCGGCCAGCGCGGCGTCTACGGCGGCCTGATCGCGCGAGGCGCGCCAGGCGGCCACCGCCTCCTTCTGATGCTGCTCGACCTCGGGGTCGACGACCAGGATCCCGCCGTCGCCGTCGGCCGTCAGCGGCGAGGGCTCGGTCTCGGTGTAGACGTTCTGCCCGACGACCTTGAGCTCGCCCGCCTCGATCCGCCGGATCCGCTCCCGGTGGGACTCAACCAGGGCGGCCTTCATGTACGGGACCGCCTCGACCGCGCCGCCGTGCTCGGCGACGATCGCCATCTCGGCGCGAGCGCCCGACAGCAGCTCCTCCACCAGCCCGTCCATCACGACCGAGCCCTCGAAGATGTCGGGGTACTCGAGCAGGTCGGTCTCGTAGGCGAGCACCTGTTGCAGGCGCAGCGACCACTGCTGGTCCCACGGGCGGGGGAGCCCCAGCGCCTCGTTCCACGCGGGCAGCTGCAGCGCGCGCGCCCGCGCGTCCCGCCCGAGCGTGACGGCCAGCGCCTCCAGCACGATCCGCTGGACGTTGTTCTCCGGCTGCGCCTCGGTGAGGCCGAGCGAGTTGACCTGCACGCCGTAGCGGAAGCGCCGCTGCTTCGGATCCTCGACGCCGTAGCGCGAAAGGCCCAGCTCGCCCCACAGGATGCCCATCGCGCGCAGCTTCGCGTGCTCCTCGACGAAGCGCACGCCGGCGTTGACGAAGAACGAGATGCGCGAGAAGACCTTGCCCATCTGCTCTGCCGGCACGCGCTCTCTGACCGCGTCGAGCACCGCGATCGCCGTGGACATCGCGTAGGCGATCTCCTGCACCGGCGTCGCGCCCGCCTCCTGGAGGTGGTAGGAGCAGACGTTGATCGGGTTCCACTTCGGGAC
>JBJMLB010000076.1:0-40197 GCA_045805465.1 Conexibacter sp. | reverse complement strand
GGAGCGCCTCGCCAAGCTCTCCGGCGGCGTCGCCGTCGTGAAGGTCGGCGCGGCCACCGAGACGGAGATGAAGGAGAAGAAGCACCGCGTCGAGGACGCGCTGCAGGCCACGCGCGCCGCCCTCGAGGAGGGCATCGTGCCCGGCGGTGGCGTTGCGCTGCTGCAGGCCGCGGATGCGATCAGACTCGACGAGTACGAGGACGAGGACGAGAAGACGGGCGCGAGAATCATCCTGCGCTCGCTCGAGGAGCCGCTCCGTCAGATCTCGCACAACGCGGGGCTGGAGGGCTCGGTCATCGTCAACGACGTCCGCAAGGCCAAGAAGGGCCAGGGCCTCAACGCCGCCACGGGCGAGATCGTCGATCTCGTCGCGGCCGGCGTGATCGACCCGGCGATGGTGACGCGCTCCGCGCTCCAGAACGCCGCCTCGATCGCCAAGAACATCCTCACGACCGAGGCGATCGTCGCCGAGGTGCCGGAGAAGGATGGCGGCGGTGGCGGTGGCATGCCCGACATGGGCGGCATGGGCGGCATGATGTAAGGAGCCTTCGGGCTCCTGGCTGGCGGAACGCCCCGATTCGGGCGCGTTCCGTCCGCCGCATCGGGGAGGCTTCGATCTCCCCCTGATGTACCCCCGCTGAGGCTCGGTTCCCCCACCGGGCCTCAGCTCTTTAAGGGTTGGTGCCCGGCCGGCGTTCGGCTCGCGGCGAAGGCTGTGGGTGCGCGGCGCGGGCAGTGGGCATCGAGGGGAGGGAGCGGGCTGCGCCCCGGCGTGGCCGGTCGGTCCGGCGGTCAGGTCGGCCTTCCGACTGTCCGTCTGCGCAGACACTGCACGGGCGAGCGGCGGGACCGCCACGACTCTGCGCAGCGATTCAGCCTCGGCCGCTGTCCCCGCGGCGAGTGTCCTGTCCTGGTGTCGTCAGGCAGCACCGGGACAGGACACTTCACCAGCCAGGACGAACCTGGCCGGCCGATCGCGCAAGCAACGGCGCGCCTTGCAACGTCGCCGCAGAAGACCGGCACCGTTTGTGCCGCTGCCCTTTCCCTCGATGCCCACAGCCCGCGCCGTGCCCCGCCGGGGGCGCCCCGAACGGAGCGCCGTAACCGCGCAGCCGCCGCTCTCGCTCACACGGCGGCGCGAGGCCGGGCCGCCGGCCCGACGTACTTCGCGCTCGGGCGGATCAGCCGGCCCTCGCGCTTCTGCTCGAGGATGTGCGCGCTCCACCCGGCCGTGCGGGCGCAGGTGAACAACGGCGTGAACAGCTCCGGCGGGACCTCGGCGTAGGCGAGCACCACGGCCGACCAGAACTCAACGTTCGTCGCCAGCACGCGGTCGGGCTTGCGCGCCTGCAGCTCGGCGAGCGCGGCCTGCTCGAGCGCCTCCGCCACCTCGACGCGCGGCGACCCCAGCTCGCGGGCGGTCCGGCGCAGCACGCGAGCGCGCGGGTCCTCGGCGCGGTAGACGCGGTGGCCGAAGCCCATCAGCCGCTCACCACGGTCGAGCGCGTCCTTGACCCACTGCTCCGCATTGCCGGAGCGCTCGACCCCGTCGAGCATCTTGAGCACGCGCGACGGCGCGCCGCCGTGCAGCGGCCCGGACAGCGCACCGACCGCCGCGCTGAGCGCCGCCGCCACGTCCGCGCCGGTCGAGGCGACGACGCGCGCCGTGAACGTCGAGGCGTTCATGCCGTGCTCCGCGGCCGAGATCCAGTAAGCGTCGATCGCCTTCGCGTGGTCAGGGTTCGCCTCGCCGCGCCAGCGGATCAGGAAGCGCTCGGGGATCGACTCCCCCTTGTCGATGTCGTGCTGCGAGACCGGCGGCTGCCCTCCGCCGCGTGCCGACTGGGCGACGAACGACAGCGCCATGACCGACGCGCGCGCGAGCTGGTCGCGCGCGGTCGCGTCGTCGATGTCGATCAGCTGCCTGAAGCCCCACTCCGGCGCGAGCATCGCGAGCGCGCTCTGCACGTCCACGCGCGGATCCCCGCAGCGGACTGTGAGCGGGAACGGCTCGGCCGGGGGCAGCCCCGGCACGTAGGTGCCGTCGACCAGCAGACCCCACACCTGCTCGAACGGCACCTTGCCGACCAGCTCCTCGATGTCGACGCCGCGATAGCGCAGGGCGCCGCCGGCACGGTCGGGCTCGGCGATCTCGGTCGCGAAGGCGACGACGCCCTCGAGGCCGGACTGCACGTCGGTGTCGGTCGCGCTCATGTTGCTCCCAGTCGTAACGTCGCCCGGAGGTGGCCGCACGCGGTCACCGGAGGGCGAAAACGATATCCGCCTCAGATTGGCACGATCCGTCACATGGCGGCGTCGCGCCCCGTACGATTGGCCACGCAGCCAGGATCCCGTCCCGCGACAAGGAGCCCAAACCGTGCACGATCTCCTCTTCCGCCCTGCGAGCGAGCTCGCCGCACTCGTGCGCTCCGGCGAGATCACCGCTCGTGAGCTGGTCTCCGCCTCGCTCGAGCGGATCGAGGCGCTCGACGGGCAGATCAACGCCTTCACGCATGTGGACGCCGAGGGCGCGCTCGCAGCCGCCGATGCGATCGCATCCGGCGACGAGCGGCCGTTTGCCGGCGTCCCGATCGCGATCAAGGACAACCAGCCCGTCGAGGGCATGCCGCTGACGTTCTGCGCCGACCTCTTCGGCGACCTCGTCGCCCCGTTCGACGCCGCCTTCGTCGGCCGCCTGCGCGCCGCCGGCTTCGTGATCGTCGGCAAGACGGCGCTGCCGGAGTACGGGATCCTGCCGTCGACCGAGTCGCGCCGCAACGGCCCGACGCGCAACCCGTGGGACCTCTCGCGCACGCCCGGCGGCTCGTCCGGCGGCGCGGGCGCCGCGGTCGCGGCGGGCATGGTGCCGCTCGCGCACGGCAATGACGGCGGCGGCTCGATACGCATCCCCGCCGCCTGCTGCGGACTCGTGGGTCTCAAGCCGTCGCGCGGGCGCATCTCGCTCGCGCCGGCGCTCGGCGACTCCTTCCTCGTCACCGACGGCGTGCTGACGCGCACCGTCGCCGAGTCGGCGGAGCTGCTCGACCTGCTCGCCGGCTACGAGCTGGGCGACGCGACCTGGGCGCCGCCGCCCGCAGAGCCGTTCGCGACTGCGGCTGCGGGCGATCTCGGCCGCCTGCGCGTCGGCTTCACGCTGACGCCGCCGCTCGGCGAGGGCGGCGTCGACCCGATCGCCGAGCGCGGCGTGCGCGATGCGGTCGCGCTGCTGCAGGAGCTCGGCCACGAGGTCGAGGAGCTGCCGACCGCGCCGTGGGCGATCCCCGGCGTGATGGAGCTGTTCTCGGCGTCCTTCGGGCCGGCGGTCGCCTCGACGATCGTGTTCGCCGCGACGATCGCGGGCCGCGAGCCGACCGCCGCGGACATGGAGAAGCTGAGCTGGTACCTGTGGGAGCGCGCGAGCCAGCTCGGCTCGGCGCACTTCCTCGCCGCGCAGGCGCAGCTGCAGGCGCTCGCGCGCAACTTCATCGTTTCGATGAGCGAGTACGACGTTGTCCTCACGCCGTCGCTCGCGCTGCGCCCGCGCCCGATCGGCGAGCTGAACGGCGACAACGACGATCCGGCTGAGACGTTTGCGCGCGCCGGCGAGTTCACGCCCTTCGCCGCGATCGCCAACGTGACCGGCCAGCCGGCGATCTCGCTGCCGTTCGCGCACGGCGAGGACGGCCTGCCCGTCGGGATCCACTTCTTCGGCCGCCCGGCCGACGAGGCGACCCTGCTCGCGCTCGGCGCGCAGCTCGAGGCGGCGCGGCCGTGGGCGGACCGGCGGCCTGAGGTAGCGTCGCCCGAAGGTGTCCGCTCACGGTGACCGAAGGGCGAAAGCCAGCTCAGTAGAATTCGCGGCCACCGCCACTCCGGTATCCAAGAAGGAACGACTCCACATGGCCTACGTGATCGCAGAGCCCTGCATCGGGACCAAGGACAACTCGTGCGTCGAGGTCTGCCCAGTCGACTGCATCCACCCGACGCCCGACGAGCCGGACTACGACAGCGTCGAGATGCTCTACATCGACCCCGAGGAGTGCATCGACTGCGACGCGTGCGTCGAGGCATGCCCGGTCGACGCCTGCTTCGCCGAGGATCAGCTCCCCGAGGAGTGGGCGAAGTACGCGGACATCAACCTCAAGTACTACGCGGGCAAGACCTGAGCTGCTGGTCGCTGCCGGCGGCCGCTAGGCCATCGGCAGCGACATGCCCAGCGGCTTCGGCGCGGCCGCCGGAGCCGGGGCTTGCATGACCGGCAGCTCGATCGGCGAGAGGGCGATCACGCCGCGGGCGGTCTGACGGATCGCCTGCGCCGCGGGGTCGTCCGGGTCGGAGAAGACGAGCGGGGTGCCGGCGTCGGCCTGCTCGCGCAGCGCCATCGTGAGCGGCACCTTGCCGAGCAGCGGGACGTCGAGCTCGTCGGCCAGCAGCTGGCCGCCGCCCTCGCCGAAGATCGCGAAGCGCTCCCCGCCGGGCGTGACGAAGCCGGCCATGTTCTCGACGATGCCGGCGATCTCCAGTCTGACCTTGTGCGCCATCTCGGCCGAGCGGCGCGCGACTCTCTGCGCGACCGGCTGGGGCGTCGTGACGATCAGGAATCTCGCCTGCGGCAGCAACTGCGCCAGCGTCATCGAGACGTCGCCGGTGCCGGGCGGCAGGTCGACGAGCAGGTAGTCGAGCTCGCCCCAGTCGACGTCCTCGAGGAACTGCGTCAGCGCCTTGTGCAGCATTGGCCCCCGCCACACGACCGCGGCGTCCTCCTCCATGAAGAAGCCGATCGACATCACTTTGATGCCGTCGTGCGCCTCCGGGGGAACGATCTTGCGCTGCTCGTTGACCTTCGGGCGGGTGGCGCCGAGGCCGAACATGCGCGGCTGCGAGTAGCCCCACACGTCCGCGTCGAGCACGCCGACGCGCTTGCCCTCGGCCGTCAGCGCGGCGGCGAGGTTGGCGGTCACCGACGACTTGCCGACGCCGCCCTTGCCGGAGCCGATGCAGATCACGTTCGCGACCTGCGCGAGCGCGCCGGTCGGCAGCGCCCCGCCGCGGCCGAGCTTTCTCTGCAGCCCCGCCTTCTCCGTGTCGGACAGCACGTCGAACTCGACGTTCACGCCCGTCACGCCCTCCACCGAGCGGGCGGCGTTGGCGACGCCGGTCTGGAAGTGGCTGCGGATCGGGCAGCCGGGCGTCGTCAGGGAGACGGTGACGTCGACGACCCCGTTGGGGTGCACGTCGATCGAGCGGACCATCTCGAGCTCGACGATGTCGCGGCGCAGCTCGGGGTCGATGACGGCGCGCAGCGCCTCGCGGATCTGGTCTTGGGTCGGCATGCGTCCCATTGTGGCAGGCGCTCCGCGACGATCCCGCTTCGGGGGTGTTTCCAATGGAGAGGGTGCTTAAAGACCGACGGGACGCCCATCATGGACGCCCCGGCGGTTGAGGGAGGAGAGGGTGCTGCATCCACCGGCGAGAGATATGGGCCGGCGAACCCTTCCCGATCGGCGCCCTCCGCGTGCGCCGGCCGGGGGAAACTGGTTGTCAGACGACCTTGGGCAGGCGGTCCTGAGCCCCGTTGACGAGCTTCATGCCCGCGCCCACGCCATTCTGAACCACCTTTTCGACACGAGTGGTAAGAGCTTCGACGTTGAGGTCCAGATTCTTTCCGACCTGCGTGCGCTGACGGTCGAATCCGCGGCGCGCGGTGCGGGTCTGGCGCTCCAGGCGCGTGCGCGTGCGGCGCACCTCGCGCTCGAGCTCTCTGCGGGCGCTGCCGCCGCGGCGCTCGAAGTGCTCGAGCCGCTGCGCGAGCGCGCTGCGCGAGCGGGTGGTCGTGACGAGCTCGCTGACGCGGTCGCGGGCCTCGAGCGCGACGCCGACGGGGATCAGGACCGCGCGCTCTGCCAGCTGCTGCGCACGCGCGCTGCGGGTGGCCGGGCGGGTCGAGGACGTCGTCGCCGCTCTCGCGGCGGTTCTGCGGGGCTTGGCGGCGGGCTTGCGCTTCGCCGGCGCTCTCTTCTTGGGGGTGGTGGCGGTGGTGGTGTCGGCCATCTCGGTCTACCAGCTCCTTGGGGCGCAGATCGTATTGGTGAGCGCGCTGAAAACCATCTTCGCGCACGAACGCCTGTTTGTACGCCGCTGCCGCCACATGGTTACACCGGAAGTGTCGTGACAGAGAGAAAGCCCCGTGAAGGCGGGGTCAGGCGCTCAAGCGACGCGGAACACCTGTTCGCCCAAGCCACTGCAGGGGTGCGTCCAGCTCGACGCTGGACGGCAGCATCTCCGGCGCCTCCCAGACGCGGTTGAGCGCCTGCACGCCGGCTTCGCGGACGACCGCGTCGCAGAAGCGCTTGCCCTGCTCGTACTGCTTGAGCTTCATCTCCAGCCCGAGCAGACGCTGCAGCAGACGCGCGGGGGCCGACTGCGATCTGCGGCGCGCGTCGAGCGCGGCTCGCAGTCTCGGAAGCGACGGAAGCAGCGGCGCGCCGACGGCGTCCATCACATGCTCGGCATGGCCCTCCAGCACCGCCATCGTCGCCTGCATCCGTTCGAGCGTCTCGCGCTCCTGCTCGCTGGCGACGAGCGAGACGAAGTCGCCGCTGCGCACCGCCGCCGCCATTCTCTTGAGGTCGGCGCTGCCGGGCATCCGCAGCGCGCGTCTCGTGTCGATCCGCAGCTCGGCGTGCGAGAGCAGCTCCCGCACCATGCCCGCCAGGTGCGACTGCAACCACGGCACGCCCGCGAACTGGACCGCGTGCGTGACCTCGTGCAGCGCGACCCAGGTGAGGAACTCGCGCTCGTCGGCGCCGAAGGCGCGGCCGGAGCCGGCGAGGTTCGGCAGCACGAACAACAGGCGCGGCGGGCGATCGTCCGGCGTCGTGTCGAGCAGCACGAGCTCGTACTGCCCGAGCACGCGCTGTGCGAGAAAGCCGAGCACGACGCCGACCTCGGCCGTCAGCACGACGCCGGCGCCGAGTCGCATCGCGTGACGGGCCGGGCCAAGCCCCTCGCCGACCTTCGAGAGCGCGGGATCGAGGAGCGTGCGCATCGCGCCGACGTTCGCGGCGATCCACTCCGCTCGCCCGATCCCCTCGGCTGGGGGCAGCTCGCGCGCGGGGGTGAGGCCCGTGTAGGCGATCACGCGCTCGGCGCTGTCGGCGGTCAGCGCGACGAGATCCGTTCTCGGCGGGCGCGAGTCCGGCTCGCCGGCGACGTAGCGGGCGAGGCGCTGGGCGAGGAACCAGTCGATCATCGTCCTCTCACTATGGCAGCGGCCAGTGGGCTGGAGACGAACCTGCCCGCCCGGTTGTCGCGGGGACACGTCCGACCAGGACAGACGAGCGACGCGCGAGAGGCGCCGCCGCCGGCTCTGGGAGCGTGGCATCGAGCCGTTCATCGCCCACCGCGGGATGCCAGCACGACCTTGGAAGACCTTCCTCGGTCACGATTTCTCAGCTCGCGGCACTTAAAGAGAGATGACCACCGAACTCTCAAGAAGCTTGCGGGACGCCGGGCACGCACCTTCTGCGTTCGCGCGCGTCTATGCGGCTACGTCGCAGGAGATGCTCACGTTCTTCGTACGACGCACGTTCGACGTAGAGGTAGCGCGCGACCTGACGGCCGAGACGTTCGCCCAGGCATTTGAGCACCGCCGACAATTTCGAGGGCGCACCGACAGCGAGGCGGCTGCTTGGCTCTACAGCATCGGCCGGCATCAACTCGGACGGTATGTTCGAAAGGGCATCGTCCATCGCAAGGCCGTCGAGCGTCTCGGCATCGATGTGCCTGCCGTGACGGAAGACGATCATCACCGCATCGTCGAGCTCGCCGGCCTGGCCGACCTGCGCGACTCGGTCGCGAAAGCGTTCTCCACCCTGCCGTCGGCGCAACGCGACGCGCTCCGACTCCGGATCGTCGACGAGCACCCCTACCGCGATGTCGCGGCAGCCCTCGGCGTCTCGGAGCAAACGGCTCGCGCGCGCGTCTCCCGGGCCCTGCGCCACATTGCGGACACCATCGAGGCACCGATACCCCAGGAGGTCACTCCATGAGCGAGCGTATTCAACTGCTCGAGGACATCGGCGCGCAGTTCGCACGTGTCGCCGCCGAGGTCGAAGCCGGGTCACGCCCGTCCGAACTCTCTCGGCGTCCGGTCGGAGCCGGCTCGCTCGCTCGCGTGTTCGTCGTGGCTGCGTGCGTCGCGGCCATGCTGGGCGGAACGGCATACGCCGTGCCAGCGACTCGCGAAGCGTTGGACGGCGTCGTCGGCTCCCTCTCAGGCTGGGTGCAGGGCGACGACGAGAACCCGCCGGGACGAGCCGTCGAAGCCGGCGACAACGCGCCATCGTGGTTCAAGGAGCGCCCAGGCGATTCCCGTGTCATCGCTGAAACCGACGGAGTCGGGCTTTTCGTACGGCGGGCCGACAGCGACGGGGTCCCTGCGCTCCAGTTCGGGATCGGGCCAGGTCTCGTAGTCGCGGGCACACTCGAGAGCTGGCGCCGGCGCCTGGGCGAGAGAGCAGTGGTCGTCCTGCATGGTCCAGCCGCTTTTGGGCCACGAGACCTCCTTGACGATCGTGGGCACGCCCCTCTCCTCGGTGTGACCACTCGCGACATCGCGCGAGTGGAGCTCCGCTACGCCCAAGGCCCTCCACTCCGCAGCGACAACGGCGACGGCGGCTTCGTCCTCATGGTCGATGCCTGGCGGCCGGTGCGCGAGCTGGTCGCCTATGACGCGGCAGGTCAGGTGCGCGAGCGCATCGACCTGGCCAGCTACGACTTGGCCTACCTGTGCGAGCGGGAGCCGGGCTGCCCGTCTGAAGCTACATCCCACCAGCCGTGATCGCTCGCTGGGAGGGTGAGCCGCGCTGTTCACATGACCTGCCGGTTGCGCGACGTCAGGGCGGGGACAGGTTGCCACGATGACGCGCTGGTTGGTCCGGGGATGTCCAGGCCCCGGATCTGCGTCCGCTCAGACGATCGGCACCCGCGCGAGCGCGGTGAGCGTCTGGGCTGAGCGCGCGGCGACGACGGGTGAGCGCGCGGCGACGTCGAGCGGCGCGGAGAGCGGCTCCTCGCAGCGGGGAAACGCGACGTGGCCGCCCGCCTCGCGCACGATCAGCTGCGCGGCGGCGGCGTCGACCGCGCGGCAGTTGAGCAGCGAGGCCATCCCGTCGAGCCGTGCAGCGGCGACCTGGCACAGCGTCACGGCGATCGCGCCGATCACGCGCAGGCGCCGCGCGACGGCCTGCAGCTCGTCGGAAGCGACCGCGATGTGGCGCGGGTCAGCTTGCTCGATCCCGAACAGCTCCAGCCGCCCGTCGGATGCGCGCCGCTCGGGCAGCGACGGGTCGAGCGGCACGCCGTCGAGCTGCGCGCCCTCACCGCGCGTCGCCGTCCACTCCTCGCCGGCGCCGAAGTCGAACACGTAGCCGAACGCGACGTCGGCCATCGTCGGGCCGTCGGCGACGGCGATCGACAGCGCGTAGTGGGGCATCAGGCGCTTCGCGTTGAGCGAGCCGTCGATCGGGTCGATCACCACGCGGATCCCGCTGTCGCCGTAGGCCACCTCGCCGCGCTCCTCGCTGACCGCGGTGAAGCGGTGGCCCGCCGCGTGCAGCGCGTCGAGCTGTGCGAAGACGGCGTGCTCGGCGCCCTCGTCGATCACGAGCGTGCGGTCCCCGCCCTCGCCGCGGTCCCCCGTCTCGACCGCGCGCTGGCGCGTGCGCGGGTGCGCGGCGAGCACGTCGCGCAGCCCGGCGACGGCGCCACGACACGCTCCGAGCCAGTCCGCGTCCATCGCCGTGTCGGTCGGGTTCATCCGCGGCATATCCTTGCAGGGTGCCCGCGCCCGCCGCCCTCGAAGGGCTCTCCCCCGCGCAGCGCACCGCGGCGGCGCACGCCGGCGGCCCGCTGCTGATCGTCGGCGGCGCCGGCAGCGGCAAGACGCGCACGCTCGTCGCCCGCTTCGCGTGGCTCGTCGAGCAGGGCGAGGCGCCGGAGGCGATCCTGATGCTCGCCCGCTCCGAGCGAGCCGCCGACGCGCTGCGCCGCCAGGTGGAGGAGGGGATCGCCGGTCCGTACGAGGCGCTCGCCGTCACGACCGTCCACGACCTCTGCGCGCGGCTGCTGCGCGAGCACGCGCTGGCCGCCGGGGTGGACCCGTTCGCCGTCGCGGTCGGCCGCGCCGACCGGCTCGCGATGCTGCTGGAGCGGATCGACGAGCTGACGATCCGCTCGCATGACTTCCGCGGCAACCCGGCGGCGCTGATCGCCAGCTTCGTGCGGCGGATCGACCGTCTGAAGGACGAGCTGATCTCGGCGGAGGACTACGGCGCGTGGGCGGAGCAGCTCGCCACGGCCGAGGACGCGGACGACGCGGCGCGCGCGCGGTCCGCGCGCGAGTGCGAGTTCGCGCAGATCTACCGCGCGCACGACCGCATGCTCGCGGACGCCGGCGCGCTCGACAGCGGCGATCTGGTGATCCGCGCGCTTGCGCTGCTGCGCGAGCATCCGCACGTGCGCGCGCAGGTCGCCGAGCGCTACCGCCACGTGCTCGTCGACGACGTCCAGGAGCCGAACTTCGCGCACGGGCTGCTGCTGCGGCTGCTCGCCGCCGAGCACGGGAACCTCGCCGCCGCCGGCGACGACGACCAGGCGATCCACCGCTTCCGCGCCGCCGCGACGAAGAACCTGCGCGATTTCCAGGCCGAGCTCCCCGACGCGACGGTCGTGCAGCTGGAGCAGAGCTTCCGCTGCCCGGAGCGCGTGCTGCAAGCGGCCTCCGCGGTCGTGGCGCCGTTGGAGGACCGGATCGAGAAGCGACTGGAAGGCGCGGGCGGCGTGGGCGAGGTCGCCTTCTGGCGCGCCGCGAACGAGCGCGCGCAGGCGCAGAGCGTCGCCGCCGACGTCGAGCGGCTGATCGGGCGCGAAGGCGTCGCGCCGGAGCGGATCGCGGTCTTGGTGCGCTCGATCGGGCGCGAGGGGCAGGCGGTCTCGGTGGCGCTCGAGGAGCGCGCGGTCGGGCACCGGCTCGTCGGCGACGCCGCCTTCTTCCAGCGCACCGAGGTGCGCGACCTGCTCGCCTGGCTGCGGCTGCTGATCGACCCGGCCGACGCCCCCGCGGTCGTGCGCGCGCTCGCGCGCCCGCCAATCGAGCTGCAGGCGATCGACCTCGCACGCTGCACGCAGATCGCGCGCCGGCGCAAGCTCGACATGGTCGCCGCGCTGGCGGCCGCGCTCGAGTCGCCCCAGATCCCGCCGGAGACGCGCGACCGCATCCGCACGTTCCTGACGCTGCACCGCTCTGCCTCCTCCGCGCTCGACACGATCCGCCCCGATCTGTTCGTCCACCGCCTGATCGAGCGGCTCGGGCTGCGTCGGCAGCAGCTGTTCACCGCGCAGGCGGAGGTGGTCGAGCGGCTGCAGGGGCTCGCGCGCTTCGGCGAGCTCGCGAGCGCGTACGTCGCGCGCCGCCCCCAGGCGAGCACGCGCGAGTTCGCGCGCTCGATCGCGGCCGCCGCCGAGGCCGGCCTGCGCGAGGAGGACGACCCGCCGCCCGGCGTCGTGCGCGGCGTGCAGGTGCTCGCGATGAACGCGGCGCAGGGGCTGGAGTTCGACCACGTCTACGTGCTCGGGCTGCACGCCGCGCGCATGCCGGGCGCGCACACGCGCACGCTGGAGCCGATCGCGCCGGTCCTGATGAAGGAGGCGCTGCCGCAGGACGACCACGCCGCGCACGTCGCCGAGATGCGGCGGCTGCTGCATGTCGCGATGACGCGCGCGCGGCAGCGGCTCGTGCTCGTGCATCCGCAGGCGAGCGACCGCGGCGCGGCACAGCCGCCGTCGCCGTTCGCCGAGGAGGCGCGCGTGGCGGTCGGGGCGGAGTGGGAGGAGCGTGCGGAGGAGCTGTTCGGCCCCGACGAGTCGCTGCACTCGACCTACCGGATCCTGCGCGACGAGCTGCTGGAGACGATCAAGCGCACCGGCCGCGGCATCGGCGAGCTGCGCTTCGACACCGACCTCGACATCTCGCACGCCGTGGTGCGCTACCTGGAGGTCGTGAAACTGGCGGCGCTGATCGAGCGCGCGAGAGACCAACAGGTCGCGGAGGCGCTCGACGAGGTCAACGCGCGCATCGCGCAGGCGATCACGCCGGAGCAGCGGGAGATCTTCCAGTCCTCGTCGCTGGACGACTACCTGCTGGGCGCCGACCGCGACACGTCGCGCCGCGCGGCCGCGATCGCCGCGCGCGAGGAGCCCTCGCTGGAGCCGTTCCTGCCGCGTCGCGGCGAAGGGCTGGTGCTGAGCGCCTCCGACATCGACACCTACCGGACCTGCCCGCTGAAGTACAAGTTCGCGCGCGTCTTCCGCATCCCGCAGGAGCCCACGCTCAACCAGCGCTTCGGCATCCTCGTCCACCAAGTGCTGGAGCGCTTCCACGGCGACGACGGACCGCGCACGGTCGAGGAGATGCTGGGGTTGCTGGACGCCGGTTGGCGGCGCGGCGGCTTCGGCGGGAGCGAGCAGGAGATCCAGCTGCGCGGCAAGGCCGCCGACGCGCTGACGCGCTACTGCGAGCGCTTCGACGCGGAGGAGGCGCAGCCGACCTTCTTCGAGCGCTCGTTCTCGTTCCAGCTCGGCCGTCACGTGCTGCGCGGGCGCGTGGATCGGGTGGATCGCCTGCCGGAGGGCGGCTGGGAGCTGATCGACTACAAGACCGGCCGCCCCAAGACCCCGGCTCAGCTGGAGCAGGACGTGCAGCTGTCGCTGTACGCCGTCGCGGCGCAAGAGGCGTGGCAGCTCGGCGAGGCGCGCGGCGCCTACTACTACGTGCTCGACGACGCCAAGGTCCCCGTGCCCGAAGCCGCCGGCCGCGACTGGATCGAAGAGGTCGCCACCGAGGTCGCCGAAGGCATCCTCTCCCAGGGCTTCGAGCCGACGCCCTCGTACGCGGCCTGCGGAATCTGCGACTACCGCTTGGTGTGCCCGGCGGCGGAGCGGTAGCGCTCTGGCCGCTCCGTGCTGGAGAATCGATTGCATGGAGACGTTGCGCGACTGGCTTGCCGAGCATCCGCCGCCGGATGACCGCTTCACGCAGACGGTGGCGAGCGTCGCCGAGCGTGTTCAGGCGGGTGAGCAACTGCGCTTCGCGGTGCGCGAGCTGCTTGACGAGTTCGCCTTGCGTGGTCGCGACGAGCTGCGTGCGGCGGCACTGGCCGAGGAGCCCGCGAACGTCGACCCGCATGTCGATGCATACCTCGGCGCGCTCGCCGAGCACCTCGCGCGATCGTGCCACCTGTCGACGCCGAGATGGGCGCTGTCCGAGACGCGCATGCTCGACCACATGTGGTTCCCGGGAGTCGCCCGCGGGTTCCGCCCGACGGCGCTGCGCGAGTCGCCCGCCGCATTCCGCCGGCGCGGCATCTTCATCGCGCGTGGCGCGCTGACGCGGGTGTGAGCCGATGCAGCGCGAGGAGATCGTCGACGCCCTGACCGCACTCGGCAAGCGGCTGAGCGACCGGGAGGTCGAGGGAGAGGTCTACGTCGTCGGCGGCGCGGCGATCGCGATCGCGTTCGACGCCCGTCGCGCCACGCGTGACGTCGATGCCGTCTTCGAGCCGAAGCAGGCGATCTACGCGGCGGCCGACGAGGTCGGCTCTGAACTGGGTCTGCCGCCCGGCTGGCTGAACGACGGCGTGAAGGGCTTCGTGGCCGGGCCGGACGCTGACGCCGCCACCGTGTTGGAGGTTCCCGGCCTGCGCGTGCTCGTCGCGTCGACGCGCATCCTGCTTGCGATGAAGGTCCTGGCGCACCGCGTCGGCGAGGACGACGACGACGTGCGCCTGCTTGCACGCGAGTTGGGGCTCACCGATGCGGAGGCCGTGCTCGGCGTCGCAGACGAGGTCTACGGCGAACGGCTCGACGCCGCGGCGCGCTTCTTCGTCGAGGAGCTGTTCGCAGAGAAGCCTTGAGTCGCGCGCATGGAGCGTGGTGTCGCGGGCAGGCCTCTGTCCGAGTCATGGGAGTCCTGCGCCTACAGCACGCCAACGCTCCCGGGCCTCTCGCCGCCCGCGGCCGGTCAGAGCGACGCGAGGATTTCGAGGATGCGGCTCGGCAGCTCTGCGCGCGAATGGCGGTACGGGCGCCACTGATCTCTGGTGCTGGGCTTGATCGACGCGATGAAGCGGTAGCGGTCTCTGCTATCCACTCTCGCTCTCCTCGCGAGCTCGTCGCTCGGGACCAGCCACACCGGGTCGAAGAGGCCCTGGGCGGTGTCGACGACTACGAACAGCATGTGCAGATCAGCTCGCGGCCGGAACGTGCTGCGCCGGACCGTGGCCACAAACCGGCCTCTTCTGCGGAGCTGGCTTCCGTCGGTCGAGCGAGACTTGACCTGCACGGCGAGCGTGCGCGAGTGCTCGCGGCGGTGGAAGACGAGGTCGACACCCTCGTCGTCGATGAGGCTCGTCGAGACGTTGAGCTCGAAGCCCGAGGCGAGAATGCATGTCGCGGCGACAAGATGCTCGACCGCTGTGCCCTTGCGTGCTGAGTCGCGGTTGTCGAGGGGCACGCTGAGCGCCGAGGTCGCTACTGCTCTCCGCGCTGCTTGAGGAAGCGCTGGAACTCGCTCGCGAGGCGGTCGCCGGAGGGGAGGTCGCGGGGGTCGAGCGGCTCCTCCTCCTCGTCGGCGGCTCTCTCCAGGCGCTCGACGAACGCCTGCACGTCGGGGTCGCTCTGGACGGCGAGGTTGACCTGGCGCTCGTAGTCGACGGTCGCCTCCTCCAGCTCCGTCGCGTCGACGGTCACGCCGACGAGCCCTTCGAGCTTGCGCACGAGCGCGAGCGCGGCCTTCGGGTTCGGCGCGCTCGCGATGTAGTGCGGGACGGCGGCCCACAGGCTCGCCGCCGGCAGGTTCGCCCTGCCGCACTGCGCCTGCAGCACGCCGACGATCCCGGTCGGTCCCTCGTACGACGAGGACAGCAGGTCGAGCCGGTCGACCAGCGACCGGTCGGAGGCGATCCCCGTCACGGCGATCGGCCGCGTGTGGGCGACGTCCGCCAGCAGCGCGCCGAGCGAGACGACGAGCTGGCCGCCAAGTGCCTCGGCGAGGTCGATCACCAGCTGGCAGAAGCTGCGCCAGCGCATCGACGGCTCGTGGCCGACGATCAGCACGAGGTCGCGCGGCGCGCGCGGCACGCGTGCCTCGAAGATCTCCACGACCGGCCAGGTGATGTCGCGCACGCCGGTCTCGTCGACGCGCACCTGCGGTCGCGTCGACTGGAAGTCGTAGAAGTCCTCGGGGTCGATCGACGCGAAGCGCGTGGCGCCGAGCGAGGTGCCGACGAACTGGACGGCCGTCGAGGCGGCGTCACCGGCGTCGTTCCAGCCCTTGAACGCGCAGACAATCGCGGGGGCCCGAAGCCCGTCGGGACGGCGTTCCCACTCCAGTGGCTGCATCCGCCTCACCGTACATCATGGTCGTGTGAATCCACTCCCGACGGTCAGTGCGCTCCGTCCCGCCGAGGACGTCGACGGCGTCTTCGCCTGCGTCCGCAAGGACCGCCTGATGAGCAGAGCCGGCACGCCGTATCTCGCCCTGGAGCTGCGCGATCGGACCGGATCGGTGCAGGCGCGCGCGTTCCGCGACGCGGACCTGCTCGCCGGTCGGTTCGAGCGTGGGGACCTCGTGCGCGTGGCCGGACGCGTCGAGCGCTTCCGCGACGAGCTGCAGATCGACGTGCGGGCGATCGCCAGAGCCGACACCGCGCAGGTCGACCCGGCGAGCTTCCTGCCGAGCGCCTACCGCGACATGGAGGAGCTCGACGGCTTCCTCGAGCATCTGGCGCGGGAGGTCTACGACACGGGGTTGAGAGCGCTGCTGGCGGATCTGCTGGCCGACGAGGAGCTGCGCGCCGCGTGGCGCCGCGCGCCGTGCACGCGGGGCGGGCACCACGCCTATCTCGGCGGCCTGCTTGAGCACACGGTGGCGGTCGCGACGCTGGCGCAGGAGACGTGCCTGCTGCACGTCAAGCTCGACTCCGACCTGCTGATCGCGGCGGCGCTCGTGCACGACATCGGCAAGACGCGCGAGTTCACCTACGGCGCCGACTTCGGCATCAGCGAGGAGGGCCGCCTGCTCGGCCACGTCCAGATCGGCCAGCGGATGCTGGAGGAGCGGATGGCGCGCCTATCGCTCGACGTGCTGCCGGAGTCGCGGCGCCTGGCGCTGCTGCACTGCGTGCTGTGCCACCACGGCCCGGACGCGGCGCCCGGACGGCGCTTCGGCTCGGCCGAGGCGCTGGCGCTCGCGCGCATCAACGCGCTCGACGCGAGCGTGAAGGGGGCGCTGGAGCACGGGCTGCCGTCCGTGTGACCGCGGCGCGGGAGCGACGCCGGTCCAGCTCCGAGCCGGCCAGCCTAGGTCGTCCCACCCTCGATCAACGGCACGAACCGCACCGGGTCGAGCGTCGTGCGGGTCAGCTCTCCGTCCTCGCCGAGGCCGCGCTCCACGAGCACCAGCTGCTGCCCGCTCGCCCCCACGGGGGCGACGAGGCGTCCGCCGGGGGCGAGCTGGCGCTCGAGCGCGGGCGGGATCTCCGGCCAGGCCGCCGCGGCGACGTTGATCGCGTCGAACGGCGCCTCGCTCGGCAGGCCGCGCGAGCCGTCGCCGACGATCGTCGTCACGTGCTCGACGCCGGAACGGTGCAGCGCGGAAGCCGCCTGCTCGCTCAGTGCGCGGAGGCGCTCGACCGTCCACACGTGCGCCGCGAGCTGCGCGAGCACCGCCGCGTGGTAGCCGGAGCCGGTGCCGACGTCGAGCACGCGATCCTCCGGCCGCAGCCGCAGCAGCTCGGTCATGCGGGCGACGACCAGCGGCTGGGAGATCGTCTGCTCGTGCCCGATCGGCAGCGCGACGTTGTCCCACGCACGCCCGCGCAGCCTGCGCGGCACGAACGCGTCGCGCGGCACCGAGCGGATCGCGTCGAGCACGCGCTCGTCGGCGATCGCCCCCCGCAGCTCGTCGATCAGGCGCTCGGCGCGGCGCATGGTGGGTGTCTTCCCGCGCCGGGGACAGGGCAAGCAGCCGGGATTCCGGTCGGATGCGTGTGCCAGCATGCCGGGCCATGGCGCAGCCCCCGACGCCTCCCTATCGCCGCCGGCGCGCGCTCGCGCTGGGCGGCCTCGTCGCGGCGCTGCTCGCGATCCTGCTGATCGTCGTCGCCGCGCTCGGGTCCGGCGGCGACGATCACGGTGATGGGGAGAAGGCTCGGGCCCTCGCGCCGCCGCCGACGACGACCGCGACCGCGGCCACCGTCTCCGGTCCGCCGCGCGCCATGGGCCGTCCCGGCCCGCCGCGGCCGGTCCCGATCCTGATGTACCACGTCGTCAGCGACCCGCTGCCGGACTCGCCCTACCCCGACTTGTACGTCCCGCGCGCGGAGTTCCAGGGCCAGATGCAGGCGTTGAAGGCGGCCGGCTACACGGCGATCACGCTCCAGGAGGCGTGGGACTCGTGGCACGCGGACGGTCCGCTGCCGACCAAGCCGGTCGTCGTCAGCTTCGACGACGGCTACCACTCGCATCTCGCCAACGCCCTGCCGGTGCTGCGCGCGCTCGGCTGGCCCGGCGTGCTCAATCTGGAGCTGAAGAACATCCGCTCCGACTATGGCCTCACCGCGCCGCAGGTCAGACAGCTGATCGCCGCCGGCTGGGAGCTCGACTCGCACACGATCGACCATCCGGACCTGACGACCGTCGACGCGTCCACGCTTCAGCACGAGGTGGCGGACTCGCGGACGGAGCTCAGGCGCCGCTTCGGCGTCCCCGTCAACTTCTTCTGCTACCCGGCCGGCAGATACGACGACGCGGCGATCGCGGCCGTGCGCAGGGCCGGCTACCTCGCCGCGACGACGACCGAGCCGGGTCTCGCGCAGCCCGCCGAGGCCGACCGCTTCACGCTGCACCGCGTGCGCGTGAACAACGGCGTCAGCGGCGCGACGCTCGTCGCGCAGCTCGCCGCGCTCGCCGCGGAAGGCTGAGCGCGCGGCGCCGGGGCGGGCGCCGCGCGCTGGGGGGTGGGGGAGGGCCTCAGCCGATCACCGCACGCACGAGCGGCTCGTAGCCGCTGCTGTGCCCGCTTCTGTTCGGGTGGAAGCTTTCTTCGACCGGATCCGAGAGGCCGTTGAGCCACTCGGACGACGAGCAGATCGCGTGGCCGACGAACGGCGCGATCGCGTCCTTGAACGTCGCGCCGGCGGACGTCGCGCGTTCCTGCGCGACGGTCTTGAGCAGGTCGGCGATGCTGTTCATGCGGCTCATCTCCGTCGTGCTGAAGAACGTGCCGGCGTTGCAGTCGACGCCCATGAACAGGCGCGGGTAGCCGAGCACGATGACTCTGGCGCTCGGCGCCCTCGACCTGATCGCGTTGTAGAGCGTGGTGAGGCGGCCCGGCAGCGTGCTTCTGATGAAGCCTTCGGCGGTCGTCAGTTCGCCTTCGCACGACCACGGCCAGGGTAGGGCGCAGGACCTGACGATGCTGGAGAAGCCGGCGTCGTTGCCGCCGACGGTGATCGTGACTATGTTCGTCGTAGAGCTGAGCGAGCCGAGCTGTTCGCTGGTGACGCTGCTCGTCGTCGCGCCCGAGCAGGCTCTGAACGTGAGGCTCGTGCCGGCGCGGTCCCTGGCGATAAGTCTCGGGTAGGCGTAGTCGCTGCGCTTGCACGTCGATTCGTAGAACGACTTGGTGCCGACGCCGGATGAGTACGAGTCGCCGAGCGCGACGTAGCTGTCGGCGATCGCCGCGGCTGCCATGAGCAGCAGCGCGAGCACGGCGAAGCCGGCCGCGAGCGCGGTCGTGCGCGAGTGATGCATGACGGTTCCCCCCCACCGAATTTACAGGGGAAGTAGCTTAATCGATCCGAGCCACTTATGTGTAGATCAGTGTTCGGATCAAGACCTGCCGGCCGCGCGCGCCCAGGCGAGGAACAGCAGCTGGACGGGCAGGCGCAGGTACAGCGAGCGGCGTCCGCCGGGCACTCTGTAGCGCTCCGGGTGGAGCGCCATGTGCACGTTGGCGGGGAAGACGGCGAGCAGCGTGGCGATGCTCCACAGGCTGCCGAGGCGGCGTGTGCGCGGGTGCATGACGGCCAGGCCGCCGGCGATCTCCGCGACGCCGCTGGCGTAGACGAGCTCGCGTCTGCCCGGCAGCTGGTCGGGCACGATCGCCTCGTAGGTGCGCGGGATCACGAAGTGCATGACGCCGGCGAAGACGAAGAAGCGGCCGAACGAGCGTGCGCTGCGCATGCGCGGAGCCTAGTCGTCGGCCGTGGGCCGCCGTCGCGTTTCCTTGCGCGTCGCTTGGCGCTGCTTCGCGCTCGCGCGGCGTCTTCTGGAGGCTCTGGTCGGCCGCGTCGGCCGGCGCGGCTTCGGCGTCGCGAGCGCGGCGGCGAGCCGCTCGCGCAGACGCTCAAGCGCCAGCTCGCGGTTGCGCGCCTGGCTGCGCGCGTCCTGTGCGACGGCCGTCACGCGCGGACCGACGCGCTCGATCACGCGCGCCTTCTGCGCATCGCTCAGCACGCGCGAGGCGGTCACGTCGAAGACCGCCTCCACGCGCGAGGCGGTCACGTTCGCGTGCTGGCCGCCCGGCCCCGATGAGCGGCTGGCGCGCAGCAGCACCTCGTCGAGCGGGAGCGCCACGCCCCGTGCGATCTCCAGTGGTTCCTCCATGACCAACGGAATGATGGCGTGTATGGTCCGCCGCGCCGATCCACCCGAAGGAGGCGAGATGGCCGTCAAGCTGCACCGCTGCTCCGTCATGTGGTTCAGAGGACCGCATCCCTGCTGGAGAGTCCAGAAGGCGCTCGACGACGCCGGCGTCGAGTACGAGGTCGTCAAGCACCCGCCGTTCCCGAGAGGCCGCCGCACCGAGCTCGAGGCGAAGACCGGGCAGCGCGCGCTGCCCGCGATCGAGTTCGAGGACGGCACGACGCTGCGCGAGGAGTCGAAGGACCTCGCCGCGCGCCTCCGCGCGGGGCGCCTGACCTCGCCGTCGGTCGGGCCGTAGGGACGGGCGCCCGCGACGCCGCGTCAGGGCGCCGCCGCGCCCGCGGCCGGCGTGCGCGCAGCCAGCCATTCGCGCAGCTGCGGCACGAAGCCCGGGTCGATCGTGTGGGGCATGCCCGGTGTCTCGCGGTAGAGCAGGTCGACGCCGGCCGCGAGCAGCCGCTCGCGCGCGGCATGCGCGAAGGCGACCGGGATCACCGGGTCAGCCGCGCCGTGGCCGAGGGCAATGGGGAACCCCGCCCGTCCCGCCTCGCGCCCGCTCAGCACCGGCTCGTAGCCCGGGACGTCGGGGATGAAGCCGCTCAGCGCGAGGATCCCCGCGGGCGCGGGACGGCCCGGCCCAAGTCCCAGCGCGAACGACATCGCCGTGCCCTGCGAGAAGCCGCCGAGCACGGTGCGCTCCCACGGCACGCCAAATGCCTCGGGCAGCGCGTCGAGCCACGCCGCCAGCCGTGCGTAGCTCGCCGAGAAGGTCTCCTCGTCGGGGAAGCCGACGCGCCGCACGACATACCAGTGCGCGCCTGGCTGGCCGGGGAACGTCAGCGGTCCGCGTGGCGTGATCGCGACCAGCCGGCGTTCAGGGTCGAGCGCGTCGGCGAGCGGTAGCAGGTCGTGCTCGTCGGTCCCCCGGCCGTGCAGCAGCACCAGCGCTCCCTCGGGGGCGCCCGCCGGCTCGCGCACGCGGTGTCTCAGCAGGTCGATCGCGGTCGAGGCCATCACCGCTGATGGTAGGCGTCAGCGGGAGCGCCGACTGCGGCGGCCCACGTAGGCGCCGATCAGGCCGCCGATCAGCAGGCAGGCGGCGATCACGATCACGAGCGGCATCGTGACGGTGGCGAACAGCAGGTTGACCTTCACGCTGTCGAAGTTGAGGACCGCGAACAGCAGGGCGACCGCGGCGAGGATCCCGATCGCGATCCGCCGCGTTCTCTCCTTGCCGGCGCGCTCGCCGGCGGCCTCGTCCGTCTTGTGCGCGGCGCTCATGCTGCGCATGATGCCCCACGAGACGGCTGTCTCGAACCGGCCCGCGCGGTAACGTCGGCACATGGCGCGCCTCGACCCGCAGGCGCTCGTGACGCATCTCGACCGCCTCTACCGTGTGGCGTGGGCGCTGTGCGGCTCGCGCGAGGAGGCGGAGGACCTGGTCCAGGAGACGGCGGCGCGCGTGCTCGCAAAGCCGCGGAGACTGCACGGGCAGGACGAGCTCGCCTACCTCGTGCGGGCGCTGCGCAACACCTTCCTGCTGACGCGCCGCACGAGATCGCGCCGCCCGCGCGAGGTCGCGACGCTCGACCAGCTCGAGTCCGCCGAGGTGCGCGGCTCCGGCGGTGTCGGCGGGGCGGCGGCGAGCCGCATGGGCAGCCCGGCAGCGGCGCTCGAGGCGAGCGAGCTGTTCGCCGCGATCGCGGCGCTGCCGGAGGACTTCCGCCACGCGCTCGTCGCGGTCGACGTCGCGGGCCTGTCGTACAAGGAGGCGGCCGAGCTGGTCGGCACGCGCGAGGCGACGATCGCCTCGCGGCTGTTCCGTGCGCGCGAGCGGGTCGCGCAGGCGCTGGCGCCGGAGGCGCGCGGGGAAGGCAGCACCCCCGCGCGGAGTCTCAGATGATGGACGACGACATGACCCAAGACGAGCACACCCATCCGGTCGAGGCACCCGAGGCGCTGCGTGCGCTCGACGACGTCGTCGCGCCGGACCGCCTGCGGCTGGCGGTCGGAGACGCCGTCGCCGATGCGGAGCGTGCGCATCCGCGACGTCGCCGCCGCGCGCGGTTCCAGCTCGGCGGTGCGCTCGCGGCCGCCGCTGCGGTCGCGGCGGTGCTGTTGGCGATCGGGAGCGATGGCGGTGGTGGGAGCACGGTCCCGGGCGTCCGCGCGGTCGCGCCGATCGCGCTGCGTGCAGCCACGGCGCCGCCGCCCGCAGCGCGCCCGGGCGGCGAGCTGCTGCGCGCGCAGGCGGGGCCGATCGCGTTCCCCACCTGGACCCGCGCGGGCTGGCATGCGGTCGGCGCGCGCAGCGACACCGTCCGCGGCCACGAGCTGCAGACCGTCTTCTACGCCGACACGGCCGGACGGCGGATCGGCTACGCGATCGCCGACGCTTCGCTGCCGGTCGGCGGCGGGCAGGTCGTCACCCGGCGCGGTGCGCGCCTGCGCGTGCTCGACCGCGGCGCGACGTCGGTCGTGACCTGGCGGCGCGACGGGCGCACGTGCATCCTCGCCGGGCGGGGGGTGCCGGTCGCGCGACTGCTGACGCTCGCGAGCTACGCGGCCTGAGCCGGTCGGAAGCGGCTACGCGACCCGGCCGCCGCGGCTCACGGCTGGTTCGACGGGCGCACGAGCAGCTCGTTGACGCTCACGTGCGGCGGCTGGCCGAGCGCGAACAGGATCGTGTTCGCGATGTCCTGCGCCTGCATCGGCACGACGCCCTCGAAGCGCTTCATCATCTGCTCCAGCACCGGCGGTCGGTTGTGGCTCGGCAGCTCCGTCATGACGGCGCCGGGCTCCACGATCGTCACGCGGATCCCCGCGCCGACGCACTCCTGCCGCAGCGCCTCCGAGAAGGCGTTCACGCCCCACTTCGTCAGGTTGTAGACGCCGGAGCCGGCGCGCGCGACACGCCCTGCGACGGAGCTGATGTTGACGATGTCGCCCGACCCCTGCGCACGCATCAGCGGCAGCGCCGCGTGCGTGCAGTAGAGGACGCCGAACAGGTTGACGTGGACCATCCGACGCCACTCCTCCGTCGGCGCCCCGTCGATCGGGCCGAGCAGCATCACGCCGGCGTTGTTGACGAGGCCGTCGAGACGGCCCAGCTCGGCGTGGGCGCGCTCGACGAACGCGCGCGCCTGCTCCTCCTCGCCGACGTCGGTCGGGATCGCCAGCGCGCGGCCGCCGGCCCGCTCGACCTTCGCCGCGAGCGCCTCGATGCGGTCGCCGCGCCGCGCCGCCAGCGCGACGCTCGCGCCGGCCTCGGCGCACGCGAGTGCCGTCGCCTCGCCGATCCCCGACGACGCGCCGGTGATCGCGATGACTCTGCCTGAGAGGTCGATGTCCATGCCGCCCGCCTTTCCGCCGCAGCCCCGTGGTCGCCGTCAGCCTCGCACAGTGGAGGGGTCCGGCCGCGCGCTAGGGTGCCGGCCATGACCGAGTTCGAGAATCCGTACACGCTCTACGCCGCGCTGCGCGTGCGCCAGCCCGGCGCCGGGGTCCAGGCCGACGCAGCGGAAGCCGAGGCGGCCCTGACGAGCGGCGGCGTGACGCTGCGCGGCGCGTACTCGCTCACCGGCTTCCGCGCCGACGCCGACCTGCTGCTGTGGCTCGTCGGGCCGAGCGCGGACGCGCTCCAGGACGCGCTCGTCGCCTTCCGCCGCACGGCGCTCGGCCGCCTGCTCGACGCCGTCTGGACGAACGTCGGCGTGCACCGCGACGCCGAGTTCAACAAGTCGCACATCCCGGCGTTCCTGCAAGGCGAGGAGCCGCGCAAGTACGTCTGCGTCTACCCGTTCGTGCGCTCGTACGAGTGGTACCTGCTGCCGCCCGAGGAGCGCTCGACGATGTTGCGTGACCACGGCATGATGGCGCGCGACTACGCCGACGTGCGGGCGAATACGGTCAGCGCGTTCGCGCTCGGCGACTACGAGTGGCTGCTCGCGTTCGAGTCCGACGAGCTGACGCGCATCGTCGACCTGATGCGCCACCTGCGCGGCGCGGAGGCACGGCGCCACACGCGCGAGGAGCTGCCGTTCTACACCGGCATCCGCAAGCCGCTCGCGGACGTCGTGAACGACCTCCCTTAGCGCCCGAGCAGTCCCCGCAACCCGCTGCGCCGCCGTCTCCAGCGCGGCACGGGCGGCAGCGGGTCGCCGGCGAGGATCGCCGCCGGGGCCTCGTGCGCGAGCAGCTCGGTCAGCTCGCCGAGGTCCGCGGCGCGCATTGGCGCGGCGATGCCGGGCGGGCGGCGGAACGTGTCGTGCGCGTCGGAGGCGACGCTGCTCACGAGCCCGGCCTCCAGCATCTCCTCCGCGTAGTCGCGCACGGTGCGGCCGAAGCTGCCCGCGAACGAGCCGGCGGTGATCTGCGTGGCGGCGCCTGCGCGCACGAGCGCGCGCAGCCCGTCGGGGTCGCTCTGCAGCAGCGGCGAGCGCTCGGGGTGGGCGATCAGCACGCGATGCCCGCGGTCGAGCAGCGCGTGGACGACCGGCGCCAACCCGACGCCCTTTGTCAGCGGTGCCTCGATCAGCAACCACGGGCCGCCGCCGAGCGCGAGCGCGCGCAGCTGCTCGTCCGTCAGGCCAACCGCCTGGTGCACGTCGATCTCCGCCCCCGACACGACCTCGAGCGGGATCTTCGCCGCCGCGAGTGCGGCGCGCACGTCGGCGAGCCGCAGCTCGATCGTGGCGGCCTCGTTCGGCATGTCCCACGCGACGTGCGGTGTGGCGGCGACGACGTCGACGCCGGCCTTCACGTGCTCTCGCGCCATCGCGAGCGAGCCGCCGAGGTCGGCGGGGCCGTCGTCGATCCCCGGCAGCAGATGGCAGTGCAGGTCGATCACCCCGCGGATGATGTCGCACTCGAGCCGCGCCCTGGTCGTGCCGAGGACCAGGGCGCGACGCTCGCGCTACCTGACGAAGTCGCGCACCTGCCTGTAGACGCTCTCGGAGCCGAGCAACGAGAGGTGGCCGAGGCAGCCGACCTGGGTGTTCGTCGCACCCGACAGGATCGTGCTGGTGTCAGGATTGATGACCTCGTCGCAGGGCGACCAGAACGTGCCGTAGTTGACCGCGCCCGGCGTCTCGTCGCCTTCGTTCAACGCGGTCAGGAACGGCGATGCGTACTGCATGTCGTTGCACGAGGTGGTGAACGGCGAGCAGATGTAGGCGAGGTTCGTGCCGTGGTTCGGCCCGCCGATTGAGACCCAGTCGTCGACGCTTTCCGTGCCGCCGAGAAACTTCACGTACCAGCGCGTGTTGAGGCCGCCCATCGAGTGGCTCACGATGTCGACCTTCGCCGCGCCCGTGCGCGCCTTCAGCGCCGCGACCTCGTTCGCGACGTCCTGCGCGATCGAGACGTTCGACTTCGTCCAGTCGTAGGACCACAGGTCGAGCTGCGACGGCGCGTACCCGTCGAGCGTGAAGCGCGTGGCGAAGTAACTCCAGTTCGAGCCGTTGCCCGACCAGCCGTGCACGAACAGGATCGGATCGCGCCCGAAGGCGGTCGCCGGCAGTGCCGCGGCGGCGAGCGCCAGGCATGTGATCAGCGCGCAGCAGAGCTTGCGCAAGGACATCCGCTTCCCCCTTTCCCGCCCCTCCCGAGGGCGGATCGAATGTGCGTGGCATCGTAGCGCCGGCTCGCAGGGCAGACTGAAGCGCAGAACGCGACGAAGGAGCGGCGATGCAACTGGGGATGATCGGCCTCGGCCGGATGGGCGCCAACATGGTGCGGCGGCTGATGCGCCACGGGCACGACGCGGTCGTCTTCGACATGAGCGCGGACGCGGTCGCGCAGCTCGCGGGCGAGGGCGCGACCGGTGGCTCCTCGTTGGAGGACTTCGTCTCGAAGCTCTCGAAGCCGCGCGCGGTGTGGCTGATGGTGCCGGCGGCGGTCGTCGACCAGACGCTCGACGCGCTGCTGCCGCTGCTCGACGCCGACGACGTCGTGATCGATGGCGGCAACTCGAACTACCGCGACGACCAGCGCCGGGCGAAGCGCACCGCTGCCCAGGGGGTCCATTACGTGGACTGCGGCACGAGCGGCGGCGTGTGGGGGCTGGAGCGCGGCTACTCGCAGATGATCGGCGGCGACGAGGTGGCGGTCGAGCGGCTCACGCCGATCTTCAAGGCGCTCGCGCCCGGCGTCGAGGCAGCGGAGCGCACGCCCGGCCGCGACGGCGATCTCGCGCCCGGCGAGGAGGGCTGGCTGCACTGCGGCCCGCCCGGCGCCGGCCACTTCGTGAAGATGGTCCACAACGGGATCGAGTACGGGATGATGGCCGCCTACGCCGAGGGCCTGAACATCCTCAAGCACGCGAACGCCGGCGCGGTGCAGCGCGACGTGGATGCGGAGACCGCGCCGCTGGCGGACCCCGAGGCCTACCAGTACGAGCTCGACCTGACGGCTGTCTCCGAGGTCTGGCGCCGAGGCAGCGTGATCGCCTCGTGGCTGCTCGACCTCACGGCGGAGGCGCTCGTCGCCTCGCCGCAGCTCGACGAGTTCTCCGGGCGCGTGTCGGACTCGGGCGAGGGTCGCTGGACCGCGCTCGCCGCGATCGAGGAGGGCGTGCCCGCGCCGATCCTCACCGGCGCGCTGTTCGAGCGCTTCGAGTCCCAAGGCGCCGACCAGTTCGCCAACAAGGTGATGTCAGCGATGCGCGCGCAGTTCGGCGGGCACGCGGAGAAGGCGGGCTGATGGCCCCCGCGGGCGGCGCGGGCGCGGGCGGCGGGCGCGGGGATGCGGTCCCGTCCGACGCGCTCGTCTTCTTCGGCGCGACGGGGGACCTCGCCTACAAGCAGATCTTCCCGGCGCTGCAGTCGCTGATCAGGCACGGCAAGCTCGACGTGCCGATCGTCGGCGTGGCGAAGTCCGGCTGGGGCCCGGACGACCTGCGCGAGCGGGCGCGCAGATCGCTGGAGGAGCACGGCGGAGTCGACGAGGCGGCGTTCTCGCAGCTGGTCGCGCAGCTGCGCTACATCGACGGCGACTACGGCGACCCGGCGACCTTCCGGCAGCTGCGCAGAGAGCTGGGCGACGCGAGACACCCGCTCCACTACCTCGCGATCCCGCCGAGTCTGTTCGGCGACGTCGTGCGCGAGCTGGGCAGATCCGGCAGCGCCGACGGCGCGCGCGTGGTCGTCGAGAAGCCCTTCGGGCGCGACCTGGAGTCGGCGCGCAGACTCAACGCGACGCTGTCGTCGGTCTTCCCCGAGACGTCGACCTTCCGCATCGACCACTACCTCGGCAAGGAGGCGGTCGAGAACCTCACCTACTTTCGCTTTGCGAACTCGTTCCTCGAGCCGATCTGGAATCGCCAGCACGTCAAGCGCGTGCAGATCACGATGGCCGAGGCGTTCGGCGTCGCGGGGCGCGGCAAGTTCTACGACGAGGCCGGCGCGATCCGCGACGTGATCCAGAACCACATGCTGCAGGTGCTCGCGCTGCTGACGATGGACGCGCCCGTCGAGCGCACGCACGAGGCGCTGCGCGACGAGAAGGCGCGGCTGATGAAGTCGATCGCGCCGCTGCGGCCGGCCGACGTCGTGCGTGGCCAGTTCCGCGGCTACCGCGACGAGCCGGGCGTCGCGCCCGACTCGACGGTCGAGACGTTCGCGGCGGTGAAGCTGCACGTCGACAGCTGGCGCTGGGCCGACGTGCCGTTCCTGATCCGCGCCGGCAAGCAGCTGCCGACGACTGCGACGGAGGTGCTCGTCGAGCTGCACCACCCGCCGCAGACGGTCTTCGACACGCCCGACGACAGCGCGCCCAACTCCTTCCGCTTCCTGCTGGGCCCGGCGGTGCAGCTCGCGCTGCGGGCGCGCGCGAAGCTGCCGGGCGAGGAGATGCGGGGCGAGGAGGTCGAGCTGCTCGCCCGCCATCACCACCCCGACGAGATGCCGCCCTACGAGCGGCTGCTCGGCGACGCGATGCGCGGCGACCCGACGCTGTTCGCGCGCGAGGACGGCGTCGAGGCCGCGTGGGAGGTCGTCGAGCCGGTCCTCGGCGACGTCTGCCCCGTCCATCCGTACGAGCCGGGCACGTGGGGCCCGGCCGAGGCCGACCGCCTGATCTCCGACGGTGGCGCGTGGCATGCGCCGAGAGGCGTGGGGGGCCCCGATCCGGCGTAGTTGCATCGCCGTGGCTGGCCCCGCGGCACCTGTAGAAATACCGAAAGACTGTCTTTACGCGAACGTGGCACGTGCGCATGCGAACAACGAACCTCGCTTGCGACCACCGGCGGCGAGTTATCCTGCGGCTATGCCGAATCGCGCCACCGGCCCCACATGGGATCGCGTCCTCGAGCCGACGCCGGAGTCCGATGGCGTCCGCGTCCGCGGCGGCCTGAACACGCAGGCGATCGTCGACACCGCGATCGCCATCGCCGACGTCGACGGACTCGACGCGGTCTCGATCCGACGCGTCGCCGCGATCCTCGACGTGCGGCCGATGAGCCTCTACACGCACATCGTCAGCAAGGACGAGCTGCTGGCGCTGATGGCGAACGAGCTCGTCGGCACCGTGATCGTGGAGCAGCCGCTGCCCGACGACTGGCGCGAGGCGCTCACGATGATCGCGCGCCGGCAGTTCCGCATGTTCGCGTCGCACCCATGGCTGCTGCCGCTGTTCACGCGTCGTCCGCGCCATGGACCGAACGCCACGCGCCAGGCCAAGCAGCTGACGCGCGCCGTCGAGGGGCTGAAGCTGCCCCCGGAGGACGTGTGGCGCCTGCTCGGCATCGTCAACGATTACGTGCTTGGGAACGCCATGCGGATCGCGACGACTGGGACCGCAAGAGATCTCGTCGACGCTCTCAGCGAGGACGATCGCGCCGTGCTGCCCGATGCGGCGGCGCTCTCGCGCATCGAGTCGACCCGTCTCGACGACGCAGGCTTCGAGATCGGGCTGCAGACGGTGCTCGACGGCGTCGAGCACCGCTTCGTCACCGCTCGGCGTTGACGGCGACCGGGGCGCGCCCGTTCGCGCCTGCCGACTGCGAGTAGAACTGCGCCGCCCAGCGACGGTAGGCAGGGATCGGCCCGTCGCCCTTCGCGAGTCGTGGACGCTCGACGTAGACCTTGTGCTCCCAGATCGGGAAGTCCTGTCTCAGGTCGCTCCGGAAGGCGGGCCCGAGGCCGTGTGTGAACAGCCACGACAGCAGCAGCCGCGCGCGCGAGCCGCCTGGGTCCTTCCCCACTCGCAGCGCGACGCCGAAGCGGAACTCGACGTGACAGGGATCGATCGGCGTCGCCATCGCCAGCCAGCGCGCAGCCGCGCGCAGTCGCGGGATCGTCGCCTCCACCCAGATGTGGCCGAGACCGTGCACGACGATGTCGAAGGCGATCTCCGCCGGACCCACCAGCGGGAAGACGCGGTCACCCGACGCGGCGATCGTGAACGACGGCCCGTGCGCCTCGAACGGTCTCCGCACCCGTGCGTTGAGGTAGTTGTGGACGGGACCGATGTGTCCGGTGTCGATCGCGTTCTCGACGATGTCCTGAGGGTGGTCGACGATCGTCGCCAGGTGCCGGAACGGCGACGGGAACCCCTCCATCGACTGAGCGGGGACCTCCCACGCCGGCGGTGCGCCGCTCGCGTGGTGCCAGATGAGGATCGCGCCGTTGATCTCGCGCACCTCGCGCTGCACGAGCCATGCGGCGGGCGGTCTCGTGCCGTAGCCGGTTCTCACGCACGCGCCGCCGGTTTCGAACGCATAGTGGTGGAACGGACAGACGATCTCCTCGCCCTCGACCCAGCCGCCATGGCCGATGTGCGCGCCGAGGTGGGGACAGTACGGCTCGATGGCGCGCAAGACCCCGCTGCGCGTTCGGTAGACGACCACGTCCTCGCCCATGAAGCGCCGACGCAGCATTCGCCCCGGCGGCAGCTCGTCCGAGAACGCGACTGCGAACCAGCCGTCCGGATACGGGAGCCGCGGCTGCAGCTCCGTGAGCGGCGGCGACTCCGGCGGCCGACGCCGGGGCAGCCGCCGGCTGAGGTCTTGGACGCGGATCATGTGAGCTCCTCCCACCACCAGGCGATCGAGGGATAGGGCAGCGGCGCAAGGCTCCCGTGGGTCGGCTCCTCAGCCCACCCGGGGAACGTCTGCAGGGGCAGCCCGGCAGGGTCGCCGCCCGTCGCATAGCGCGGCGCGCGAAAGCCCCAGTCGAGGATCCCCCGCCAGGTGTGGCCGAGGCTTGCGAGGAACGTGCGCATCGCCTGGTCGTCGCGCGTGTCGGCCTCGGCCAGCAGCTGCGCGTGCAACGCGCGGAAGAGCATCGCGATGCGGTCGCTGAGCGCGTGCGCCCGGGGGACGGCATCGACGGGCGCGCACCCGTGCTCGTGCGCGATCACCGACACGACGTTGCTGCTGCTGTCGCAGTTGCGCGTCTCCTTGGCGAACGACATCAGGTCGTTCAGCAGCAGGCAGAACGTCGACCAGGCCTCGAGGATCGCACGCACCGGGCCAGACGCGGCCTGCTCCGGTGTCAGCTCGATCCCGTTCGCGATGTTCAACGTCGTCGCCCAGCTCGCCAGCCCCCCGGTGTGCATGCGCATCGCGAGGTAGTCGTTGAGCGACGGCGGCACGCCGCGCTCGGCGTTCGCCACGTCCCACGCCATCCCGAAGAACCACGCCCGGGCCGTGTGGGCCCACTCGATCCGCTGCACCGCGGTCGCGTGTCTCAGGATCGCGGCGGTCAGGTCGCGCAGCGCCTCGTTGTAGGGCAGTTCGACGGCGAACGCGGCGCGCGGCTCCTCGCACAGCCGCACGAGAGGGGCGCTGAGCGCGAGGAAGTCGGCGGCTCGCCGGCTGGTCGGGCCGTTGTCGTAGTAGAGGTCGTCGGTCGCGAAGCCCCAATACAGCCATCTCGCGACGTCAGCGACGCGCTCGGGATCGGCGCTCGGCAGCGCGCGCGCGTAGATCTCGGCGGCGCGCGTCCCGATCAGCCGCTCTCGCTGCGCCGCGTCCCCATAGAGCTCGAAGCGGTCGATCCACTCCACGCAGCGGCGCTCGATCGCGCTCGCCTGCGGATGGATCGCCGCCGGAAACGGGCAGTGGAACGGCAGCAGCCCGATCGGCTCTTCGCGCATCGCCGTCATGCGACCGCGTCCACCTCTGCGAGCGGCTCCGCGACGAGGCCGAGCTCGTCGAGCGGTCCCAGCACGAACTCGCCGATCGCCAGCAGCAGTCGCACCCCGTCGGGCGCGAACGCCGGGTCGCCGAGGTGGGCGAACGCCATCTGCAGGTGGTCGAGCGCGAAGGCAATCGCTCGTCGGTCGGCGCCGACGCCCCGCACGCGGCGGGCGACCGCGGCGACGCCGTCCTCGTCGATTCCCTCCACGAGGAGCTCGACGAGTGCAGGATCGCTCTGGAGGGCCAACAGCACGGGCAGCGTGAAGACGCCCTCGCGCAGGTCGCTGCCTGCGGGCTTGCCGATCTGGAGTCCGTGGCCGTAGAGGTCGAGCACGTCGTCGATGATCTGGAAGGCGACGCCGAGCTCCATCCCGAAGCAGGCGAGCGCGTCCGCGACCTGCGGCGGCGCCCCGGCGGTCGACGCGCCGAGCCAGCACGACGTGGCGAGCAGCGCGGCGGTCTTGCCGCGGATCGAGGCGTCGTAGTGGGAGAGATCCCGTGCGGCGTCGAACTGCGCGGCGCTCTCGGCGATCTGGCCGGAGCAGAGCGAGGCGAGCGTGTGCGCGAACCGCCGCAGCTCGGCGGTTCCGAGCTCGGCGGCGACGCGGTAGGCATGGGCCAGGAGCAGGTCTCCGCCGAGCACCGCGGCGTGGTTTCCCCACAGCGCGTTAGCGCTCGGGCGGCCTCGTCGCACGGGCGCCGAGTCAAGCACGTCGTCGTGGTAGAGCGACGCCAGGTGCAGCAGCTCGACCGCGGCGGCCGCGTCGATCACGCGCTCGCTAACGGCCTCGCGGCCGCCGACCGCCATCGCGGCGCAGACGACGAGCGCAGGCCGCAGGCGCTTGCCGCCCGCATCGATGCCGTGCAGCGCCATCTCGACGAGTCGCTCGTCCGGCGTGGTCGCGACTGCGCGCAGACGCGACTCAACGCGCCTCAACTGAGCCGCTGTATTTCCCGTTGGATGAAACGCGACCATTGTGCCTGCAGCCCCTCCATCGCGACCGTGGGTCCGGGAGGCGCCGCGTCCTCCCAGACGAGTCATGCAATTTGTTCTAATCAGTTTTGCGGCAAAACGCAAGCTGGTTCGGCATTTGCGGCGCACCGAAGTTGGGTCAGGGCTACACCGACCGGCTCAACTCTGATACGGTGTACGGCGACGGGGAGAGATCGCCGTCAAGGACGGGCATCGGGGTATGGGAACGCCATTGGGAGGTGGCTGTTCCCGCCTGGGTCGAGCGTGTCCGCGCGCCAAGTCTGGACCGGCCCGAGCCTGCTTCAATTTAGCAGGCTCCGACCAGAGCCGTGCATGTGCATGCACGGCCGCTCGCCCCTGCCGTTTTAAGACTATGTCGTTGTGTTCCTTGGCGGAAACGAAGTTAAGCGTCTTAATGTTGCGAAGGTGCCATGGGGTGGCGCCAGGAGGTGTTTCTTCGCTGACACCTGCGCGCCGCCGCCCACTCCGCCTCGATCTGCTCGAGCGACTTGCCGTTCGTCTCCGCACGGGCACCGCCCGGCGCCGCGGCGTCCACCCGCGTCCAGACCGCTGCTCGCCCGCGGCCGGCGCGGCCCGTACGATGGCTGCGCCGTTCCCTTCCGCATCCCGCACGCCGAAACGAAGGACGTCGCATGCGCCTCCGCTCGCTTCTCGCCCCGCTGCTTGTGACCGTCGCGCTGCTGGCCGGCGCTGCCGCTCCGGCCGCCGCGGCTGGCCCCGGCACGACCTTCCTCACCGGCGGGCTCGACTTGCCGGCCGGTGCGATCGCCGGTGGGATGAGCGGCTACGGGCCCGACTCCGCCGAGCGCGCGAGCGTCAGCGCCGACGGCCGCTACGTCGCGTTCGTCTCCGACGCCGACACGTTCGACCCGGCGGCGAACCCGGACGTCACGAACGTCTATCGCAAGGACCGCCTCACGGGCGAGGTGCTGTTCGTGAGCCGTGCCACGGGCGCCGGCGGGGCCGCCTTCCCCGCCTCCAGCGTGGATCCGGTCATCAGCGACGACGGGACGCGCGTCGCCTTCCGGACGACTGCCGCGCTGTCCGTCACCGACGCCGACGGCGGAAGATGGGACGTGTACGTGCGCGACGTTCCGACGAGCACGACGATCCTCGCGAGCCTCGGGACTGGGGCCGTGCAGACGGCGACCGACACGTACGCCTTCGACCTCTCGGGAGACCGCGAGCACGTCGCGTTCACGACGAAGGACAGACTCGACGGCGCGCACGACGGGAACACGGTCGACGACGTCTACCTGCGCAACCTCAGAACGGGCACGACGACGCTGGTGACGATCAACCCGGCCGGCACGGCGGCCGGCGACGCGGCCTCCACCAGTCCCTCGATCAGCCGCGACGGCGCCTGGGTCGCGTTCGCGACGTCGTCGACGAACCTCGCCGCGCCGTACACGGCCGGCTCCGGCGACCAGATCTTCGTGCGCGACGTCGGGGCGCCGAGAACGTACCTCGTGAGCGCGAGACAGGGCGCCTCGACGACCGGATCGAACGGCTCGGCGTCCGAGCCGGCGATTGCCGGTGGCCCGGCGACGACGAGAACCGACAGAGTGTTCGTCGCCTACACGAGCTCCGCGACCGACGTCGCCCCGGCCGACGACAGCTCGACCGCCGCGAGCGTCTATGCCCGGCAGCTGTCGGTCGGCAACTCGGTCCTCGTGAGCCGGGCCGATGGCGCTGCCGGCGCAAACGCCGACAGCCGCGCGCACACCGCCTCGATCAGCGACGACGCCACCCGCATCGTCTTCTCCTCCGACGCGACGAACCTGGGTGCCGGCGCGGACTACTACGGCACCTACCTGCGCGACCTCAGAAGCGGCAGAACGCTGCTCGCCTCCGCCGACAACCTCTACGCGGTGCAGGGCACGATCTCGGCGGACGGCAGCTTCGTCACCTGGGACGAGACCGGCGCCACGGCCGACAGTGACCCCGACTACCCGGCCGTCTTCGGACGCACCTACGACTCTGCGACCTCGACGCTCGGCGCGGTCGCGCTCGTCTCGCGCCCGCCGGGGTCCGCGGCGTTCCTCAGCACCTGGATCGCGATCGAGTCGCCCGCCTCGGGCTCGCGCTGGGTCAGCGCGGATGGTCGCTACATCGTCTTCCGCGCGTTCACGACCCGCCTGCCAGGTGGGAGAGCGGGCGGACCGGGTGAGGTCTACCGGCGCGACGTGCTGACCGGCGCGGTCGAGCTCGTCTCGCGCGCGACCGGGGCGAACGGCGCGCCGGCCGACAGATACTCCGTCTCCCCCTCGATCAGCGCGGACGGCACGCGCGTCGCGTTCGTCTCCTACGCCCATCTCGATCCGGCGCACACGGACAGCACCGGCCAGATCTACGTGCGCGACTTCGCCGCGGGGACGACGACGCTCGTCTCGCGCGCGGACGGACCGGGCGGCGCGCTGCCGAACGACGACGCGTACCTCCCGGCGATCAGCGCCGACGGCACGCGTGTCGCGTTCGTGACGAACGCGACGAACATGGGCACGCCGGGCACGGACGCACACGTCTACCTGCGCACGCTCGCGAACGGCGCCACGCAGCTCGTCGACCGCGCGAACGGTCCCGCCGGCACGCCGGGCAACGGTCCCGCCGACTTCCCGTCGCTGTCGAGAGACGGCCGCCTCGTCGCCTTCAGCTCGCAGGCGAGCAACCTGGACGCGGCCGACCCGGACAGATTCCCAGACATCTACCTGCGCGACACCGTGGCGGGGACGACGGCGCTGCTGTCGCGGCGCAGCGGCCTCGACGGCGCGCACGCGACGAGACCGTCGAACTACCCCGCGATCAGCGCGGACGGCGGCGTTGTCGCGTTCCGGACGAGCGACGAGACGCTCGCGCCGGAGGCAGGCCCGTGGGGCGGCTTCGACCAGGTCGTCGCGCGCACCGTCGCAACCGGAGCGAACGCGCTCGCGAGCCGCGCTCCCGGAGGGGCGGTCGCGAACGACAGCGCCAACCATCCGAGCGTCAGCGGCGACGGCTCCGTCGTGGCGTTCGACTCGGCCGCGACGAACCTGCTTGTCGGCGTCGGCGGCTTCAGCCGCGAGGGCGTCTTCGCGCGCACGATGACGACCGGGGCGCTGTCCGGGCCGCCCGCGTTCGGACTCGCCGGGGACGGCTTCCAGAACCGCGCGACGTATCCGGCGATCAGCGACGACGGTCAGTGCATGGCGTTCGCGGGGGTCGGCCACAACGCGATCACCGGCACCGCGGGGGACGACACCACCACGTACATGCACGTCGTCTCGGGCGTCTGCCCCAAGCCGTTGCCGCCGATCGTCAGACCGATCGCCAGAGCGAGAAGACCGGAGCTGACGAGAGCTTCGCTCTCGCACAAGCGCTTCCGCGTGGGAAGACGGGCGACGGCGCAGGTGGCCGGCGCGCAGGGGGCTGCGGCGAAGCGCGGACGCGCACGCAGAGCCCCCATCGGCACGACCTTCCGCTTCACGCTCAACACGCGCGCGAACGTCGCGATCGCGCTCGAGCGTCAGGCGCCCGGCCGCCTCGTCGGCCGCTTCTGCAAGAGACCGGCGCACAGGCTGCGCAGACACCTCAGATGCTTCCGCTGGGTCAGAGCCGGCCGCCTCTCGCGCGGCGGGCTGAACGCGGGCGCGAACAGAGTCGCCTTCAGCGGCCGGATCAGCAGGAAGGCGCTGAAGCGGGGGAGCTACCGCGCGAGACTGCGGGCCAGCAGCGCCGGCGGCACGTCGCGCTGGGTCACGCTGAAGTTCGCGGTCGTGCGGAGATAGCTCGGCCGGCGCAGCCGCCGCTACGCTGATCCGCATGGCTCCCACCGACACGCCGCTTCCCGCCGAGGGCTACCGCCTCGCCGACATCTCCCCGCGGGCCTACCAGCACCCCGCCGACAAAGCGGCCAGCTCGGCGCTGTCGGCGATCCCGCAGCTCGACCGCGTGGTGCGCAAGCTGATCGAGCTGGGCTACGAGCGGGCGCTGCGCCAGAGCGCGCTCGGCGCCTCGGTGCGGCTGTCCGAGCAGCAGCTGCCGGACGTGTGGGGCGAGCACGTCTTCGCCTACTCGACGCTCGACATGGCGGACGTGCCGCCGCTCTACATGACGGCGCTTCCGGTCGCCAACGCGGCGGCGATCGGGGCGAAGCGGCCGATCGTCGTCGTCAACTCGGAGCTCGTGCGCCTGCTCGACGCGCCGCAGCGGCGCGCGGTGTTCGCGCACGAGGCGTCGCACATCCTCTCCGACCACCAGCTCTACGGCACCGCGCTCGCGATCCTCACCGGGCTTGCGAGATCGGGCCGGCTGCCGCTGCCGCTCGTCCCGATCCGCACCGCACTGCTGGAGTGGAGCCGCGCCGCCGAGCTGAGCTGCGACCGCGCCGCCGCGCTCGTCACGCGCGACCCGCTCGCCGTCTGCCGCACGTTCATGTCGCTCGCGGGCGGTGCGATGGTCGACCAACTCGACCTCGACGCGTTCATGAAGCAGGGGCTGGAGTACACCGACGAGGGCAGCGGGCTGGAGCGCCTGACGCGCCTGCTGAACGACCTCGGCGTCACACACCCGCTGCCGGTCCGCCGCATGCACGAGCTGATGGGCTGGGTCCGCGGTGGCGACTACGACCGCATCGTCGGCGGCGCCTACATCCGCCGCGACGAGCCGACCGACCCGCGCGCCGACGGCGGCGAGGCGGCCGGCTTCTACGCCGAGCGCTTCCGCCGCGCCTTCCGCGAGGCGGGCGATGCCGTCGGCTCGATGGGCGACCAGCTCGCCAGCTGGCTCAGACGCGAGCCGGTGGACGAGGACGATCCGGGCGCGTAGCCGGCCGACGCGCGCCGCTCAGTCCGCCGCGAGTGCCTCACCCGGGGTGATCGCGAGGCCTGGGTCCACGAGATCGGCATGGTCGCCGCTCACAAGCGTCCACTCGTTGCGCTCGGCGACGGCGACATAGGAGGCGTCGTAGACCGACAGCCCGTGCTCGTCCGCGAGCGCGATCGCGTGCTCGATCGTGCCCGCGTCGATGCGCACGACGCGGTCTGGGCATACGGTGTGCACGAGGTCGGCGAGACGACGGGCGCTTCTCGCCGAGCCCCATGATCGGACGGCGACGTTGGCGACCTCGTAGATGGTGAGGTCCGTCGCCGCCAGCTGTGTGCCGCCGCTTTCGATCAGACGTCGCGCTGCGATGTGGTGACGCTCGTTCACCTTGCGGGCGGCGATCCACACGCTCGCGTCGAGCAGGTGGACCGTCATCGCTCTGCCCGCATCTTCTTGATGAAGGCCACGGTGTCGCCCTCGTGCGACTCTGGGTTTTCGAGCAGTCTGCGGATGCGCTCCCTGCGCGAAGTGTCCTTCGCTGCCAGATCACGCTCGGCCAGGTCCCGCAGATAGGCGCTGCGGCTCGTTCTGTGCGCCTGTACGTGGGCGTCGATGCGCTCCAACAGGCTCTCGGGAAGGCTGATCATCACCTTTGCCATTTAAGCAGTCTATACCGGTATTGCTCTACAGCAAAGACCTTGCATTTGGTAAAGAAATAGCGCAGATCCCCGCTCGATCAGGGTGGCGGCAGCCGCCCTCCGTGGTCCGCCCACTGACCGCTTCCGTTCATGTGACTCGCATATAAATTTATATATGGGTAACCTTGTCATCGAATGGCGTCACGTGCCCCGATGACGAACCCGCCGCAGCGCACCCGCCTGCCGCGTGCCGAGCGCGAGCAGCAGGTGCTTGACGTCGCGCACGCGCGCTTCGCCGCGCACGGCTATGCGGCCGTCACGATGGACGACGTCGCCGCCGACGCCGGCGTCACGAAGCCGCTGCTGTACGCCTACTTCGGCAACAAGGAGCGCCTGTATCTCGCATGCATGGAGCGCGCCGGCGACGCGATGTTCACGACCGTCGGCGAGGCCGTCTCCCACGCCGCCTCTCCCGCCGACGCGCTGCGCCGCGGCCTGCACGCCTTCTTCGCCTTCGTCGACGAGGACCGCGACGCCTGGCGCGTCCTGTTCGACGAGACGCTGCCCGCCGGCGGTGAGATCGCTCAAGCGGTCGCCGAGCACCGGGAGCGGCTGCTCGCGCTCGTGGCGCAGACGAACATCGCGCGCCTGCCCGAGCAGCGCCGCGCCGAGCACGCGCCCGAGATCGAGGCGATCTCCGTCGCCCTGCTGGGCGGCGCTGAGGCGCTTGCGCGCTGGTGGCTGCGCACCGGCGGCGCGATGACCGCGGCCGAGGCCGCTGAGCTCTTGATCGCCACCGCCGAGCCCGGGCTGCGTGCCCAGGGCGGTCGCACCCGAACTGACCCAGAAGGAGCCTGATGACCCCCGCCTCTCCCCGCCGCGCCGTCGTGCTCGGCGGCAATCGCATCCCGTTCGCGCGCTCGGACAGCGCTTACGCGAAGGCCGCGAACCAGGACATGCTAACGGCCGCGCTCGACGGGCTCGTCGAGCGCTTCGACCTGCAGGGCGAGCGGCTCGGCGAGGTCGTCGCCGGCGCCGTGCTCAAGCACAGCCGCGACTTCAACCTGACGCGCGAGTGCGTGCTCGGCAGCCGGCTCGCGCCCGAGACGCCCGCGTACGACATCCAGCAGGCGTGCGGGACCGGCCTGGAGGCCGCGATCCTCGTCGCCAACAAGATCGCGCTCGGACAGATCGAGGCGGGCGTTGCGGGCGGCGTCGACACGACCTCCGACGCGCCGCTCGCTCTGAACGAGGACCTGCGCGCGATCCTGCTCGACGCCAACCGCCTCAAGTCGAACGCCGACCGCGCGAAGCTCCTGCTGCGCCTCCGGCCACAGCACCTGGCTCCTGCGATCCCGCGCAACGAGGAGCCGCGCACCGGCCTCTCGATGGGCGAGCACCAGGCGCGCACCGCCGCCGAGTGGGGGATCACGCGGGAGGCGCAGGACGAGCTGGCGATGCGCTCGCATCACAACCTCGCGGCCGCCTACGAGCGCGGCTTCCAGGACGACCTCGTCACGCCGTACCTCGGCCTGGAGCGCGACCAGAACCTCCGTCCTGAATCGAGCATGGAGAAGCTCGCGAAGCTGAAGCCCGTCTTCGGCGGTCCGGAGGGGACGATGACGGCCGGCAACTCGACGCCGCTGTCTGACGGCGCCGCGGTCGCACTGCTCGCCAGCGAGGAGTGGGCGAAGGCCCGCGGCCTTACGCCGCTCGCACGCTTCGTCGACGGCGAAACGGCCGCGGTCGACTACGTCAACGGCCGCGAGGGCCTGTTGACGGCGCCGGCCTACGCAGTCCCGCGCATGCTGGAGCGCAACGGCCTCGGCCTGCAGGACTTCGACCTGTACGAGATTCACGAGGCGTTCGCCTCGCAGGTGCTCTCCACGCTCGCCGCGTGGGAGGACCCGGTCTTCTGCACGCAGCGGCTCGGCCTGAAGCGGCCGCTCGGCGCGATCGACCGCAGCAAGCTCAACGTCAACGGCAGCTCGCTCGCCGCCGGCCATCCGTTCGCCGCGACCGGCGGCCGCATCGTCGCGGCCGCGGCGAAGGCGCTGCACGAGCGCGGCGGCGGTCGCGCCCTGATCAGCGTCTGCGCGGCCGGCGGCCAGGGCGTCGTCGCGATCTTGGAGGCATAGACATGGACCGCTACACGCAGCTCGTCAACACGTCGGTCGGCAGTGCCATCGCAAAGCAGGTGGGGCTGCCGAAGCCGCTGCCCTTGAAGCGGTGGGTGCCCGGGGCGAAGGTCGTCGAGGGGAAGGTACTGGTGGGTGGCGCGCCGGACGGCCGCTTGGCCGTGCCGCTCGCGCGGGTGCTCGCGGACGTGGGCGCCTCCGTCTCGACGCCGCTCCGTCCCGACCTGCGCGCGGCTGCCGCGGAGGCCGGCCTCGACGCCTCGCCGTGGACCCCGAAAGCCTCCGTCGACCACCGCTACGGCGCTTTGGTCTTCGACGCGACCGGCATCGTGGAGTCCTCGCAGCTTGAGGAGCTGCACGCGTTCTTCCATCCGACGATCCGCCGCGTCGCGACGTGCGGCCGCGTCGTCGTGCTCGGCACGCCGCCCGAGATGTCCGAGACGCCGCGCCAGGCGATCGCCCAGCGCGCGCTCGAGGGCTTCGTCCGCTCGATCGGCAAGGAGATCGGCGGCAAGGGCGCCACGGCCAACCTCGTCTACGTCGCGCCGGGCGGCGAGGACTCGCTCGAGTCGACGCTGCGCTTCTACCTCTCGTCCAACTCGGCATTCGTCGACGCCCAGGTCACGCGCGTCGGCGCCGCCAAGGCCAAGCCACCGAAGGACTGGGAGAAGCCGCTCGCCGGCAAGGTCGCGCTCGTGACCGGCGCCTCGCGCGGCATCG
>JBJMLB010000075.1:0-14845 GCA_045805465.1 Conexibacter sp. | reverse complement strand
GTTCCTGCACTCGATCATGGTCCAGGAGCGCCGCGGCATGCTGAAGGTGTGGAACGCGTCGCTCGTCTGCGGCACGTTCGTGCTCTCGCTGCTCGGCACGTTCCTCGTTCGCTCGGGGATCCTCGACTCGATCCACGCGTTCGGCGCCTCGACGCTCGGCATCCCGTTCCTGATCCTGATCGGCACGATGGTGCTCGGCTCCGTCGGCCTCGTCACGTGGCGGCGGGCGGATCTGCGGTCGGAGCACCAGCTCGACTCGCTGCTCTCTCGCGAGGCGGTCTTCCTGCTGCAGAACCTGATCCTCGTCGCGCTCGCGTTCGTCGTGTGGTGGGGCACCTTCTTCCCGCTGATCTCCGAGGCCGTCACGGGCACGCGCGCCTCCGTCGGACCGCCGTGGTTCGACAAGTACACGGTGCCGCTCGCATTCGCGCTTGTCGCGCTGTCGGGCATCGGCCCGCTCGTGCCGTGGCGCCGCCTGACGCTCGCGAGCGTGCGGCGCGGCTTCGTGCTGCCGGGCGCCGCCGCCCTGCTGACCGTGCTGGCGCTGCTGCTCGTGCCGGGCGCGTGGCAGGAGCCAAAGGCGGCCGCGTTCGCCGGCGTCGTCGCGTTCGTGCTGACGAGCGTGGGGCAGGAGCTGTGGCGCGGGATGCGCGCGCGCCAGGCCTCGGCGCGCGAGCCGGCGCCGGTGGCGCTCGCGGGGGTCATGCGGCGCAACCGCCGTCGCTACGGCGGCTACGTCGTGCACGCGGGCTTCGCCGTGCTGCTGCTCGGCGTGGCGATCTCGTCCTCGTTCCAGCACGCGAAGGACGTGACGCTGAAGCCGGGGCAGACGGCGCGCGTCGACGGCTTCGACGTCCGCTACGTGCGCGCGACGGCGAGAGCCGAGGCGGAGAAGATCTCGCTCGGGGCCGTGCTCGACGTCTCCAAGGACGGCAAGCAGGTCGCGACGCTGCGCACGACGCGCGGCTTCTACCCCTCGCAGGACGTCTCGCAGGGGATCGTCGGGCGCTTCTTCGGCGGCGAGCGGGAGAGCGAGGTCGGGCTGCGCGCCGGCCTCGGGCGCGACGTCTGGGCCGTGATCGCCCCGGACCTCGCGCCGCTGACACCGATCATCGAACGCGGCAACGAGACCTTCCGCAGAGCGATGGTGGGGATCATGACCAAGCCCGGAGGCGGCCAGCAGCAAGCCGTCGCGCAGCTGTTCGCGCTGCGCGACGCGGCCGTCACCGCGGTGGCGCGGCGCTGGGTGACCTCGCCGTGGCCGGCCGACTTCCGCCTCATCGTCTCTCCGCTCGCGACGTGGATCTGGATCGGCGCGATCATCACGTTCCTCGGCGGCCTGCTCGCCCTGTGGCCGGCGCCGGCGACGGCGCGGCGCCGCGTAACCGCCGGCTACGCGGCGCGCGTCGCGCGCGAGCTGGCGCGGACGACGCAGTGAGGATGCGCGCGTGGAGCTGCTGATCGTCTTCGCGGTCGTGCTGGCGGTCGTCGCGTTCGTCGGCATGCCGCTGCGCGGGCGTGCCCGCGGGCTCGATCCGGACGCCGCGGCACGCGCCGAGCTGGCTGACCTCGACGCCGCGAAGGAGGCGAAGTACCGGGAGATCCGTGACGCAGATCTCGACCAACGCACCGGCAAGCTCTCCAGAGAGGACCACCATCTGCTCGACGCGGAGCTGCGCGCCGAGGCGATCGCGCTGCTCAAGCGCATCGACGCCCTGAGAGGGCGCTTCGATGCGGCGCATGCCGACGCGACCGAGGCCGAGGCCGAGGCCGTCACGTCGCCCCCGGCCGTCGGCTAAGATCGGCGCAGCATGTACACGATCCTCGCCGTGTTGCAAGTCGCTATCGCCGTCGTCCTGATCCTGCTCATCCTCATGCACTCGGGGAGAGACACGGGTCTGTCGGGCGCGTTCGGCGTCGGCACGGGCTCGGGACCGTTCGGCGGCGGATCGCTCGTCGAGCGCAACCTGAACCGCTGGACCGTCCTGTTCGCGGTCCTGTTCGGGTTGAACACGATCGTGCTCCTCAAGATCTAGCCGCGCCGCCTGCGGGCGCCGGCATCCCGCTGAGCGGCGTCATCGCCGGTTCGCGTACGAAGTACGCCACACCGGCTGCTTCCTTGCTCAGCGAGCGCCGGCATCCCGCAGCCGGCGCGTCTACGCCGCATGGTTCTTCGTCGCCTACGCGAGCGTGACGCGGATCTCGTCGAAGCGCTCGTCGGCGATGTCGTCGAATGCATCGGCGACGGCCGGGTCGAACTGCGTGCCGGAGGCTTCGGCGATGACGCGACGGGCTTCGCGGAAGGACGCGGCTGCGCGGTAGGGGCGGTCGCTCGTGAGCGCGTCGAACGTGTCGGCGACGGCGAACACGCGCGCGGCGAGCGGGATCTCCTCGGCGGCGAGGCGATCGGGGTAGCCGGCGCCGTCCCAGCGCTCGTGGTGCGAGCGCACGACCTGTCGCGCACCGGCGAGGAAATCGATCCCGCTCACGATCTCCTCGCCGATCAGGGGGTGCCGGCGCATCGTGTCGCGCTCCTCGTCGGTGAGCAGGCCGGGCTTGTAGAGGATCGCGTCGGAGATCGCGATCTTGCCGATGTCGTGCAGCAGGAAGCCGAACTCGAGGTCGGGTCCGTCGCCGGTGTCCATACCGCACGCCCGCGCGATCTCGAGGCCGTAGGCGGCCACCCGCTCGGCGTGGCGGGCGGTGTAGGCGTCGCGCGCCTCGACGGCGTCGGCGAGCGCGCGGACGGTCGCCTCGTAGGAGGCGCGGAGCTGCAGCTCGCGCTGCTCGGCTTCGCGGTCGCGCTCGACGAGGCAGCCGCGCAGCCGCGCGAGCTCCTGACGCAGCTCCTCGATCTCCGACATCTCGTTTCCGAGCCTACTGGGACGGTCCGTCGGGACCGTCGAGGTGGGGTCGAGCATGGAGGTGTGGACTTCCACGCGCGGCGCCCCGATCCTGTCGCGCGGTCGTCGCGCTCAGGCCGCGGCGGCGTTCGACTCCCCTGACATGGGCTCGGCCCTCAACGACGGAGCCCCGCGGCGCGGGGCTTCTCCTCATGCGCTCGAGTGGACTCGAACCACCACGGGGGAAACCCCCCACAAGGCCCTCAACCTTGCGCGTCTACCAATTCCGCCACGAGCGCGAGCGTGGGCGGAGTATAGAGGGGTGGGTGCCTTGCCGGTCTGTCCGGCGGGACTGTACACTGGTCGAACACACGTTCGTCTTGGAATCCGCCCTAGGAGCGCGTTGCCCGATGGTCGACCTCACGAAGCGCCAGCAGGAGATCTTCGAGTTCATCAAGCGCTATTCCGCGCGCCATGGCTATCCGCCGACGGTGCGCGACATCGGGAAGGCGGTCGGGCTTGCCTCGTCCTCGACCGTCCACGCTCACCTCGCGAACCTCGAGAAGGTCGGGCTGCTGCGCCGAGACCCGACGAAGCCGCGCGCGATCGAGCTGCTCGACCGCGCGGTCGACGGCATGCGCAGCATGGTCCGGCCGCCGGGCCTGCCGCTCCTCGGCCAGGTCGCCGCCGGGCAGCCGATCCTCGCGGAGGAAAACGTCGAGGAGTATGTGCAGACGCCGGGCATCGTCGGAGGGGAGACGGGCGAGTACCTGCTGCGCGTGCGCGGCGAGTCGATGAAGGACGCCGGGATCCTCGAAGGCGATCTCGTGGTGGTGTCCCCTCAGGACACGGCGCGCGACGGCGAGATCGTCGTGGCGCTCGTAGGCGAGGAGGCGACGGTCAAGACCTTCTACAGAGAGCCGGACCACATACGGCTCCAGCCGGAGAACGACGCGATGGAGCCTATCCGCACGCGTGAGGTGCGGATCCTCGGCAGAGTGGTCGGCCTCATGCGGAGCATGTGATGACGATGCTGATGGCGGAGCGCATAGAGCGACCGCCGTCGCTGTTCGGCCCGGGGCCGGAGGTGCGCGCCCCGGACGCAGGCGATGTCGCGCGCGAGCGCGACGGCGACCTGGGTGGTGGGCTGACGCTCGACGACGCGATCGTCGGCGCCTGGGAGGGCCTTGCCGCTCAAGTCGTCGTGGCGTGCCCCTTGTGTGGCGGCCCGTTGCGTCCGCATGCCGCGCCCGACACGGTCGGCGGTCGCTGCGGCGGCTGCGAGACCACGCTCGACTGAGCCGTCGCAGGTTCGCGTGCACGGCTTGCACGGCGCGGTCAGCGAGCTACCCTCCTTCCTCGCTGACCAAGCAGTCGCGGAGGCTCGCCTTCGAGGAAAGTCCGGACATCACAGGGCAGGGTGGTCGGTAACGCCGACCCGGGGAAACCCGCGGGACAGTGCCACAGAAATGACACCGCCTACGTCCGCCCCTCGGGGCGGGCCGGTAAGGGTGAAATGGTGCGGTAAGAGCGCACCGGCGTCGCGGTGACGCGGCGGCCAGGCAAACCCCACCCGATGCAAGGCCAAGCCGGACCGTTCGCAGGTCGCCCGCCAAGGTCCAGGTCGGCCGCACAGATGGATGACTGCTCACGACAGAATCCGGCTTACCGGTCAGCTAAGGAAAAGCCCCGCTCCGGCGGGGCTTTTCTATTGCCTGAGTCGCCGGAGACTCGTCAGGGTCGCCCTCGGCAGGGGCCCTGGCTGCGAAAATCTATGTGTGATGGATTCCACCAGGCGCGGGGTTCAGTAGGCCAACAAAGCCACGCGGGTTCAGCAGGCCGTCGCCTTGCCGATACCGCCGGCATGTCGACGAAGGTTCTCGGCCGCGAAGCAGGCTATTTCGCGGATCACCGCTTCAGGGAGCGCCGACGCGCGTGGCGCCGGCGGGTGTGGTGGGCGCTCCCGCTGGTCGTGACCCCGGTGATCGCGGCGTGCCTGGGCTTGGCGTTGCTGCTCGCGCCCGAGCGACCGGGGTTCTTCGTTGGATTAGGCGTTGGTGCCGCCGCTGCGATGGTGCTGATCCTGATCGACTCCCCGCCGTGGCACATCGAGCGTTGGCGCCTCGGTGCCGACGGGGAGAGGCAAACCGCGAAGGCGCTGAGGTCGCTCACGCGACGCGGGTGGACGCTCGTCAACGACGTCCACACGGAGCGCGGCAACATCGATCACATCCTCGTCGGTCCGGCAGGCGTGTTCCTGCTGGAGACGAAGAAGCTCGGCGGGATCGTCACGGTCGAGCGCGGAGCGCTCTCGGTGCGCTGGCGCGAGGATCCCGACGACGGCTACGAGGCTCGCCAGATCGGCCCGCGAGCACGAGCGCTCGCAGCACACCTGGCCGAGCGCGTGAGAGAGTCCGGCATGCCAAACGTCTGGGTGCAGCCGATCGTCGTCCTGTGGAGCGACTTTCCGCAGGGGTCCATCCAGAGCGACGGCGTCGCGTGGGTGGCCGGGAAGCGTCTCGCAGGCGTGTTGGTCGCACGACCGACGATGCTCTCGGATGAGCAGGCTGACGACATCATGGCTGCCGTTCGCTCGTCGTTCGGGTCGTAGTGTCAGAGCTGGACGTCAGCTAAGGAAAAGCCCCGCTCCGGCGGGGCTTTTCTATTCGGTAGAGCGGCGCCGGCGCGCACCATCCGGCAAGCGTGCGCTCACGCCTCCAGCACCACGGCAAGCCCTTGACCCACGCCGATGCACAGCGTCGCTACTCCCCAGCCGCCGCCGCGGCGGCGCAGCTCGTAGGCGCACGTCGCAAGCACGCGCGCACCGCTTGCGCCGAGCGGGTGGCCGAGCGCGATCGCGCCGCCGTTGACGTTCACGCGCTCGGGGTCCAGCTCGCTCCACTCCGCGAGACAAGCGAGCGACTGCGCCGCGAACGCCTCGTTCAGCTCGAGCACGCTCACCTCGTTCCAGCCGATCCCGGCCTGCGCAAGCGCGCGATTGACCGCCTCGACCGGGCCGATGCCGAACACGTCGGGGTCTACGCCCGAGGCGCCGCGCCCGGCGATCCGCGCGAGCGGCTCGCGGCCGATCGCGGAGGCCGCGCGCGCGTCGCCAATCAGCACCGCCGCCGCGCCGTCGTTCAACGCCGACGCGTTCCCGGCCGTCACCGTCCCACCCTCGCGGCGGAAGGCGGGCTTGAGCTTCGCGAGCGCCTCGGCCGAGCTGTCCGGCCGCATGATCTCGTCGCGCGCCAGCTCGACGTCGGGCACGCGCACGACCCAGTCGTCGTAGAAGCCTTCGTCCCAGGCGGCCGCGGCGCGCCGATGGCTGCGCACCGCGAACGCGTCCTGCGCGTCGCGTGAGATCCCGTATCTGTCGGCCAGGCCCTCGGTCGACTCGCCGAGCGAGATCGTCCAGCGTTCCGGCATGCGCGGGTTAACGAGCCGCCAGCCGAGCGTCGTCGAGGCGAGCGTCTCGTCGCCGCGCGGAAAGGCCTTCTCAGGCTTCGGCAGCACCCATGGCGCGCGGGTCATTGACTCGACGCCTCCGGTCAGCACGAGCGAGGCGTCGCCGCACTCGACTGCGCGACTGCCTGCGATCGCCGCCTCCAGCGACGACGCGCACAGCCGGTTCACGGTCACGCCCGGGATCGAGGTCGGCAGGCCCGCCAGCAGCACGGCCATGCGTGCGACGTTGCGGTTCTCCTCGCCGGCGCCGTTCGCGTTGCCGAAGATCACGTCGTCGATCGTCGCCGGGTCGAGCTGCGGCGAGCGCTCGACGAGCGTCTTCGCGACGTGCGCGGCGAGGTCGTCGGGGCGTACGCCGGCGAGGGCCCCGCCGTAGCGGCCGAACGGGGTGCGCACCGCGTCGAGGACGTAAGCGTCTCCCATGCCGCGCACCCTAGCGTTGAGGGGTGCTCGCGGGCGGAGGCCTGGATCCGCGGTATGTCGGAAGTCGGCGCGTATTCGCCAAGTAAAACTAGAAGATAGTCAATCAAAGCCCCCGTCGATGTGGTGCAGGCAGCGACTTGACACAGAGCCATTAAGGTTTCTAGTGTCATAAGTAAGCGCGAAAAGGTGTTCGCGCCCGGGGGGTGGGTTCTACCGCGCCGCTGATGGGGGATGGCGTTCGTGCGTCGCATGATCTCGGCGCGCAGGGGGCTGCGTTTTACTCGCGTCGCGACGGGTGCTGGACACGTCGCCTCATCCATGCCGCATGAGCCGAGAAAGGCAGAGAGACATGATGAGATCACGTCGATATCGCATCGTGGTGGCCGCTGTGGTTGCCGCGATGGCAGTGATGGTCGGGGCGGGGGCCGCTCAGGCCGTGTTCCCGAACTTCAGCGGATGCACGCTGAGGAACCCCGATTTTGGAGGAAACGCCGAAGACGGGGCCTGCGTCAACGTCCAGCAGCGCAGCGGCAACCTGCGCATAAAGAACTTCAACGTTCCGCTCCACGAAACGCTCGAGATCCGCGGCATATTGGTCCCGAACGGCACGACGACTCCGACGTTCAGGGCGCCGACCGGCTCGACCGGCTTCATAGGCAAGCCGGAGAGGGTCCCGGGTGGCCTCCTCGGCATAGAATGGCTTCCCGGCAACAGCGTGCTAGCAATCACCGAGCTGGCAGGCTCGCCGTCCGACATCAGACTGAGCCTCACAGACTTCAGCATCAGGATTCCGATCAAGATGCGTCTCGTGAACCTGCTGCTCGGAATGGATTGCCACATCGGCACGAACAGCAGGCCGGTCATGCTCAACCTGATCACCGAAACGACGAGCCCGCCGGCGCCGAACACACCGATCAGCGGCAGAGTAGGCACGATAAGCGAACTCCCCGGCGGAGGCCTGCAAGCGATCGGCAACGTGAACGTCGAAAACTCGTTCGCGGTGCCCGGGGCGACCGAATGCGGCTTCGGCCTCGGTCTCATCAACTCGCTCGTCAACCTGAGGCTCGGGCTGCCGTCGGCCGCGGGCAACAACTCGGGCGAAATCAGGAGTGACGTCGCGATCGGATACGTCCCGTAGCGGCTCCGAACGCAGCCTGATCTCGATCCGCTCCCTCCCGCGGGAGGAGGGGGCGGATCGTGTCGTCTCGTTGACGCCGGCCAGCTACGCTCCATCCGGAGGTTCGGCCTGGTGCTTCCGGAGACACGCTACGCCCGCGCGGGCGACGTCCACATCGCGTATCAGGTCGTCGGCAACGGCCCGGTCGACCTCGTCTACGTCCCGCCGCAGCTGCAGCAGGTCGAGCACCTGTGGGCGGAGCCGCGGATCGCCGCCTTCTTCGAGCGGCTCGCACGCTTCTCGCGGCTGATCCTGCTTGACCGTCGCGGCACCGGCCTGTCGGATCCGATCTCGTCCACGACGACGCTCGAGGACCAGATGGAGGACGTCACAGCAGTGCTCGACGCGGTCGGCTCCGAGCGTGCCGCGCTGTTCGCGCAGTCGGACGGTGCCGCGATGGCGATGCTCTACGCGGCGACGCATCCCGAGCGCACGCGAGCGCTGGTCCTGTATGCGGGGATGGCGCGCGTGACCGGCGCGCCCGGCTACGAATGGCCGGGCACGCGCGCCGAGCGCGAGCAGCGGATCGCCGAGATCTTCGCCCACTGGGGGGAGGGGGCGCGCTTCGACCTGATCGCGCCGAGCGCCGCCGGCGACGTGTCGCTGCAGCGCTGGTTCGCGCGTCTCGAGCGCCTGTCCGCGAGCCCAGGCGCGCTGCGGCTGCTGTTCGACATCGGGGGGGAGACGGACGTGCGCAGCGTGCTGCCCTCGATCACGACGCCGACGCTCGTCCTCCACCGTCGTGAGGACCAGGTGATCGACGTGCGACATTCCCGTTACCTGGCCGAGCACATCCCCGGCGCGCGCTACATCGAGCTGGAGGGCCGCGACAACCTCCTCGTCGTCGGCGACAGCGAGCGGGTGCTTGCGGAGGTCGAGCACTTCCTCACCGGCACGCACACTCCACCTGAGCCGGACCGCGTGCTTGCGACCGTCATGTTCACCGACATCGTCGGCTCGACCGAGACCGCCGCGCGCCTCGGCGATCGCGCATGGCGGGAGCTGCTCGCGCGCCACGACGAGCTCAGCCGCGCGCATCTCGCGCGCTACCGCGGGCGGGCGGTGAAATCGCTTGGCGATGGCTTCCTTGCCACCTTCGACGGGCCGGCGCGCGCGATCCGCTGCGCGATCGAGCTGCGCGACGCGGTGCGCGAGTTGGGCGTCGAGCTGCGATCGGGCCTCCACACGGGCGAGTGCGAAGCGATCGGGGACGACGTCGGCGGGCTCGCCGTCCACATCGGCGCGCGCGTCGGCTCGCTGGCGGCCCCGCGCGAGGTGCTCGTCTCGAACACCGTCAAGGACCTCGTCGTCGGCTCCGGCATCGACTTCGCCGATCGTGGCGAGCACGCGTTGAAGGGCGTCCCGGGGAGATGGCGGCTGTGGGCGGCGCAGGAGCCCGAGACAGGCGGAGGATGACCTTCGCGGCCGGCCGCGACCGGGTTCACGGTCACTCCACTTGCGGGCGGTGGTCTTCCACCCGTGGACGGTGGCGCCGGACACGTCGCGAAGCGAACATGCGTTCGTATTGTGATCGTCTGCGTCCTCCTTCCCCGCTTCGAGCTCACCGTCGCCGCCGGCGACCGTGAGGAGCTGCTGCGCACGCCTGCGGCGCTCGCGCCCGAGCCCGGCGGGGAGGCCCGCGTTGGGGAGTCATCGCCCGCCGCGGAGGCGTTCGGCGTGCGGGCCGGGACGCCGCTCGGCGAGGCGCTCGCGCGCTGCCCGTCGCTGACGCTCGTGCCGCCCGACCCGGCCGGCGTCGCCGATCGCTGGGAGCGACTGCTCGTGCGGCTGGAGTCGATCGGCGCCGCGGTCGAGCCCGAGCGACCGGGGCTCGCCTGCTTCGCTGCGCGCGGGCTGCTGCGACTCCACGGCGGATCGCTCGAGCGCGTGCTGGCCGCTGCGCGCCACGCGCTGCGCCAGCCGGCTCGGCTCGGCGCCGGGCCGTCGCGCTTCTGCGCGCTCGCGGCTGCGTCGCATGCCCGCGTCCGGCGGCCGACGGTCGTCGCGGGCGGCGAGGCGGAGGCGGCCGCCTATCTCGCGGGACTGCCGGTCGCGCTGTTGCGCGGCCGGCGCGAGACGGCCTCGCTGCCGGAGCCGCTCGAGCGGCTGGGGATCGCCACACTCGGCGAGCTCGCCGTGCTGCCCCGGGCGGCGGTCGCGGATCGCTTCGGCGCGCAGGGGCTGCTCGCGCACGAGCTCGCGCGCGGTCGGGACGGAACGCTCGCGCCGCGCCAGCCGCCGGAGCGCCTGGCCGAGGAGCTCGAGCTGCCGGAGGCGCTCTCCGGGGTCCAGCTTGACCGCGCGCTGCAGCTGCTCGTCGACCGGCTGCTCGCGCGCAGGGAGCGCCGCGGACGCACGCTGCGTGCGGTCGTGCTGTCCGCGACGCTCGTGGAGGGCGGCACGTGGCGGGATCGGGTCCCGTTCCGCGAAGCGCTCGCGGATCCCCAGCGGATGCTGCTCGCGCTCGCGCAGCGGCTCGCGCTGCTGCCGGCGCCGGCGGAGAGATTGCGCCTCGCCGTCGAGCGCTTCGGCCCGGCCGCGAGCGATCAGCGCTCGCTGCTCGATGAGGCGGTGGCGGTGCGTCGCTCGCGGCTGCGCGAGGCGGTCCGGCAGGCGCGTGCGGCGGCGGGGCCCGACGCAGCGCTGCGCGTGCTCGCAGTCGACGCGGAGTCGCGCGTGCCCGAGCGCCGCGCGGTGCTGACGCCGTTCGAATGAGCCGGCCCGCGGCTCGCGCGCACCGGTTGGGGCAGCCTCGTCGCGCGCGCGTCGAGGCGGGCTCGCGCGACGGCCGTCCGTGCGTCGTCGACGGTCGTGTCGTCGACGTCGTGCGCGAGTCGTGGCTTGTGGAGGACCGTTGGTGGAACGGCAGCCCCATCCGCCGTCGCTATTGGGAGATCGTCACGACTTGCGGTCGCGACGTCGTCGTCTTCCACGACCTGCGCGGTGGAGAATGGTTCGCGCAGCGGGGGTAGCGACTTGACACGGAGCCATCCTGGTTTCTAGTGTAATGGAGCCCGAGCTTGGAGCTCGCGGCTCGGCGGGTCGAAGTCGCCGCTGATGGGGGGAATGGCATTGCTCATCGCGTTTGCGATGAGCCGGGGAAAGAGGCTGTGCTCGCTGTCGCGACGGTGCTGGATGCGCCGGTTCGTCCATGTCCGCTTCGGCGGAGAAAGGCAGAGAGCAATGAAGCGACGTAGACTCGCTCGCGTCCTGGTCGCGATGGCCGCGACCATGATGCTGTTGGCAGTCGGAGTGGGCTCCGCGCATGCGGTGTTCCCCAACTTCTCGGGATGCACGGTGACCGACGTCACGAGGGAAACGTGCATCGACATTCAGAACCGCAGTGGCAACCTGAACATAAAGGGCTTTAACGTTCCGCTCGGTGAATCGCTGGAGATCCGCGGAAAGCTGTCGGACGACGGAACCGGCCGTCCTGTCTTCAGCGGTCCCACCGGGACGACGGGCTTCTTCTCGACACCGGTGCCGGTTCCCGGCGGCCTGCTCGGTATAGAATGGCTTCCGGGCAACAGTGTGCTAGCTCTCGCCGAGCTCGTCGGCCCCTCCTCGGGGATCATCATAGACCCGTCGACGCTGACGATCCGGATGCCGATAAGGGTTCGCTTGGAGAATCTGCTCCTCGGGATGAGCTGTCAGATCGGGACGAACAGCAATCCCGTCCCGCTCACTCTGATCGCCGGGACGACAAGCCCGCCACCCCCGAATGGACCGATATCCGGGAGACGCGGCACGGTGTCGCAATCTGAAAGAGCCATAATGATCAGCGGCAACGTCAACGTCGAAAACTCGTTCGCCGTGCCTGGCGCGACAAGCTGCGGGTTCGGGCTCGGTCTCATCAATACGTTGGTGAACCTGAAGCTCGGGCTGCCGTCGGCTGCGGGCAACAATTCGATGGAAATCGTCAACGACGTAGCAATAGGCCACTAAGCAGCATCGAGTCGACCGTGCGCTCCCTCGTGGAGGGGGCGCACGGCTCCGCCTCCGGGTGGTGGCCAACATAGATGTGGGAGGCGAACATGTGTTCGTGTCCTATGTGGAGCTGCACGCGCATTCCGCCTTCTCGTTCCTGGACGGTGCTTCGCTGCCGGACGAGCAGGCGGTTGCGGCGCGTGAGCTGGGGCATGAGGCGCTCGCGCTGACCGACCACGACAACGTCTGCGGCGCGATGGAGCACGCGCAGGCGTGCAAGGCGGTCGGGCTGCGAGCGTTGCACGGCGCCGAGCTGACGCTCGACGACGGGCGTCACCTGACGCTGCTCGTCGAGGACGAGCGCGGGTGGCGCAACCTCTGCCGGCTCGTGACTCGCGCGCATGCTCACACGCGCGGGGACGAGCCGACAGAGCTCACGCACGTGGGGGACGTGCGGGAGCAGGGCGCGACCGGGGACCCGGGGGCGGGTGGGGGACCCGCCCCCGGCGCGCGCTCGCCGACGGTCGCGCGCCTTCGCCAGGCGACGCAGCCGCACCTCCCGCTCAATGCGATCCTCGGCCAGGCCGAGGGCCTGATCTGCCTCAGTGGCTGTGCGACGCACGGGATCCACGATCGCGCGACGCTGACGAAGCTGCGCGACGCCTTCGAGCCCGACCGCCTGCGCGTCGAGCTGCAGCGCCCGTTCCTGCGCGACGACCGCGCGCGCAACCGCTGCCTCGCGGGGCTCGCACGCGAGCTGGAACTGCGCACAGTCGCGACCGGCAACGTGCATGCGCACGCCCGTGCCCGCGCACCGCTGCAGGACACGCTCGTCGCGGTCCGTCACCACACGACGCTCGAGGCCTCCGAGCCGCGCCGGCGCGGCAACTTCAGCCACGTGCTCGCGACGCCGCAGGCGATGGCGGCGCGCTTCGCCGCCGACCATCCCGAGGCGGTGGCGGAGACCGCGGCGGTCGCCGAGCGCCTGCGCTTCGACTTGACCGAGCACCACGGCTACCGCTATCCCGGGGAAGAGGACGCCGAAGCCGATCGCACCCTCGCCGAGCTGTCGCGAGTCAAGCTGGACGAGCGCTATCCGGCGGAAGGCGGCCGCGGCGCAAGAGCTCACCCGCTGCGCGCTGAGGCGCTCCCGCGCCTCGAGGAGGAGCTGCGCATCATCGCGGCGCTCGGCCTCTCCGGCTTCTTCCTGCTGCACCGCGACATGCTCGAGCTGGCGCGCGAGGTCGCGCTCGAGGTGCGCGGGCCGGACACCGCCCGCGCGCTGCTGCCGCCCGGCCGCGGGCGCGGCTCCTCCGTCTCCTCGATCGTCTGCTACCTCACCGGCCTCTCGCACGTCGACCCGATCGCCAACGACCTCTTCCTCGGGCGCTTCCTCAACGACGAGCTGACGGCGCTGCCCGACATCGACCTCGACTTCCCGCGCGACGTGCGCGCCGCGCTGATCCCGCGCATCCACGAGCGCTACGGCAAGGACCGCTCCGCGCTCGTCGCCGCCTTCCCGACCTACCGCGCGCGCGGCGCCATCCGCGAGCTGGGCAAGGCGCTCGGCCTCCCGCCGGGGGAGATCGAGCGCGTCGCGCGCGGCTCGGAGGGCTGGTCGGCGCGCGACGTCGCGCACGACGTCGCCTCCGCGCTCGGTCCCGAGCGCCTGCAGAATGGCCGCTGGGCGTGGCTCGCCCGCCTCGCCGAACAGGCGCACGGCCTGCCGCGCCACCTCTCCCAGCACCCGGGCGGGATGGTCGTCGCGACGCGCCCGCTGGTCGACTGCTGCCCGATCGTCCCGGCTGCGATGGAGGGTCGCCAGATGGTCCAGTGGGACAAGGACTCGTGCGCCGACGCCGGCTTCCTGAAGATCGACCTGCTGGGGCTCGGGATGCTGTCCGCCGTCGAGCGCGCGGTCGAGCAGATCGCGAGGATGCGCGGCGAGCGCATCGATCTGTCCCGCATCCCGTACGACGACCCGCCGACCTACGACGCGATCCAGAGGGCCGAGACGGTCGGCGTCTTCCAGATCGAGAGCCGTGCGCAGATGGCCTCACTGCTGCGCACGCGGCCGAGAACGCTGCAGGACATCACGATCCAGGTCGCGATCGTGCGGCCCGGGCCGATCCAGGGTGGCGCCGTCAACCCCTACATCGAACGGCTCCAGCGGCTGCGGGCCGATCCGGACTTCGAGGTGCCCTACGAGCATCCGTCGCTCGTCGAGCCGCTGCGCGAGACGCTCGGCACGATCATCTTCCAGGACCAGGTGATCGAGGTCGCGATGGCGTTCGCCGGCTTCAGCGCGGGGGAGGCGGAGGGGCTGCGCCGCGCGATGAGCCGCAAACGCTCGGAGGCGGCGATCGAGGCGCACCACGTCAAGTTCGTGGAGGGCGCAATCGCGACCCACGGGGTGGACGGTGAGCTGGCCGAGCGCGTCTTCGACAAGGTGCGCGGCTTCTCCGGCTACGGCTTCCCGAAGGCGCACGGCGCTGCCTTCGGACTGCTCGCCTATCAGTCGACGTGGCTGCGCGTGCACTACCCGCCCGAGTTCCTGTGCGCGCTGCTGAACGAGCAGCCGATGGGCTTCTATCCGCCCGACGCGCTCGTGCACGAGGCGCAGCGGCGCGGGCTGACGATCCTGCCGCCGGACGTGAACGCGAGCGAGGTCGAGTGCACGGTCGAGCGCGTCGATCCGCACGTCGTCCGCATCGGTCTCGGCTACGTGCGCGGAGTCCAACAGGCGGATGCGGAGGCGCTCGTCGCCGCCCGCACGGCCGGCGGGCCGTTCCGCGACCTCGGCGAGCTGGCCGCGCGCGCCGGCGCCGGCCGGCCGGCGCTCGAGCTGCTCGCCTGGTCGGGCGCCTGCGACGGGCTCGCCGGCGGGGACCGCCGCGTCGCGCTGTGGCGTCTGGGCGTCGCGACGCCGGGACGTCGTGTGCCGCAGGGGACGCAGCTCGCGCTCGGCTTGGAGCTGCCGCAGGCGCCGGGGCTGGCCGAGCTCGGC
>JBJMLB010000074.1:0-6321 GCA_045805465.1 Conexibacter sp. | reverse complement strand
CCTCCGCAACAGCCGCCTCCGTCGCGGCGAGCAGGTCGGGTGCGGTGACGCCACCGCCCGCACCGTGCCCGAGCACGAGCGTGCCGCGCGCTCTCGCGACGCGCCAAACATGTGCGCGTGCCGCGCCGTGCGGCGTGTCGAGCTCGCGGATGGCGGCGGACGCGGGCATCGCGGGCTCTATCGTCTCATCGATGAGCGCCGCGCCCGAGACGATCGCCTCCGACGACGGTGAGCGGCTCCTCGACGTCGGTCGCGGCATCGAGCTGTGCTGCGAGGCGTTCGGCAACCCAGCCGACCCGCCGCTCGTGCTCGTGATGGGGCTCGGGATGCAGATGGTCCACTGGCCGCTGCCGCTGATCGCGCAGCTCGTCGAGCGCGGCCTGTACGTCGTGCGCTTCGACAACCGCGACCGCGGTCGCTCGACGCACGTGCAGATCGCGCCGCCGACGCCCGCGAGACTGCTCACGCGCCGCTTCGGCGCCGATCAGTACACGCTCGAGGACATGGCGCTCGACACCGTCGGGCTGCTCGACGCGCTGGAGCTGGAGTCCGTCCACCTCGTCGGTGTCTCGATGGGGGGCATGATCGCCCAGACGGTCGCCGCGACGAGACCAAAGCGCGTGCGCTCGCTGACGTCGATCATGTCCACCACCGGAAGCCGCCGTGCCGGTCAGCCAAAGCCGCACATCTACCCGCAGCTGCTCAAGCCCGCGCCCCGCGAGCGCGACGGCTACGTAGAGCACATGCTCGCGCTGTTGACGGCGATCGGCGCCCCCGGCGACGCGCTCGACACGCCGGACATGCGCGCCTATCTCGCCGGCACGCACGACCGCGATCCCGACGTGCGCGGCACCGGCCGTCAGCTCGCGGCGATCCTCGCCTCCGGCAACCGCACGCGCAGACTGGAGGCGATCATGGCGCCGACGCTCGTCATCCACGGCGAGGACGATCCGCTGATCTCCGCCTCGGGCGGCAGAGCGACCGCTAAGGCGATCCCGGGCGCGAGGCTGATGCTCGTGCCGAACATGGGCCACGGCCTGCCCGAGCGGCTGTGGCCGCGGCTCGTCGACGCGGTCGTCGAGCACGTGATGGACGCCGAACGCGCGTGGCGCGCTCAAACCGCCGTTTGACTATTGTTCAAGTCATGCCCACCACCGAGCACCTCGACGTCCTCATCGTCGGCGCGGGCCTCTCCGGCATCGGCGCTGCCTGCCATCTGCAGACCGACTGCCCCGGCAAGCGCTACGCGATCCTCGAGGGACGCGAGCGCAGCGGGGGGACCTGGGACCTCTTCCAGTACCCGGGGATCCGCTCCGACTCCGACATGTTCACGCTCGGCTACCGCTTCAAGCCGTGGACGGAGGCGAAGGCGATTGCCGACGGCCCGTCGATCCTCAGCTACATACGCGAGACGGCGCGCGAGCACGGGGTGGAGCAGCACATCCGCTACTCGCGCCGCGTGGTGCGCGCGGACTGGTCCTCCGCCGATGCGCGCTGGACGGTCGAGGTCGAGCGGACGGACACCGGCGAGACGGAGCAGCTGACGTGCGGCTTCCTGTTCGGCTGCACCGGCTACTACCGCTATGACGAGGGCTACACGCCCGAGTTCGCGGGGGCCGAGCGGTTCAGAGGCGAGATCGTCCATCCGCAGCACTGGCCCGAGCAGCTCGACTACGCCGGCAAGCGCGTCGTCGTGATCGGCAGCGGCGCGACGGCTGTGACGCTCGTCCCGTCGATGGCCGAGCAAGCCGCCCACGTGACGATGCTGCAGCGCTCGCCGACGTACATCGTCGCGCTGCCAGGCCGCGACCCGATCGCCGACTTCCTGCGCAGCAAGCTTCCGGCGAGAGTCGCCTATCCGATCGTGCGCTGGAAGAACGTGGTGCTGCAGGGGCTCATGTACGGGCTCAGCAGACGCGCGCCGAGGTTCATGCGCAGAGTGCTGCGCAGAGGCGTCGAGCGACAGCTCCCACCCGGCTACGACGTCGACACGCACTTCAACCCGAAGTACGACCCGTGGGACCAGCGCATCTGCCTTGTGCCCGACGCCGACCTCTTCAAGGCGATCAGGGACGGCGACGCGTCGGTCGTCACCGACGGCATCGAGACGTTCACCGAGCGCGGGCTTAAGCTCACCTCCGGCGCCGAGCTGGAGGCGGACGTGATCGTCACCGCCACCGGCCTCAACCTGCAGCTGCTGGGCGGCATGGCGATCGGCGTCGACGGGCGCGACGTCGCGATGTCCGAGACGGTCGGCTACAAGGGCATGATGTTCAGCGGGCTGCCGAACATGGCCGTCACGCTCGGCTACACGAACGCCTCGTGGACGCTCAAGGCCGACCTCTGCGCCGAGTACGTCTGCCGCCTGCTCAACCACATGGACGCGAACGACTACCGCGTGGTGACGCCGCTCGGGCCCGATCCGTCGGCGCCGACGGAGCCGTTCCTCGACCTCAAGTCGGGCTACGTGCTGCGCTCGCTCGACATGCTGCCCAGGCAGGGTGAGCGGACGCCGTGGCGCCTGCATCAGAACTACGCGCGCGACATCCTGCTGATGCGGCGCGGGCCGATCGAGGACGAGGCGATCTCGTTCTCGCGCGACGGCGCGGCGGTCAGCGCATCGCCGGAGCCGGTCGCGGTCTGAGCGGCGGCCGCCTACGATGGCGGCATGTGCCGAAACATCAGAACCCTCCACAACTTCGAGCCGCCCGCGACCGAGGACGAGGTCCACGCCTCGGCGCTGCAGTACGTCCGCAAGATCAGCGGCTTCACGAGACCGTCGCAGGCGAACGCCGAGGCGTTCGAGCGAGCGGTCGAGCAGGTCGCCGCGGTCTCGCGCGAGCTGCTCGCCGAGCTGACGACGAACGCGCCGCCGAGGGACCGCGAGGTCGAGGCGGCGAAGGCGAAGGTCCGCGCGGCCGAGCGCTACGGCCGCGCGGCGTAAGCGCTTCGCAGTCCCGTTCGGAGAGCGCTGGCGACGCCCGTCTGGCGTCGCTAGTCGATCACGACGCCGAGGCTCACGCGCGTGACCTTGCCGTTCTTGATGAAGAAGTCGGTCACCCGTCTACCGGCGGTGAAGGTGTGGGTGTGGCAGGAGCGGCTGCCGGAGATCGTCTCGCATCTGACGCCAGGGACGTTCGCTCTCACGGCCGCCTCGGTAGAGCCGATGCCGATGCCCTTCGCGGTCCGGTCGCCGAGGCCGGTGGTCGTGACCGAGCTGACGGTTCTCGCTCCCTGATAGTCGACCGTGATCCCGCCGGTGTACTTCTCCTCGCGGAATCTGCCGAAGTCGTTGGTGCCGTTGTGGACGCTGGTCGGTCTGCCGAGCGCGGCCTTGACCTGCGCGACCGTGCTGCCGATGCGGGCGCCCGCGATCCCCTTGTCGATCTGGATCTGCGCGGACGCTGCAGCCGGCAGCGCCAGCGCGGCAACGGCGGCGCAGCCGAGGGTGAGGGAACGTCTCATGTGGTGTCTCCCTTGGGTTGTGGCATGGACACGGCCGTGGGCCTACCCCGCTCCACGAGCACGGCTGGAGACGTAGACGCGCAAGGCGCTCTCAGTCGCCGGCAGTGCGACGGCGAGGGCCGTGAAGTCGTTCGCGACCGCGAAGATCGCGAGCCGGTCGCGACGAGCGCCAGCTTCGTGGCGCGGTCGATCGGCGTGACGGCGGCGCTGCTCACCGGGCCGGATCCTGGCAGGACCAGCGGAGGGCGGCAAGCGGGAGTCGAACGGCGAAAGATCGCGCGAACGCTCACCTCACTCTCCCTCGATGCTCGACGTAGCGCCGCCTGCTCGACCGCCTCCGCGCACGCAGCTAGGATCGCCGACGACGTGGACGGCACCGGAGGACGCTCCCGCAGCGAGGCACGCCCGCGATGGTGACCGTCGACGCCGGCTCATTCCTGGCGATCGTCACGGTCGCGGCGCTCGCCGCCCTGTCCGCCGGGCTGCTCGCGCGCTGGCTCGTCGTGCCGGTCGTCGTGCTCGAGCTGCTGCTCGGGATCGCCGTCGGCCCGGAGGGACTGGGGCTCGCCCAACCGGACGACTTCGTGACCTTCTTCTCGAGCCTCGGGCTCGGCATGCTGTTCTTCTTCGCCGGCTACGAGATCGACTTCCAGCGCATCAAGGGCCAGCCGCTGCGACTCGCCGCGTTCGGCTGGGCGATCTCGCTCGTGCTCGCGTACTCGATCGGCGGGCTGCTGTCGCTCGCCGGGATCGTGCTCTCGCTCGTCTTCACCGGCTCGGCGCTTGCGACGACCGCGATCGGCACGCTGATCCCGATCCTGCGCGACGCCGACGAGCTGAGAACCCGGTTCGGCACCTACCTGCTGGGAGCCGGCGCGATGGGCGAGTTCGGGCCGATCCTCCTGATCACGCTCGTCTTCTCGACGAAGAGCGCGGGGGCGAACGCCGCGATCCTGATCGCGTTCATCGTCATCGCGGTGCTCGCCGGCGTCGTCGCCGTGCGTTCGATGGGCCGCACGTGGAACTTGTTCGAGCGCACGCTGGAGACGAGCAGCCAGCTGGCGATCCGCGTGACCGTCGTGATCGTTTTCGCGCTCGCCGCGCTCGCCAGCGAGCTCGGGCTCGACCTGCTGCTCGGCGGCTTCGTCGCCGGGATCATCCTGCGGCTGGCGCTCCAGGGCCGCGAGGTTGAGGTGCTGGAGTCGAAGCTGACGGCCGTCGGCTACGGCTTCCTGATCCCGTTCTTCTTCGTCGCCAGCGGCGTCGCGGTCGACCTCGGCGCGCTGCTCGACGACCCGGTGCAGTTCCTCAAGGTGCCGCTGTTCCTCGCGCTGTTCCTGCTTGTGCGCGGCGCGCCTGCCCTGTTGCTCTACCGCAAGGTGCTCGACGCGCGCGAGCGGGCGGCGCTGGCGCTGTTCAGCGCGACGGAGCTTCCACTGGTCGTGGCGATCACGACGATCGCCGTCGAGGAGGGGCACATGCGCAGCTCGACAGCGGCCTCGCTCATCCTCGCCGCGATCTGCTCGACGGCGATCTACCCGATCCTGGCGCTGCGGCTGCGGGCCTCGGCTGCGCCGCGATCTTCGGAGTCCTACGCATAGAAGGGAGCTGTCGCGGCCCGCGGTCCCCTACGATGGGCCGGGTGCCCATAGCCACCCGCTCAGAGCTTCGCAACATCGCGATCGTCGCGCACGTCGACCACGGTAAGACCACGCTGGTCGACGGACTGCTGCGCCAGTCCGGCGCGTTCCGCGCCAACCAGGAGGTCGCGGACCGGGTCATGGACTCGATGGACCTCGAGCGCGAGAAGGGCATCACGATCCTCGCCAAGAACACCGCAGTCCAGTTCGGCGAGACCAAAATTAACATCATCGATACCCCCGGCCACGCCGACTTCGGCGGCGAGGTCGAGCGCGGGTTGACGATGGTCGACGGCGTGCTGCTGCTCGTCGACGCGAGCGAGGGGCCGCTGCCGCAGACGCGCTTCGTGCTGCGCAAGACGCTGCAGGCGCGGCTGCCCGTGATCCTCGTGATCAACAAGGTCGACCGCTCCGACGCGCGCATCGCCGAAGTGATCGACGAGGTGTACGAGCTGTTCCTCGACCTCGACGCGGACGAGTCGCAGATCGAGTTCCCGATCGTCTACACGAACGCGAAGGACGGCTGGGCCTCGGTCGACTACGACCCCGCGAACCCGGTCGACGGCGAGAACCTCAAGCCGCTGCTCGACCTGATCGTCGAGCGCATCCCGGCGCCCTCCTACGACACCGAGCACCCGCTGCAGGCGCTCGTGACGAACCTCGACGCCTCGCCGTACCTCGGCCGCATCGCGCTCTGCCGCGTGCGTCACGGGGTGCTGAGACGCGGCCAGCAGGTCGCGTGGTGCCGCACCGACGGCTCGATCGAGCGTGTGAAGGTGACCGAGCTCTACGTCACCGACGCGCTGGAGCGCGTGGAGGCGCAGGAGGCCGGCCCCGGCGAGATCATCGCGATAGCGGGCCTCTCCGACGTGACGATCGGCGAGACGCTCGCGGATCCCGAGGACGCCCGTGCACTGCCGGTGATCCACGTCGACGACCCGTCGCTGTCGGTCACGATCGGCATCAACACCTCGCCGCTCGCCGGTCAGGAGAGAGGCACGAAGGTGACCGCGCGGCTGCTGAAGAACCGGCTCGACGCGGAGCTCGTCGGCAACGTCTCGCTGCGCGTGCTGCCGACCGAGCGGCCGGACACGTGGGAGGTGCAGGGCCGCGGCGAGCTGCAGCTCGCGATCCTCGTCGAGCTGATGCGGCGCGAGGGGTTCGAGATGACGGTCGGCAAGCCGCAGGTCGTCACGCAGGAGATAGACGGCGTGCT
>JBJMLB010000073.1:0-4061 GCA_045805465.1 Conexibacter sp. | reverse complement strand
GGAAGAACGGCTTCCCCTGGCTCTTCAGCAGCGAGTAGTCGCGGAGGTAGGCCTCCTTCTGGGCGTGGTTCACGCCGTCACGTCCTCTCCTCGCGCAGCTCGGGATCGGCCTCGGCCTTGAGCCAGGGAGGCGCGGTCGTGCCGAGCTTGGCGACGAGGTACAGGTGGGCGCCGATCAGCGCGGCGATCAACCCGGGCACGAGCATCATGTGGATCGCGTAGAAGCGCGACAGCGTCGTGGCGCCGAACTCGGGGCCCGCGCGCAGGAAGTCCGACAGGTACGGGCCGATCAGCGGGCCGGTGCCGTTGATGTTCACGCCGACGATCGTCGCCCAGTAGGAGCGCTGGTCGAACGGCAGCAGGTAGCCGGTGAACGACATCGTCATCGTCATGATCAGCAGCACGACGCCGATCACCCAGTTCAGCTCGCGCGGGTACTTGTACGCGCCGAAGAAGAACGTGCGGCCCATGTGCAGGAAGACGAGGATCACCATTACGGTCGATCCCCACTTGTGCATCCCGCGGACGAACTCGCCGAGGAAGGCCTCGTTCGTGATGTAGCGGATCGACTCGTACGCGTTCGTCGGCGACGGGTCGTAGTACATCGCGAGGAAGATTCCGGTGACCGCCTGCGACAGGAAGGCGAACATCGCCGCCGAGCCGAGCGTGTAGAACCAGTTCGTGCCCTTCGGGACCTTGCGGAAGAGCATCCAGCGCACGCCGCCGGAGAGCGAGGTGCGCTCGTCGATCCAGTCGACGACGGTGATGCCGGCCTCGGCCGCGTGCTCGTGCGGCTTGAGTCTGCCGTTGCCCGTGCCGGGGCGGCTCGGCTGCGGCTTGACCGACGGCGGCAGCGGCGGAACGGGAAGCTTCAGTCTCGCCATCGCCTATCTCCCCGCCTTCTCGGCCGTGGAGAAGCGCGCCGGGTACATGTACTGGCCGATGCCGTCGAGCGGCTCGCCCGGGTCGCGCGGGGAGAAGCGGCGCAGCTCGCTGTTGACGCTGTAGCGCGGGCCGACCATCACCTCGCCGTTCTCGACTCTCGTGTAGAAGCGGTCGAGCGGGCGCACCGGCGGGCCGCCCTCGCGCAGGCCGCGGAAGTCGTAGACGCCGCCGTGACACGGGCAGATGAACTTGCCGGCCGCCTGCGTGAAGCGCACCGGGCAGCCGAGGTGGTTGCAGCGCGTGGAGATGATGATCGCGGCGGACTCGAGGCCGGGCTCCGTGTCGATCTCCGGGTTTCTGAGGCGGACGTAGACGGTCGTCTTGCCGGCCTCGCCGATGCCCGAGACGATCTGGAGCACGCGTGGGACGTACGTGTCCTTCGTGAAGTCGTCGAGCGGGCCGACCGACTGCCACGGCTGCTTCGTGCGCTCGAAGACAGGGCCGAGCGCGAAGCCCAGTGCAGGGAGCGCGAACGCGCTCGCGGCGACGGCGCCGAGCGTGTGCGTCGTGGCGCCCATGAAGCGACGGCGGGTGACGGTCTCACCCTCGAATGCGCCCGGGATGCCGCGGTCGGCCGTGTAGGGCGTGCTCTTCTTGTGTCTGTCGTCAGCCACGGTGAGAAATTCGGCGGGGTGGGGCGGGGCGGCCTGCGTCGACCGCGGCCCGGAACCATAGCGCCAACGGTGCGTGAGGCGTCGCACGGTTGCGCCGATCCGCGCGTGCCATTTGGCACTTATGCGCGGCGGGCGAGCGCCTGTGCGGCGGCCTCCCACGCGGCGGCGGCCTGGGCCGGCTCCTCGTCGGCGTGAGCGCGGGCGCAGCCGGAGATCAGGTCGGCCAGCGTCGCGACGGCGTCGAGGTCGCCCAGCTCGGCCAGCTCGGCCAGCGCGAGCGCGTAGAGGCGGTCACCGCCGAGCAGCGCCAGGTCGGGGTCGGCGACGTCGGTCGCGCGGCCCTCGCCGTAGTGGAGCAGGTAGCCCTCGCGGACAGCCGCAAGCGTGAGCGCGTAGGGACCGGGAGGCGCGTCCGCGAGCAGCGGCTCGTCCGCCGGGGTCTGCAGGCGGAGCACGCCGGCGAGCAGGCCGCCCTCCGCACGCAGCGCGTCGGCGAGCTGAGCGGTGCCGCTCATGCGCGCTCCCCCGCGATCGCGGCGAACGCCTCGGCGGCCGCCTCGACGGTGCGCTCGACCGCCGCCTCGTCGTGTGCCAGTGAGGGGAACCACGCCTCGAACTGCGAGGCGGGCGGATAGACCCCGCGCGCGAGCAGCTCGCGGCACCAAGCCGCGTAGGCGTCGCGATCGCAGTCGGCGGCGTCGGCGTAGTCCTTCACGCGGTCGCGGCGGAAGAAGACGGTCAGCAGGCCGGGAACGCTGACGACGTGGGCGCGGCCGAACCAGCCGCCCGTGCGGATCGCGTCGCGCAGGCCCTCGGCGAGCAGCTCAGTCGTTCTCGCCAGGTTCGCGTAGGCGGTCTCGGTCAGCAGCTCGAGCGTCTTGAGCCCGGCCGCGACGGCGAGCGGGTTTCCCGACAGCGTGCCGGCCTGGTAGACGTCGCCGGCGGGGGCGATCCGCTCCATCAGGTCGCGCGGTCCGCCGTAGGCGGCGGCCGGCAGCCCGCCGCCGATCACCTTGCCCATGATCGTCAGGTCCGGGATCACGTCGCTGCGCTCCTGCGCGCCGCCGGGGGCGACGCGGAAGCCGGAGATGACCTCGTCGAACACCAGCAGCGCGCCATTGTGAGTGGCGCGTTCGCGCAGCAGCTCGAGGAAACCCGGCTTGGGTGGGACGAGGCCCATGTTGGCCGGGTACGGCTCGGCGACGATCGCCGCCAGCTCGTAGTGGTTCGTCGCGGCGACGAGCGCGTCGCTGTCGTTCCACGGCAAGACGACCGTCTCCTTGGCCGCGGCGGCCGGGACGCCGGGGCTGGCGGGGATCCCCTGCGTCGCGAGGCCGGAGCCGGCGTCGGCGAGCAGGCCATCGACATGGCCGTGGTAGGCGCCGGCGAACTTGAGGATCGTGTCCCGGCCGGTGACGGCGCGCGCGAGCCGCAGGGCGCTCATCGAGGCCTCGGTGCCGGACGACGTCATCCGCACCATCTCGACGGACGGCACGCGCGCGGCGATCTCCGCGGCGATTTCGATCTCGCCCGGGGTCGGTGCGCCGAAGCTGGTGCCGAGCGCGGCTGCTTGCGTGACCGCCTCGACGATCTCCGGGTGGGCGTGGCCGTGGATCAGCGGGCCCCACGAGCAGACGTAGTCGAGGTAGCGGTTGCCGTCGACGTCGATCAGCTCGCAGCCTTCGCCGGCGGCGATGAAGAGCGGGTCGCGGCCGATCGAGCGCATCGCGCGCACGGGCGAGTTGACGCCGCCGGGGAGGAGCTGGAGCGCGCGAGCGTACAGCGCGGCGGAGCGGACGTCGGCGAGCGGCGGGATGGTCGTCATGCGGCGCGGCGGGTCAGGCAGAGTGGCGGCGCTCAGACGCCCGCGTGGTCGCGCTCCCACGCCTTGAACTCGTCCGTGAAGTACAGGAGGCGGATCTTCTTGAACTCGGTCGAGGAGTAGAGCGTCGCGCGCTCGGTGATGCCGTGCGTCTCGGCGATCGAGTCGAGGATCGCGTCGCACTCCTCCTTCGAGCGGCCGTGGGCCATCGTGAAGACGCTGTAGGGCCAGTCTCTGTACGTCGGCCGTTGGTAGCAGTGGGAGATGCCGCGCACCGCGGCCATCTGGCGGCCGACGTCGAGAATCTGCTCGTCGGGCACCTTCCACACGCCCATGCCGTTTGCGGAGAAGCCGGCGCGGCGGTGGTAGAGGATCGCGGCGACGCGGCGCAGCAGGCCGCGCTCCTGCATCCCGCTCAGGTGCTGCAGGAATCTCTCGTGCGGGATCCCCAGCTCCTGCGCCGCCGGCGCGTACGGCTCCGCGATCACCGGCATGTCGCCCTGCAGCGCGCGGATCACCGCGATGTCGAAGTCGTCGTACGGCTGGGGCTCCAGCTCAACCGGGTCGGCGGCGACGGCGGCTCTGGAGAGATCCTCCGTCGTGCCCTCCATCTCCAGGTCCATGCGGATCTTGAACAGCTTGATCGTAGTTAGGTTTAGGTTCGTGTAGGGAAAGTTTTT
>JBJMLB010000072.1:0-10671 GCA_045805465.1 Conexibacter sp. | reverse complement strand
TGATCCTCGCGATCGAGACGAGCTGCGACGACACCTGCGCCGCCATCGTCACGCAGGACGGCGAGATCCGCTCGAACGTCATCTCCTCGCAGGGCGTGCACGACCGCTACGGCGGCGTCGTGCCGGAGGTCGCCTCGCGCCACCACCTGGAGCTGATCGGGCCGGTCGTCGACGACGCGCTCGCACAGGCGGGGACGACGCTGCCGGAGCTCGACGCCGTGGCGGTCACGCAGGGACCTGGCCTCGTCGGCGCCCTGCTCGTCGGCGTCAGCACCGCGAAGGCCTTGGCGGCGGCGCACCGGCTGCCGCTGATCCCCGTCGACCATCTGCACGGCCACGTCGCCGCGAGCTTCCTGAAGCCAAGCGAGTTCGAGCCGCCGTTCCTGATCCTGATCGCCTCCGGCGGCCACACGCTGCTGGCGCAGGTGCGCGACCACGGGCCGAGCTGGGAGGTTCTGGGCGCCACGCACGACGACGCGGCCGGCGAGGCGTTCGACAAGGGCGCCCGCATGCTCGGGCTCGGCTACCCGGGCGGCCCCGCGCTCCAGCGGCTCGCCGAGGACGGCGACCCGCAGGCGTTCGCATTCCCGACCGCCCAGCAGGTCGCCGGCCTCGACTTCTCCTTCTCCGGCCTGAAGACCTCGCTGCTCTACAAACTCAGAGAGCTGGGGGAGGAGGAGGCCGGGCGCCGCCGCGCTGATCTCGCCGCCTCCTACCAGCGCGCGATCGTCGAGACGCTCGCCCGGCGCGTCGAGCGCGCGCTCGCGCAGACGGGCATGCAGCGGCTCGCGCTCGGTGGCGGCGTCGCCGCCAACGGCCCGCTGCGCGAGCGCATGCGGGGACTCGGGGTCGAGATCGACGTCCCGCCGATCCAGCTGTGCACCGACAACGCCGCGATGATCGCCTCCGCCGCGCGCCACCTGCCCGCGCTGCCGTTCCCCGACTACGCAGCGCTCGACGCGTATGCGACGGGCGAGCGCGGGCTGTAGCGGCGATGCGCGAGGTCGTGCTCTACGGCCGGCCCGGCTGCCACCTGTGCGACGACGCGCGCGTCGTGCTGGAGCGGATGCGGGCTGAGCTGCCGTTCGCGCTCGTCGAGCGCGACATCGAGCGCGACGACGCGCTCTTCAAGGCGTATCTGGAGCGCATTCCGGTGATCGTGCTCGACGGCGAGGAGCTGTTCGACTTCTTCGTCGACGAGCGCGAGCTGCGGCACCGACTCGCATACACTGGGGAGCGATGAGCTCCACCATCGAGCACGACGCCGAGGGCGTCCTGGGCAAGGTCGGCGATCGCCTCTCGCTCGGCGTGGCGGCGCGCCTGTCGCGCTACCTGCAGGTCCTCACCCAGGCCAAGAAGATGGGCAAGGAGACGATCTCCTCGCAGGAGCTGTCGGACTACACACACGTCAACTCGACGCAGATCCGCCGCGACCTGTCCGGCTTCGGCAAGTTCGGCAAGCGCGGCGTGGGCTACAACGTCGACTCGCTCGTCTCGCAGATCCGCAAGATCCTGCGCACCTCCGGCCAGCACAACATCGCGCTGTTCGGCGCCGGACACCTCGGCCGCGCGATCGCGAGCTCCGACATCTTCGCCGACCACGGCTTCCGCGTCGTCGCGATCTTCGACAAGGATCCCGCCAAGATCGGCGAGCAGGTCGGACCACACACGGTGCGCGACGCGACCGCCCTGCCGCAGATCGTGGAGGAGGAGGACATCGTCGTCGGCGTTCTTGCCGTGCCGACGTCCGCCGCGCAGCTGCTCGCCGACGACCTCGTGGCCGCCAACGTGAAGATCATCTTCAACTACTCCGAGGCGCTGCTGCAGGTCCCGCCGGAGGTGACCGTCCACACCTCCAGCCCGGCGGTCGATCTGCTGTACGCGCTGTACTTCTACCTGACCTGAGCCCCGGCTCCGCCCGCTCTCCGGCCCCTTCTCAGTGAGCCTCGACTTCTCCACTGCGCACGAGTCCTACGAGGACGCGATCGACGGCACGATCGGCCTCGAGGAGGAGTTCGCGCTCCTGGACCCGGTTACGCTCGACCTGGTCCCGCGCTTCGAGGAACTGCGCGATGCGGCGATCGCGTCCGACCAGGCGCTTGCGGACTCGCTGGCCGGGGAGCTGATCTCGTCTGAGATCGAGATCCGCTCGGGCCGCGGTGAGGACCTGGCCGCGGCCTTCGCAGCCCAGCGCGACCACCGCCGTCGGCTGTTCGCGCTCGCCGCTGAGCGCGGCGTGACACTCGGGGCGACCGGCACGCACCCATGGGCCGACTACCGCGAACAGCGCAACATCGACACCGAGCACTACCGGCGCGTGGTGGACGGGCTGCAGTACGTCGCGCGGCGCAACAACACCTTCTCGATGCACGTCCACGTCGGCGTGCGCGGCGCCGACCGCGCCGTGCAGGTGTGCGACCGGCTGCGCCCGGTGCTGCCGCTGCTGCTGGCGATCTCGGCGAACTCGCCGTTCGTTGACGGGCGCAACTCCGGACTCCACACAGCGCGCACCCAGACGTTCACGAAGTCGTTCCCGCGCTGCGGCGTCCCGGACGCGTTCGGGAGCTGGCAGGCGTTCAGGGACTACCTCGACTTCCTCGTGCGAACCAACTCGATCGTCGAGTACACGCAGGTGTGGTGGTCGATCCGCCCCCATCTCACGTTTGGCACGGTCGAGGTGCGCATCTGCGACGCGCAGAGCACCGCCTCCGAGTCGGAGGCGCTCGCCGCGCTGATCGTCGGCTCGGTGCTGCAGGCCGCCCGCGACGTCGACGAGGACGTCCCGTTCGTCGACCCGGCCCCGCGCCTCGTCGAGGAGAACATGTGGCGCGCGATCCGCTTCGGGCTCGACGGCAAGCTGATCGACCTCGAGCGCGCGGTCGAGCAGCCGGCGGCCGAGGCGGTCGAGCGGCTGCTCGCCTGGACGGCGCCGGTCCGCGGCGAGCACGGCATCGACGTGGGACTGCCCGAGCTGAACGGCGCTCAGCGTCAGCGGCGTCTGCTGGAGTCCGGCGCGTCGATCGAGGACGTCTTCGCGGCCACCGTCCGCGAAACCCGCGAGACCTATGCCCAGGAGGCGATCGTATGAGCGCTCAGGATCCGACCGGCGGGCCCGGTGAAGGCCAGCAGCCGACCGAGGAGGAGATGCGGGCCGCGCTGGAGGAGGAGCTCAAGCGCGTGCGCGTCGAGCAGGTCGTCACCGAGGCGACCGTCTCGATCCTCAACGTCGCCGTGCTGCGGGCCGGGCTGGTGCCCGGCTCGGAGGGCGAGCAGGACCTCGGCCAGACGCGCATGGGCATCGAGGCCGTGCGCGCGTTGATGCCGCTCGTCGAGCAGTCACTCGGCGCCGAGCAGGCGAGACCGATCCGGGACGCGCTGTCGCAGCTGCAAATGGCGTACGTGCGGGCGGTGGGGGAGGCCGACGCGCCGCCGCAAGGCGAGCAGCCAGCCGAGCCGTCGCCAGGCGAGGAGCCCCCCAGACCTGAGGGGACCGGGCCGGCGCAGAGATCCGGTCGGCTCTGGGTGCCCGGTCAGTAGGTCGGCAGCTCGGCTCGCAGCGTCTCGTACTGCGCCACGCACGCCGCGACGTGGTCGCGGAAGCCGTCCTGCGTCGGGAACTCGTCCAGCTCCGGCATCCGCTCGGTGTCCGGCTCGAGCCCTCTGCTCTCCAGCACCTGCTGGTAGAAGGGGTCCTCCGCGCCCGAGACGGAGCTGAGCCCGGTCGCCTCCGAGGCACCCCAAGTCAGCAACGACGGGTCGTACGCGAGACCCAGCCGCTCCAGCAGCGGCGGCACCACTGCCGCCGGGTCCGCACGCAGGTCGCCCGAGTCGAGGATCACGTGCTCGATCCGCTCGCGTCGCACGTGCTCGAGCTGGCGTGCGAGGTCGTCCCAGCCGGACTCGCGCAGCGGAAACACCTGCGGGCGCCTGGAAGCCTCCAGCACGCGCATGCGCGAGGCGACGCAGAGGCGTGGATCGCGGATCAGGAAGACGATCGGGCGGGTGGGCAGCTGCGCGAGCAGCGGGAAGGCGTCGCCGACTTGGAACGTCATCTCCTTGACGATCAGCGCCTCGCCTGTGCCGCGACCGCCGAGGCCGGCGACCGGCTCGGGCGCCTCCAGCAGTTCGGCGGCGCGCTCCGGCCCTGCGCCCTGGTACCACGTCGCCTCGAACGGCTCGTGGCTGTACCAGCCGACCTGCTCGTGGTTCCAGAGGATCCGTGCGAGCGCCGTGGAGGCCGTGCGCGGCGGACCCACGACCAGCAGCACCTCGCCATGCCGCGCGCGCACCGCGTCGAAGCGCGCTTGCACGTCGGCGCCGGCGGCTACGCCAGGGTCAGCCATGTGCCGGCTCCCTGCTCGCGCGCGGTCCGGTACACCGCGGCGGCGCAGGCGACGTCCTCGATCGCCATGCCCATCGGGTTGAGCAGGATCCGCTCGTCGGAACTCGTGCGGCCGGGCTTGTGTCCGCGCACGACGTCGCCGAGCTCTGCGTGCAGGTCGGACTGCTTGAGTCTGCCGGCGAGCACCAGCTGGTTGATCGTCTTTCTCTCGCGGTTCGCCTGCTCCCAGTCGTCCACGAGCAGCTTGTCGACGCCGACGTACACCTCGGGCTTGACGTCCATGATCGAGATGTTGGAGACGAACGCGCCCGGCATCAGCCAGTCGAGCTCGATGTACGGTCTCGCGGTCACCGTGCACGGCACGACCAGCTCGCCGCGGCACACCGCCTCCTCCGCCGTCTCGCAGACGGTGACCGTCAGGCCCTCGCGCCCGAGCTGCCCGAGCTCCTCTGCGAGCGCCTCGGCCGCGCGGGGGTCCTGGTCGTAGAGGAACAGCCGCTCGATCGCGGGAAACGACTCCAGCAGCCCGAGCGCGTGCAGCCGGCCGATGAAGCCGCAGCCGACGAGCGCGACGCTCCGGAAGCCCGGCCGCGCGAGGTACTCGGCGGCGAGCACCGTCACGCCGGCGGTGCGCATCCCGCTGATCTCCCCGCCCTCCATGACCGCGACGGGGAAGTGCGTCTCCGGGTCGTTCAGCACGATCACGGCGCTCGCGCGCGGGATGCCCCGCTCGGTCGGGTTGTCGTGCTTGGAGCCGATCCACTTGATGCCCGCCATCTCGTTCGGCCCGCCGACGTAGCCCGGCATCGCGATGATGCGGTCGGCGATGTGGCCTCTTCTGCGCCAGCGCAGGTAGGGCTTCAGCGGCTGCGCCGTCTTGCCCTCTGCGTGCAGCGCGAGCGCGCTGCGCAGTGCCTCGACGTAGCCGCGGATGGAGGAGCCCATCGCGGCGCGCACGTCACGGCGGTTGAGGTAGAGGATGTCCCCGGCTGCGGGCTCGGCCGGCGATGCGGCCGGCTCGGACTGCGTCGATGTCATGGCTCCCCTCAGGGCGTCGGAGTTAGCGCGACGGCGGCCGGCCTCAGCGGCGCCGCGTCCGGCACCACGTTGGGCACCGCGGGACGATGCTCCTCGACCCAGGCGTCGTCGTAGACGAGGTCCATGTAGCGCTCGCCGCGATCCGGCAGGACCGTCACGACCCGCGCCGTCGGCGGCAGCGTCGCGACGACGCGCTGCACCGCCGCGATCACGGCGCCGGAGGAGCCGCCGGCGAGGATCCCCTCGCCGCGCAGCAGCTCGCGGCAGCCACGCGCGGAATCGAAGTCGTCGACGTAGAGCACCTCGTCGATCTCGTTCTCGCACAGCAGCTCGGGCGTGCGGCTGGAGCCGATCCCCGGCAGGCTGCGTCTGCTCGCCGGCCCGCCGAAGATGACCGATCCCTGCGCGTCGACCGCGACGACGCGGACGTCCGGCCAGGCGTCCCGCAGGCGGCGCGCGGCACCCATCAGCGTCGCGCTGGTGCTGACGGCGGCCACGAAGACATCGACGGGCTCGTCGCCGAGCGCCTCGACGATCTCCGTGCCGATGCCGTCGTAGTGGCACTGCGCGTTGAGGTCGTTGGCGTACTGGTCGAGCCAGTAGGCGCCGGGTATCTCGGCAAGCAGCTCCTGCACGCGCTCCAGGCGCGTGTGGAGGTAGCCGCCGTAGGGATCGGGCTTGGTCACCATCTCGATCCGTGCGCCGAGCTGCTCGAGGATGCGCAGGTTGAGCGGCGCGATTCTCGGGTCCACCACGCAGACGAAGTCCAGCTCGTAGATGCGCGCCGCCATCGCGAGCGCGATCCCGAAGTTGCCGGAGGAGGACTCGACGATCGTCGAGCCGGGAGCGATCGTGCCGTCGCGCAGGCCGCGTTCGATGATGTAGCGAGCAGGACGGTCCTTGACCGAGCCGCCCGGATTGAGGAGCTCCAGCTTCGCGTACACCTGCGGCCCGCGACTGAACAGCCGTCGCAGGCGCACCAGCGGTGTGCCGCCGATGCACTCGATGATCGACGCCGAGACCATCTCCGTCCCCGTCCCCCTTTGCCGTTGCGGCCGTCCATCCCCATGAACGGCGCGTCGAGATAGCTTACCTGCCGGGAACAACTTGACAAGGCGCGAACCGCGTGCCTATCGTTGCTCGCGAAAGACCGCTTGCGCCCGTAGCTCAAACGGTCAAAGGAAACAATCGGGGGATCCGCACGCGCTGTTGCGCGCCAGACATCCAAGCCGGGGGAGCTTCGGTTTTTCTCGGTGTCCGGCTGCCTTTTAGGCAACGTGACTGCGTGCGTCCCAGACCGCAAGTTTCCTGGAGAGTACTGGCCTTTCAAGCCAGAGATACGGGTTCGAGTCCCGTCGGGCGTACTTAGCTTCAACGTTTTCCGGATTCGTATGTAATTGGGGGAGAGCCGTGCCGCCGGCCCATCGTGAACTCGACGAGCGCTGGCAGGCCATCTGGCGCGACCAGCGCGTCTTCGCCACGCCCGGCGAGGACGCCGAGGGACCATCTCGCTACGTCTTCCCGTCGTGCCCGTTCACGTCGGGCAACGCGCACCTCGGCCACGCGCGCATCTACTCCGTCTCGGACGCGTTCGTACGCTTCCGCCGCGCGATGGGCGACCAGATCCTGTTTACGACCGGCTTCGACTCGTTCGGGCTGCCGTCCGAGCTGGAGGCGATCCGCCGCGGCATCACGCCGGCCGAGTGGGTCGAGCAGTGCTGCGCGAACTTCCGCCGCGACTTCTCCGCGCTCGGCGTCTCGTTCGACTGGGAGCGCTCGTTCGTCACGTGCGAGGAGCAGCACTACCAGTGGACGCAGTACCTCTTCCTGCTGCTGCTCGAGCACGACCTGATCTACCGCCAGGAGCGCCACGTCCACTGGTGCGACTCCTGCCAGACCGTGCTCGCGCAGACGCAGGCCGAGGGCGGCGTCTGCTGGCGCTGCGACAGCCCCGTCGACTTCGTGCCGCTCGAGCAGTGGTTCTTCCGCGCGACGCGCTACGCCGCCGAGAACGACGACAACCTCGACACGCTCAGAGGGTGGGACGGGAACGCCCTCGGCGCGCAGCGCTCGCTGCTGAGCCGTGTGGAGGGCGTCGAGGTCGACGCGGCGACGCCGGGAGGGACGCGGGCCGCGGTCTTCGCGGCGCAGCCGGAGGCGCTGGCGCAGGCCGCGTTCGTCGTCGTCTCGCCGAACCACCCGCAGCTGGGCGATTGGGTCGGCCAGCTGGGCGACAGCGACGCGTTGCGCGACATGAGATCGACGGGCTGGCGCAGCGGCGACCGCGCGGGCACGGTCGAGGTGATCGACACGGGGCTCACGGCGAGCGTGGCGGGGATCGAGCGCGCTCTGCCGGTGCTCGTCTCGCCGATCGTCGACGCGCGCCACGGGGCGACCGCCTCGCTGGGGATCCCGGCGGCGGACGCGACCGACGCGACGATCGCTGAGAAGGCCGGCATCGCGCCGCCGGCGGATGAGACGGCGGCCTTGGCGACCGCAACGCGACCCGCGCGCCGCTACGCGATCACCGACTTCTCGATCGGGCGCCAGCGCAGCTGGGGCGCGCCGATCCCGATCGTCTACTGCGCCGACTGCGGGATCGTCCCGGTGCCGAAGGAGCAGCTGCCGGTCGTGCTGCCCAAGGACCTGAGGATCGACGGCACCGGCCGGCCGCTGGCCGAAGACGAGAGCTTCGTCAACACTCTGTGCCCGTCGTGCGGCGGTCCCGCCAGACGTGAGACCGACACGCTCGACTGCCACGTCGACGCGTTCTGGACGTGGCTGTCGATCAGCGTCCCCTACGCGGACCGGGCCGAGGCGATGTTCGACCATCCGCAGACGGCGAGATGGCTGCCGGTCACGAACGTGATCCGCGGCACGGACGGCGCCGGTTTCGTGTTCGACCAGCGCTCGTTCACGAAGATGCTGCGCGATGTCGGTCTGCTGACGCACATCGAGGACGGCGAGCCGTTCACGAACCAGCGCATGATCGGCCTCGTGCGCTTCGACGGCAAGAAGATGAGCAAGCACCTGCGCAACACGGTCGAGCTGAAGGCGATGCTCGAGGAGGTCGGCGCCGACACGCTGCGCGTCGCGATGCTCTACGCCGCCGCGCCGAAGAACGACTTCCACTGGACCGACGAGCCGATCAGATACTGCGCGGAGTTCCTGACGCAGCTGTGGGACTGGGCCGCACCGCGGATGCGGAGTTGGCAGGAGCTCGACGAGACGGTGCGCGAGCGGATCGACGGCGGGACGAGACTGCGGCGCAAGCTCACGACATGGTGCGACATGGCGCAGCGCAACGTGACGCGCGCGCTCGACGCGATAGAGATGAAGCACGCCGTCGAGGGCGTCATCGCCTTGTTCGACAAGCTGCGCGAGTTCGAGCGCAGAGCGGGGACGGCGTTTCGCCCTTCGGCGGCCGCAAGCGGCCCGCGTGCGGGCGACGTCACGCCCGAGCTTGACCCGGCGGATCAAGCCGCACTGCTGATCGCCCTGCGCCAACTCGTGCAGCTGCTGGCGCCGATGGCGCCGCACCTGGCGGAGGAGCTTTGGGCGCTGTGCGGCGAGGAGCGGCTGCTGGCGGCGTCGCCCTGGCCTGAGCCGGTGCCGCGCACCGTCGCGCCGCAGCGCGTCGCGCGCTGACGTCTCGCCGCCGCCGGCCACGATAGACTCGCGCGGTTCTTATGGGGTCCTGGGCATCGGCAACCGCCGAGGTCGGGGCCCCGAAGCATGCCGGAGCGCCCCGACGCGCGCCGGATGTTCAACGGAAACCCCCGGAGGATCCTGTCTTGTCCAGCTTCCTGACTGACCACGGCGTCGTCGTCGCGCTCGTATGCGCGGCGTGCGCGCTGGTCTACGGCGCGCTGACGGTCCGCTCGCTGCTGGCGCTCTCACCCGGTAACGAGAGAATGGTTTCGATCTCGTCGGCGGTGCAGGAGGGCGCGCGAGCCTACCTCAACCGCCAGTACACGACGATCGCCATCGTCGGCGTCGTCCTGTTCGTCGCGCTCATCTTCATCCAGGACATCTACGTCGCGATCGGCTTCGCGATCGGCGGCTTCTCGTCCGCAGCGGCCGGCTACATCGGCATGAACGTGTCGGTGCGCGCGAACTCGCGCGTCGCCGAGGCGGCTCGCGAAGGCGTGCCGAAGGCGCTGACCGTCGCGTTCCGCGGCGGCGCGGTGACGGGCATGCTCGTCGTCGGACTGGCGCTCACGGGCGTCGCCGCGTACTACGGGATCCTCACCGCCTGGGTCGACCAGACGCCGAAGGAGGCGGTCGACGCGCTGATCGGCCTCGGCTTCGGCGGTTCGCTGATCTCCGTCTTCGCGCGACTCGGCGGCGGCATCTTCACGAAGGGCGCCGACGTCGGTGCCGACCTCGTCGGCAAGATCGAGGCCGGCATCCCCGAGGACGACCCGCGCAACCCGGCCGTGATCGCCGACAACGTCGGCGACAACGTCGGCGACTGCGCCGGCATGGCGGCCGACCTGTTTGAGACGTATGCGGTGACTGCCGTCGCCGTGATGTTGCTCGGCGTGCTGACCTTCAGCCTCGCCGACGCGACGCAGGTCGCGATGTACCCGCTGATCCTCGGCGGCGCCTCGATCATCGCGTCGATCATCGGCACGTTCTTCGTGCGCTCCGCCAGAGGCAACGTCGAGTGGGCGCTCTACAAGGGCCTGATCGTCTCCGGCGTCCTCGCGGCGATCGCTTTCTACCCGATCACGGACTGGCTGATGGACGGCGTCCGCTTCAAGGGCGTGCTCGCCCCGGGCGAGACTCCCGGCGTCAGCGACTTCTACATCTGCTCGCTGATCGGCCTCGGCGTCACGGCGATGCTGTTCGTCATCACCGACTACTACACCTCGACGCGCTTCGGTCCGGTCAGAAAGACCGCGAAGGCGTCGGAGACGGGCCACGCGACGAACATCATCCAGGGGCTTGCCCAGGGTTTTCAGGCAACGGCCGCGCCTGCCCTCGTGATCGCGCTTGGCATCCTCTGGGCCAACGATCTCGCCGGCATCTATGGGATCGGCGTTGCGGTCATGGCCCAGCTGTCCCTCACGGGCCTGATCGTCGCGCTCGACGCGTTCGGCCCGATCACGGACAACGCTGGTGGTATTGCCGAGATGGCGGACCTGCCCGAGGAGGTCCGCGCCGTAACCGATCCGCTCGATGCGGTCGGCAACACGACGAAGGCCGTCACGAAGGGCTACGCGATCGGCTCGGCCGCGCTCGCCGCGCTCGTGCTGTTCGCGGCGTTCAAGCTGGAGGTCAACGCC
>JBJMLB010000071.1:0-12785 GCA_045805465.1 Conexibacter sp. | reverse complement strand
CTCGATCAGCTTCTGGTGGCGGCGCTGGACCGAGCAGTCGCGCTCGCCGAGGTGGATCACGTTTCCCTTCGAGTCGGCCAGCACCTGGACCTCGACGTGGCGCGGGTCGGGCAGGTAGCGCTCCAGGTAGACGGTCGGGTCGGAGAAGAACTTCTCGCCCTCGCGCGAGGCGCCCTCGAAGGCGCTCTCCAGCTCGTCATCGGTCAGCGCGACGCGGAAGCCCTTGCCGCCGCCGCCGCCCGCGGCCTTGACTGCGACCGGGAAGCCGATTGTGTCTCTGATCACCTTGCGCGCGGCTCTCACGTCGGCGACCGGCTCGGTCGTGCCTGGCACGATCGGCACGCCGGCCTTCTGCATCAGGTCGCGTGCGGCGGTCTTCGAGCCCATCGCGTCGATCGCGCTCGCGGGCGGGCCGATGAAGACGATGCCCGCGTCCTCGCAGGCCTTCGCGAACGCGGCGTTCTCGGCGAGGAAGCCGTAGCCCGGATGGATCGCGTCGGCGCCGGCTCTCTTCGCGGCGTCGAGGATCTTCTCGATCACGAGGTAGGACTCGGCGGCAGGGCCGGGTCCGATCAGGTAGGCCTCGTCGGCGCGCTTGACGTGGATCGCGTCACGATCCAGCTCCGAGTAGACGGCGACGGACGCGACGCCGAGCTCCTCGCAAGCGCGGATGACACGGACCGCGATCTCGCCGCGGTTGGCGATCAGGACCTTCGAGAACATGCGGCGCGCAACTTTACCGTGACGGGACCGGAATGATGGTGCTCCTCCTATTTGTCGCCCGCGCTTCGAGCCGGCGGGCGATCGAGCGGATCGCGAGGAAGCTCCCGACGGCGTAGACCCAGCCCAGCAGCACGTCGGCGACGTAGTGCTCGCCGGTGTAGACGATCGCGAGCGCCATCGCGAGTGGATAGGCGGCCACGAGCAGGCGCGCCCACCAGTGCCGCGGCCACACCGTCATCGCCACCAGCAGCGCCAGCGCGGCATGCAGCGACGGCACGGCGGCCACGTCGTTCGCATAGCGGTAGCCCGTGCCCACGAGGCCCTGCTCGGCGCCGACGCCGATCCACGTCCACAGCTGCGGGACCAGGCGGGTCGTCGGCGGGATCAGCCCGTGCTCGCTCGCCATCCACGGCGGCGCGGCCGGGAACAGCACGAACGTGAGGCACCCCAGCAGCGTCAGCAGCGCGAGCGAGGCGGCGAAGCGGCGGAAGCGCCAGCGGTCGCGCACCCACAGCACCGCCGCCAGCAGCGGGGTGACGAAGAAGTGCGAGACGTAGACGAGGAAGGCTGCGACCTCGAACCACCGCACCTGACCCGGCCGGTGGAGGTGCGCCTGCAGCCACACCGTCGGGACGCTGCCGCCGAACAGCCACGCGTCGACGTCGGCCTGCGGCAGGAAGTGCGTCGGCGCGAGCCAGCCGTCGGCGCCGCCGCGCGCGAGGTCGTACGCCGTCATCACGAGGAAGAACGGCAGCCAGTCGACGACGATCCCGCGCAGCCAGCCGCCGATGTCGCCGAGCGAGACCGCGAGCGCGCCGAGCAGCGCCCACACGAAGACCGCATCACGCGTGTACGGCAGCCCGAAGACGGCGACGACCGCGATCGACCCGGCGGCCCACGCGGCGAGCGGGAGCCATCTGCGCGCCGGCCACACGCGACCCGAGCCGCTCGCGGCCGCCGTGCCGTCAGCCCCGAGGGTGCGCTCGGCTCCTTCAGACGGGACCGCGCTCATCCGACAACGCGCCGGGTGCATTGCCGGCGAGGACGGTTCCCGGATGGGACGGCCGCCGGCGGCGTCGCTACCCCTCCGGCGTCGCGATCAGCCCGGCGCCGACGGTGTCGTTCGTCGCCTCGTCGATCAGGATGAAGCTGCCGGTCTCGCGGTTGCGGGCGTAGGGATCGAACGCGAGCGGGGCGCTCAAGCGCAGCCGCACGTGCCCGATCTCATTAAGTGCGAGGCCGTCCTCGTTGTCGATGCGCGCGAGCGTTTCGACGTCGAGGTGCCAGTCGACCGCCTCGACGATCGCGCGCACCGAGCGCGTCGTGTGCTTGAGCGCGTAGCGGCCGCCGGGCTTCAGCGGCGCGTCGGCCATCCAGCAGACGACGGCCTCGAGCTCGCGCGCGACGGTCGGCGGGTTCGGCTCGCCGGCGCGGGCGATCAGGTCGCCGCGCGAGATGTCGAGGTCGTCCTCCAGCAGCAGCGTGACCGACTGCGGCGGGAACGCCTCCTGCAGCGGTCCGTCCATCGTGTCGATCCCAGCGAGTCTCGTGGTGCGGCCGGAGGGCAGGACGACGACCTCCTCGCCGGCTCTCAGCAGGCCCGCGGCGATCTGCCCCGCGTAGCCGCGGTAGTCGTGGTGGGCGTCGTCGTTCTGCGGGCGGACAACCCACTGGACCGGGAAGCGCCAGTCCTCGAGGTTCCTGTCGCCCGCGATCTCGACCGTCTCCAAGTGGTCGAGCAGCGGCGGGCCGGAGTACCACGGCATCCGCTCCGAGCGCTCGACGACGTTGTCGCCCTTCAGCGCCGAGATCGGGATGAACGTCGCCTCAGCGAACTCCAGTCCGACCGACCACGACTTGAAGTCCTCGACGATCGCGTCGTAGACCGACTGGTCGTAGTCGACCAGGTCCATCTTGTTGATCGCGACGACGAGGTGCGGCGTGCGCAGCAGCGCGGAGATCGCGGCGTGGCGGCGCGACTGGCGCACGAGCCCGTTGCGCGCGTCGACCAGGACCAAGGCGAGGTCGGCCGTCGAGGCGCCCGTGACCATGTTGCGCGTGTACTGCTCGTGGCCGGGGCAGTCGGCGATGATGAAGCGGCGCTTGTCGGTCTGGAAGGAGCGGTAGGCGACGTCGATCGTGATGCCCTGCTCGCGCTCGGCGCGCAGGCCGTCGGTCAGCAGCGCGAGGTTCAGCTCGCCGTCGCCGCGGCGCTCGCTCGTCTCCTTCACGTGCGCGAGCTGGTCGGCGAGGATCGACTTGGCGTCGTGCAGCAGGCGGCCGATCAGCGTCGACTTGCCGTCGTCGACCGAGCCGGCCGTCGCCAAGCGCAGCAGCTCGGTGGTGCTGAGGTCGACCGCGGGATGGCCGTTGGTGGATGCGGTGGCGGTCATGGCCTAGAAGTACCCCTCACGCTTGCGGTCCTCCATGGCGGCTTCGGTGACGCGGTCGTCCGCGCGCGTCTGTCCACGCTCCGTGATGTCGGTGGCGGCGATCTCGGCGACGACCGTCTCCAGCGTCGAAGCGGTCGAGGCGACCGCGCCCGTGCACGTCATGTCGCCAACGGTGCGGTAGCGGACGGTCTCGGTGAAGACCTCCTCACCGTCCTGCAGCGTGACGAAGTCGGACGCCGCGTACAGCATCCCGTCGCGCGCGAACACCGGGCGCTCGTGCGCGAAGTAGATCGACGGCAGCTCGAGTCTCTCGCGCTCGATGTACTGCCACACGTCGAGCTCGGTCCAGTTCGATATCGGGAACACGCGCACGTGCTCGCCCTTGCGCACGCGACCGTTGTAGAGCTGCCACAGCTCGGGGCGCTGCGCCTTCGGATCCCACTGGCCGAAGTCGTCGCGGAAGGAGAAGATGCGCTCCTTCGCGCGGGCGCGCTCCTCGTCGCGGCGGGCGCCGCCGAACGCGGCGTCGAACTGATGCTCCGCGATCGCGTCGAGCAGCGTGACGGTCTGGAGGCGGTTGCGCGAGGCGCGCGGGCCGGTCTCCTCGACGGCGCGGCCCTTGTCGATCGACTCCTGCACCGAGGCGACGATCAGCCGCTCGCCGACCTGCTCGACCAGGCGGTCGCGGAACTCGATCACCTCGGGGAAGTTGTGGCCCGTGTCGACGTGCATCACCGGGAACGGGAAGCGCGCGGGGCGGAAGGCCTTCTCGGCGAGGCGCAGCAGGACGATCGAGTCCTTGCCGCCGGAGAACAGCAGCACGGGCCGCTCGAGCTCGGCGGCGACCTCGCGCATGATGTGGATCGCCTCGGCCTCGAGGGCGTCGAGGTGTGACAGCTCGTGGCTCATGCGGATGCGGGAGTCGGTGGGTGGGTGGGCTCGCCGATCGGCAGCGACGCTCGCATGCGGGCAGCGCGCTCCCGGCCGAAGTGCAGTGCGGTGAGCGCGAGCGCGACCATCGCGGGCACCAGGACGATGACATAGATCGGAAAGAACGGGATGACGAGCGGCCAGTCCATCGTGGCAATGTTCCCGAGCCCGGCGGGCTCAGCCGTGCAACCCGCACTCGAGCTTGTCGCTGCCGGCCCAGCGGCCGCTGCGATCGGCCGCGGGGACCGTGCAGTGCGTGCAGCCGATCGACGCGTAGCCGCGATCGTGGAGGGGGTTGTAGGGGAGGTCGTGCTCGCTGATGTACTTCCAGACGTCTCTCTCGCTCCAGTCGGCCAGGGGAGCGGCCTTCCAGATCGCGTGCTTGTCGTCCCAGCCGATCTTCGGCGTGCCGGCGCGCGTGGGTGCCTGGTCGCGGCGCACGCCGACGATCCAGCCGTCGACCTGGCTGAGCGTCTCCCGCAGCGGCGTGACCTTGCGGATCGCGCAGCAGCGGTCGGGCTCGCGCGCCCACAGCTCGTCGCCGAACTGGGCGGCCTGCTCTTGCAGGGAGATGCCGGAGGCGGCCTCGATCTCGACGTCGTAGCGCTGCTCGATCGCTTTCCAGGTCTCGTACGTCTCGGGGAACAGCACGCCGGTGTCGAGCGTGAAGATGCGCGCGCTCGGCTCCACTCTCATCAGCAGGTCGATCATCACCGACTCCTCTTGCTGGAAGGAGGAGGCCAGGACCAGCCGCGGGTGGAAGCGCTCGACCATCCGCGCGATCACTTCTTCCGCCGACAGCGACTCGGCGCCGTCGGTCAGCTGGTGGTCGGTGGGTGCGCTGGTGCTCATGGACCAACGAAAATAGCAAATCCCGAGCGGGTTTATGCTTTTTATCGCCGGCGGAGGCCCAGGAGGATCGGCAGTTGCGCCATGTCCTGGAACGGCTCGGCGCCCTCGGCTCGCAAGGCGGACGCCTCGGCCTCGGTCGGCGCGTAGCCGAGTGCCCGCATGCCGGCCGCCATGCTCGCCTGCACGCCCGCCGGGCTGTCCTCGACGACGGCCGTGCACGCCGGTTTGAAGCCCATCGTGCTCGCCGCGTGCAGGAACAGGTCGGGCGCGGGCTTGCCCTGCGCGACGTCCTCCACGCTGAAGATCACCGCGTCGGGGAAGCGGTCGAGCAGGCCTGCTGCGCCGAGCCCGCGGCGGATCCGCTCGTGATCGCCGCTGGAGGCGACGCAATACGGGACGCCGGCGGCGTCGAGCGCGTCGAGCGCCGCCGCGATGCCGGTGATCGGCTCGAGATGCGCATCGAACGCGGCGAACAGCGTCGTGCGGTAGCGCTCGCGCAGCTCCGGCCACGGTTGCGCGCCGCCTCGGCGTGCTCTGATCACCTCGAGCCCGTGCTCCCATGAGCGACCCTTGAAGTCGCGATCGACCTCGGCCGCGGTCGTCGCGAGGCCCAGCTCGGTCAGTACGCCCGCGAGGATCGGCGCGGCGAGCCGCTCGCTGTCGACCAGGACGCCGTCGCAGTCGAAGATGACGGCGTGTGCCGGGGCGGGCAGTGGGGCGTCAGGCACGGGCGGGCGGGAAGCGCGGACGGCGCGCTCAGCGGCCCCACGGATGGGGATCGCCCCATGCCGCCGGCATCTCGTCCTCGCGCGAGACGCCCTCCATCAGCGCCGCACGCGTCCACCGAGCGACCTGCGGCACCGCCTCCACCACGACCGGCGCTGTCTCCCGCATGAACTGCTCCAGTGCCGCGACGACAGCCGCCGCCTCCTCCGGGGAGGCCGACGGCGCGACGATTGTGAGCTGCGGCCGGCGGTTCACGCCCTGGAGGGTATCGGGCCCGTTTGCGCGGGGGCATCCTCAAGCGCGTCGTGTACGGCGCCGATCAGGGAAGCGTGGCGCTGATCGCCGTTCTGTCTGGATTCCCTCATCTGCTGGGCTGGATCGGCGCGATCGCCCTCTGGGGCACCCTGATGGTCCTGCTCTGGCGTCGCGCGTGGGGGCAGTCGGGATGGCTTGCGCGCGCGACGGACATCGTCGGCGCGCTCGTGTGTTCCGCGATCCTCGCTTTCGGGATCGCGCGGGGGATTCCCGAGCAGCAGCCACGGAACGTGTGGGGGACCGACATGGGGCATCAGCTCCACGCCGGCTTCGTAGCCAGCTGCCACTACGGCGCATACGGCCGCGACGTCGCATGCGAGTGCCTGTTCGAGAAGCTGACGGGCCGCCCACCGGGGCGCACCCCGTCAGGCTTCACGATGCTCACCCAGTCGATCCGCTACGCGACGCAGAGAGGCGATCCGCGCTGGATGAGACAGCCCGCGGCGGCGGCTGTGGAGGCATGCCGCCGCGATGCGTGACGCCGCCCCCCTGCGATGCGCCTGCGTCGGCTGACGCAGGCGCTACACGTCAGCTCAGACGGCGCACTCGCCCTCGCCGCGGATAACCTCGAACGGGACGTTCTTCGTCCAGTCGATGAACAGATTCATGTTCTCGAGGTTGAACTCGGCGGGCAGCGTGAGGTCCTTCACGCGCTCCTCGAAGGCGCCCGTGCCAACGCGCTCGGCGAATGCGTTGAACTCCTCGCCGTCGGTGCGGTCGGACTCGTAGAAGCGGATCCAGCGCTCGACCGCCTCGGGCACGCGCTTGCTCGGGATACGCGCCTTGAGGCGTGCGCCGTAGCCCACTCTGCCGCCCTCGTACGTGCCGCCGATGTGCGGGATCGATGCCGGAATCGTCTTGTCGCCGACTCTGATCGAGGCACCGTAGAAGCCGATGTTGGCGATGTGGTGCTGCGAGCAGCCGTTCGGGCAGCCGGACATCTTGATGTGGATGCGCTTCGTCAGCGGATCCTGGATGCCCATCCCGTCGATGCGCTCCTTGACGGCGGCGTTGAGCCCCATCGAGCTGGTGATGCCGAGCTTGCAGGAGTCGGTGCCGGGGCACGAGACAACATCGCTGATCTCGTCCGCGCCGGCGTCGCCGAGGCCGAGCGCCTTGAGCGCGGCCCACACGTCGTAGACGGACTCGTCGCGGACCCAGCGCAGCAGCAGGTTCTGGTGCACGGTCGTGCGCGCGTAGCCGCCGCTGAAGTCGCGCATGATCGCGGCGAGACCGCGGAGCTGCTCGGGCGTGAGGTCACCGCGCGTGACCTTGATCTGCACCGCCGAGAAGCCGGCCTGCTTCTGCGCCGTCACGTTGGCGGTGCGGAACGCCTCGAACTCGGACAGGTCGCCGTTCGGGGAGCCGTACGACGCCGGGACGGCCGGTGCGTTCGCCTCCTCGTCGTGGATGAAGAGACGTGGCTGCGGGTCGAAGTCGCGCTCGGCGACCCAGTCGCCCTTGAGCTCCTCCTCGACCTGGTTGCGCAGCTCGTCGATCCCGAACTTGTCGACGAAGACCTTGATGCGGGCGCGCGCACGGTTGACGCGCAGCCAGTCCTGGCGGTCGAAGATGCGGAAGACGGCCTCGGCAATCTTGAGGTAGTCGCCGTTGTCGGCCTCGACGAAGTCGTAGAGCGTCGGGGCGATGCGCGGCATGATCGACGTGCCGCCGCCGACGCGCACCTCGAAGCCCTTGACGCCGTCCTTGATGCGGCTGACGTAGGCGATGTCGTGGATGCCGGTGATCGCGCGGTCGGCGTCGGAGCCGGTGAAGGCGGTCTTGATCTTGCGCGGCATCAACTGCGTCGTCGGGTGGCGCACGAAGTAGCGCACGTAGGCGCCGGCGTAGGCGGTCGGGTCGAAGATCTCGTCGTCGCACACGCCGGCCCACGGGTCGGCGGTGACGTTGCGGACGGTGTTGCCGCAGCCCTCGCGGCTGGAGAGGCCGGAGGCGCTGACTCTGCGGATCAGCTCGGCCATCTGCAACAGCGGGATGTGATGGATCTGGAAGTTCTGGCGCGTCGTGATGTGCGCCTTTCTGAGCGGCGCAAACTCCTCCGTCACGTCGGCGAGCACGTCCATCTGCTCGGGCGTGACGCCGCCCCACGGCAGCTTGATGCGGCACATCTGAACGTCGGGCTGGCGCTGCCCGTAGACGCCCTGCTTGAGGCGGAAGCCGATGAACTCGTTCTCCGGCGTCTGTCCGTCGAGGAATCTCTTCGACTCGGTGACGAAGTCGTCGAACTCCTGCTCGAGGATCGGGATGACGTGCCCCGGGACGTCCTGGACGACCTCGGGATTGTCGAGCGAGCCCACCTTGCCGGCTGGCTTGCCCTGCTCTTGCACCGAGGTCGGCTCCATGCGCTGCATTCCTCCTTCGCGGGACGGACGAAGTGGAAAGGTAGCAAACCCGGGTTTGTTTCGGGGATTTACGCGGTTGCCGATGTGACGTCCGTGTGGGTGAAGTCGTCGCCCTTGAACAGCAGCGGACGGTCGGTCGTCACGGCGAGCGCGTAGCTGAAGCAGTCGCCGAAGTTGAGGGCGGCGGGGGAGCGGCCTTTGCCGTAGCGCGTCCACGCCTCACGCGCGGCGTGGACGTGGGAGACGTCGAGTGCGACACAGCGGACGCCGGCGGACAGCAGCAGCTCGTCGAGGCGCGCCACGGCACGGTCGCCGCCGCGTCTGTGCATGACGATGGAGCACTCGAACAGCGTTGCGGCGGAGATAAGCGGGTCGTTTGCGCGGGCGAGCGTTCGGACGAACGCTGGCCGCTCGGGCTCATCCTCGAGAATGGCCACGACGGCCGACGTGTCGACCACCATCAGGTCGGCAGCCCGTCTTCGTCGTAGCCGAGGATCTCGTCCGGGCTGCGATCGTCCAGCACCGGCAACGCGGCGGCTGCGAGCGCGATGCGCGTGAGCTCCTGTACGCGCACCTCGATCGGCGCCATGCCGCGGATGCGCTCGAGGCGCTCGCGCACGGCGACGGTGACGGCGTTCGTGATGCTCTCGCCGGTCGTCTCCGCGAGCTCGCGGACGAGCCGGTCGGTAGTGGGGTCCTTGATGTTGAGGGCCATCGTGTTAGGAAGATTAGCGCCGAATTCTTCCTGATGGCGGATCTGGTTGAGGGGCATGCGGGCAGGCTCACCCGTCAGGCTGCGGCGGCACAACGCATGTTCTGCACCGACTTCGCGGCGGTCCGGCGCGAACGCCGCCAAGTCGCGTCAGTCGCCGGCGACCGGCAGGCCCGCGTCGAGCCAGGCGAGCATGCCGCCCGCGAGGTTGTGCGCGTCGTACCCGGCGGCGCGCAGGGCGGCGACGGCCATCGCGGAGCGGGAGCCGCTGCGGCAGTAGATCAGCGCGGGGCGCGCAGGATCGATCTCGCCTGCGCGGGCACTCAGCTCGTCGAGCGGGATCAGCACGTCGCCGTCGATCACGCCGTCGGGTCGCTCATCGGGGGTGCGCACGTCGACGACCTGCCAGTCGCCGCCCTGCAGGCGTGCGGCGGCCTCGGCCGGGGTGAGGTCGGAGACGTCGGTCGTCATCGCCGAGAGGGTAGACGGTGGTCGGCTACGCGGCCGGTGCGGGCTGAGGTGCGGCATCGGCACCGATCGCCTCGGCGATGCCGGCGAGCCCCGCCTCGCGCGTGCGCCGTGCAAGCCCACGGTTGATCCGCCGCGGCCACAGCGGGCCGCCGTAGACGAACCCGGTGTACGCCTGCACGAGCGTCGCGCCGGCGCGGATGCGCTCCCACGCGTCGTCGGCCGTCTCGATCCCGCCGACCGAGATCAACGTCAGGCGTCCCTCCGTACGCGCGTGCAGGCGGCGCAGCACGGCGAGCGAGCGAGCTTTGAGCGGAGCGCCGGAGATCCCGCCCTCGGCCGGCACGTCGGGCGCGGCGGGGTCGCGCAACGTGCCGCGGTCGATCGTCGTGTTCGTCGCGATCAGGCCGTCGAGCCGCTCGCGCAGCGTGAGGTCGGCGATCGCGTCGACGTCGTCGTCCGACAGGTCGGGCGCGATCTTGATCAGCAGCGGGACCGCGCGCGGCACGTCTGCGAGCGCGGCGCGGACGGCGGCGATCAGCGCCGCCAGCCGGTCGACCGCCTGCATGTCGCGCAGCCCAGGCGTGTTCGGCGAGGACACGTTCAGGACGAGGTAGTCGGCGTGCGGCGCGAGCCGGCGCACGCTCTCCTGGTAGTCGGCGTCGGCGTCCGGCGCGAGTCTAGTCTTGCCGACGTTGACCCCGACGACGGCGGCGCTGTGGTCCCGCGCGCGCAGCCGCGGCTCGGCCGCCGCAGCCCCATCGTTCGGGAAGCCCATGCGGTTCACGAGCGCGCGCTCGCGCGTGAGCCGGAAGACGCGCGTGCCGGCGTTGCCCGGCTGCGCATGCGCGGTGAGCGTGCCGATCTCGACATGACCGAACCCGAGCGTCGTGTAGGCGTCGAAGCCGGCCGCCTCCTTGTCGAAGCCGGCGGCGAGCCCGAGCGGGCTGGGAAAGTCGAGGCCGAGCGCGCGGACGCGCAGGAGCGGGTCGCGCGGAGCGAGCAGCGTGCGCAGCAGGCGGCGCAGTGGGGCGATCCGGTTCACCGCGATCAGGCCGCGGGCGGTGAGGCGATGGACGCGCTCTGCGTCGAAGCGGCACAGCAGGAGCGTGTAGAGCAGGCGGTAGATCACCCGGCGGCTGAGCGTACAGCAGGGTGGCGCGGGAGCCCGGGCGGGCGGCGGCGGATCAGCCAGACGGCGGGAACAGCGTCGCGCCCGGCAGCTGCGCGGGGTCGAGCGTCACGTCCCTTGGCGCGCTCAGCTCGATCACGCGGAAGCCGTGCACGCGCGTCTCATCGTGTCGTGGGAACGCGGCGAGCAGCTGCGCGACGACCGGCGGGTGCGCCGGCCGCAGATCGCGGTGGCTTGCGGTGCGTGCCGGCTCCACGACGAGCCAGGCGTGACGTGCGCCCACGGACGTCGCGAACGGGGTCCGGTCGAGATAGAGCGCGGCGACCGGCGCGCCAAGCTCCGTCACGGCGATGATCTCGTCGCGCTCGGCCGATTTGTCGATTCGCTCGCCGACGGTGCGCCAGTCCGTGTTCCCGTAGCGCCAGTCGGTCTGCGTCCACCCTGAGGAAGCGATCCCGAGCGCGAGCAGGACCGCGAGCGGTGCGGCGCGCAGCCGCAGCAGCGCCGGTGCCGCGAGCGCGGCGAACAGCGGCCACAGGTAGAGAACATTGCGGACGTTGAAGCGGTCGTAGACGCCGGTCGCCGCGAGCGCGAGCGGGACCAGCAGCCCGATGGCCGCGAGCGCGAGCAGCGCGCGGGCGCCGTCGGGGCCTAGGTCCGCAGAACGGGGGCGCTCACGCGGAAGCGTCCTGTCCTGCGCTCCTCCTGCGACCCCAGGGCAGGACGCTTCGGACGGGAAGTCGCGGGTGGAAGCGACCGCGCGACGCGTGGTCAGGACCGTGCCGGCGGCGACGGCCCCGAGCGCGACGACGAGCGCCGCCGCCTCCAGCCCCGTGCGCGGCACGTTGATGCCGGCGCCGAACTGGCGGGCGACCTGCTCGAGTCGGTCGCCGACGCTCGTGTCGGTGATGAACGCCGCACGGTCGTCGCCTGTCTGGTCGCGCAGCAGGCCGATCAGCGGGACGAGCGCGAGCAGCGCTGCGCTGCCCGCCAGCAGGATCCCGCGCCATGCGTCGCGGCGCAGCCACAGCAGCGCGAGCGCCTCGCCGAGCACGAGGAAGCCGCCGAACCAGTGGGTCCAGACGACGGCCGCGGCGGCGAGTGCCCACATGAGGAGCCGGCGGGCGCTCGGGGCTTCCAGGACGGCCGAGAACGCCCACACGCTCAGCAGGCCGGTCAGCACGAGCAGGCCGTAGGCGCGCGCGTCGAGCGCGTACCAGCCGAGCAGCGGCGAGACGGCGACCAGCGCGGCGGTCGCGAGCGCGGCGCGTCTGCCGACGAGGCGCCACATCGCCGCGTACGCGACCGGCACTGACGCGACGATCGCGAGCGCGGAGACGGTCCGCACCGCGGCCGCCCCGTCGCTCCCGACGAGCTTCGTCCAGGCCCACGTCAGCAGGTAAAAGAGCGGCGGCGTCGACTCGCTCGCACCGATGCGGTGCCACAGCTGCCCGAGCGATCCAGCCTGCACGACGTGGACCGTGTAGGTCTCGTCGAACCACAGGCTCTGCGTTGCGAGGAACGGCAGTCGCAGGGCGGCGGCGAGCACCGTTGCGAGCGCGAGGACGATGACGAGGAGGCGACGGCCGTCGCTCGGCGTCGGGTCGGCTGGACGCGGCGGCGATTGCGCGAGGGCGCGCGCCACGAGGGACCTAGAGCGGGATGTTGCCGTGCTTGCGCTTCGGACCCGGCTCGCGCTTCGTCAGCAGGGTGTGGAGCGCGGCGATCAGCTTCGGGCGCGTCTCGTGCGGGACGATCACGTCGTCGATGTAGCCGCGCTCGGCCGCCGAGTAGGGGTTGGCGAAGCGCGCCTTGTAGTCCTCCATCAGCTTTGCGCGGCGGTCTTCCGGCGTTGGCGAGGAGGCGATGTCGCGGCGGTAGATGATGTTGACCGCGCCCTCCGGCCCCATCACCGCGATCTCCGCCTGCGGCCAGGCGAAGTTGAAGTCCGCGCCGAGGTGCTTGGAGGCCATGACGTCGTACGCGCCGCCGTAGGACTTGCGCGTGATCAGCGTGATCTTCGGGACGGTCGCCTCGGCGTAGGCGTACAGCAGCTTCGCGCCGTGGCGGATGATCCCGCCCCACTCCTGCGCGGTGCCGGGCAGGAAGCCGGGCACGTCGCACAGCGTCAGCAGCGGGATGTTGAACGCGTCGCACGTGCGCACGAACCG
>JBJMLB010000070.1:0-23662 GCA_045805465.1 Conexibacter sp. | reverse complement strand
CTCGACTCGGCGCGGGCGGAGGCCGAGCGGCAGGGCCGCACGGCCGTGCTGGCGGCGTGGGACGGCAAGGTCCGCGGTCTGCTCGTGATCGCCGACACCGTCAAGCCGTCGAGCACCGAGGCCATCGCGCGGCTGAGGGAGCTCGGGTTGCGCCCGATCCTCCTGACCGGAGACAGCCGCTCCACCGCCGAGGCAGTCGCCGCGGACGTCGGCATCGACGAGGTGGTGGCGGAGGTCCTGCCCTCCGGCAAGGCGGAGGTCGGCTTGACCGTGTCCGCCACGACCAGCAGCGCGCGCACCGCGCCGTCCCACGCGGCGAGGATCGCGGTGCGGCCAGCCTGCTCCGCCTCGCGCCGCGCCGCGTCGAGCTCCGCGGGGATCGCCAACGATCGCTCGGCCATCAGCGCCGGGCGCCCGGCGAGCACCGCGTGCCCGTCGACGACGCCCTCGACGCCGAGCCCCTCGCGGTTGGCGAACGACTCGACCTGCCACAGCAGTCCCAGCTCCTCGCGCGCGGCGCGTGCGATGGCGGCGGCGATCGGATGCTCGGAGGCGTCCTCCAGCGCGCCGACGAGCCGCAAGGCCTCGGCGCGGGTCACACCGTCTGCGGTCACGACTTCGACGAGCGTCATCCGTCCGCTCGTCACCGTCCCCGTCTTGTCGAGCACGATCGTGTCGACCTGGCGCGTGGACTCGAGCACCTCTGGACCCTTGATCAGCAGCCCGAGCTGTGCGCCGCGCCCGGTGCCGACGAGCAGGGCGGTCGGCGTCGCGAGCCCGAGCGCGCACGGGCAGGCGATGATCAACACCGCGACCGCGGCGGTGAACGCGAACGCGGCGCTCTCGCCGCTGGCGAGCCAGAAGCCGAGCGTCGCGAGCGCGAGGACGATCACGATTGGGACGAAGATCCCGGCGATGCGGTCGGCCAGCCGCTGCACCGGCGCCTTGCCGGACTGCGCCGCCGTCACGAGCCGCGCGATCTGCGCGAGCGCCGTGTCGGCGCCGACGCGCGTCGCGCGCACGACGAGGCGCCCACCGGCGTTGACGGTCGCGCCCGCGACCGCGTCGCCGACGCGCTTCTCGACCGGCACCGACTCGCCCGTCAGCAGCGACTCGTCGATCGCCGAGGCGCCCTCCTCGACGACGCCGTCGGTCGCAATCTTCTCGCCGGGCCGCACGACGAAGCGATCGCCGGCATGCAGCTGCTCGACCGGCACGCGGCGCTCGCTCCCGTCCGCGTCGAGCAGCGCGACGTCCTTCGCGCCCAGCTCCAGCAGCGCATGCAGCGCGGCGCCGGCGCGGCGTTTGGCCCGTGCCTCGAAGTAGCGCCCGGCGAGGATGAACACCGTCACCCCCGAGGCGACCTCGAGGTAGATCTCGTCTGTGCCGCCGCCGCGCGCGGGCACCAGCTCGAAGCTCATTCTCATCCCGGTCATGCCGCCGTCGCCGAGGAACAGCGCGTAGAGCGACCACAGCCAGGCGGCGAGCACGCCGAGCGAGACGAGCGTGTCCATCGTCGCCGCGCCGTGCTTGAGGTTCGCCCACGCCGCGCGGTGAAACGGCCACGCGCCCCAGACGACGACGGGCGTCGCCAACTGCAGCGCCATCCACTGCCAGTTATCGAACTGCAGCGGCGGGATCATCGACAGCAAGATCACCGGGATCGCGAGCGCCGCGGAGATCAGCAGCCGCAGGCGCAGGGCGGCCGTCTCGTCGGGCGTCTCCTGCGCCATGTGGTCGTGGTCGCCTGCGGGGGCGGGCGCCGGCGGTGCCGGCAGCGCCGAGCGGTAGCCGGCCGCCTCGACCGCCGCGATCAGCTGCGTAGGTGCGACCGCGTCGGGGTTGTAGTCGACCGTCGCGCGCTCGAGCGCGTAGTTGACGCTTGCCTGCACGCCGTCGAGCTCGTTGAGCTTGCGCTCGATGCGGTTCGCGCAGGAGGCGCACGTCATGCCTTCGATCGGCAGGTCGATGTGCTCGGCGGCAGCGGGACGGGCGGAGGCGCTCACGGTGCGACCTCCAGTGTGGACGCCGCTGTGCGCACCTGTGCGCCGCTTCGATCCTGGAGGAAGAGGCGATGGCGGCCAGCACTCGGGAGGCGCACGACGTCGCCGCCGTCGCTGACAGCACGCGACGCGGGGGCGGGGAGGGGCAGCAGGTTCGCCGCTCCGATGACGGTGTACGTGCGCGTCGAGCTCCTCACGGGTCCTCCTGAGTACGGGGTGGGGGTATCGAGAGCACCGTACCAGATACCGCCCGGGGGTATGCTACGTTGCTGCTGCGATGACCACCCAGGAGGCCGAGATGGCTGTGACCGAGCCCAGCACCACGCCGCCCACCCGCGGCTACACCGCCACGAAAGACCAGCTGCAGAAGCGTCTGCGCCGCATCGAGGGGCAGGTGCGCGGCGTGGAAGGGATGGTCGAGCAGGACCGCTGGTGCGTCGACGTCATCACGCAGATCTCGGCGATCCAGGCTGCCCTCGACAAGGTCGCGCTCGGGCTGCTGGACGAGCACGCGCGCCACTGCGTGATGGGCGCGCCGGACGGCGAGCGCGCCGACCGCACCGACGAGCTGATGGCCGCTGTCGGACGGCTGATGCGGCGGGGGTGAGGACCATGGCCGAGCAAGCCCACCCGCACGCGAATCCTGCGCTGAACGCCGTCGCGCTCAGTGCCACCGTCCACTGCCTCACCGGCTGCGCGATCGGCGAGGTGCTCGGCATGGTGATCGGCACGGCGGCCGGTTTCTCCAACCTCGCGACCGTCGCGCTTTCGATCGTGCTCGCATTTGTCTTCGGCTACTCGCTTACGAGTCTGCCGTTGCTGCGCTCTGGTTTGGCGCTCGCGACGGTCGTCCCGCTCGCGCTCGCGTCCGACACGATCTCGATCGCGATCATGGAGATCGTCGACAACGCGCTGATGCTGCTGATTCCCGGCGCGATGGACGCCGGCCTCGGCGAGCCGCTCTTCTGGGGCAGCCTCGCGCTGGCGCTGCTGATCGCCGGCGCGGCGGCATATCCGGTCAACCGCTGGCTGATCGCACGCGGTCGCGGCCACGCGGTCGTGCACGCGCACCACGGCTAGCGCGGGCGCTGCGCGCATCGGCTCGGCTGCCAGACCCGCTACCCTGCGCGCCGACGCATGGCTGCCAAGGACGACACACGCGACGAGACGATCTGTCACCCCTGCCGCGGCAGCGGCACGGTGATCTCCGGCCTCGGCGGCGAGCAGAGAAGCATCACCTGCCCGTGGTGCGGCGGCAGCGGCGAGCGCGACCCCGCGCGGGATGCGCAGGAGGCCGGCGAGGCCCTGCGCGCCGCCGCCGGCTGAGCGCCGGCCTGCCCCCGCCGCAGCGGGAATGCAAGAAGTCCACCAATCGTCCATGGGGCTCAACCCCCATTTGCGGCGTGCCGATGAGTGACGTGCCAGGGGCCGACCGGCCCGAGCGGCCCCGTCCAGGGATCTGGCGGTGAACGAACGGACCACACCGGTTCCAGGAGGAAACATGCTGCACACCATTCGCAAGCGGATGAACGACGAGAGAGGCTTCACGCTCATCGAGCTCCTCGTCGTGATCCTGATCATCGGCATTCTCGCCGCGATCGCAATCCCGTCGTTCCTCTCGCAGAAGGACAAGGCCGGCGACGCAAGCGCCAAGTCCTTCGTCCGCTCGATGCAGACAGCGGCCGAGACGTACTACACCGACAACAGCACGTACGACACGAACCTCGCGGGTCTGCAGAAAATCGAGCCGGCCCTCAACGACCTGCCGAGCAGAACGACGCCGACTGCGGCGGGCACGGTGGACACGTTCACGCTGACGGCGACGTCCACGGCCGGTGTCGCATACACCATCACGCGCGCCAGAACCGGCGCGGTCGCACGAACCTGTACTCCGGCGGGCACCGGCGGCTGCAACACCGGCGGCACCTGGTAGCACCGCACCACCTTCACCGCAGCAAGCACACCAAAGCGCCAGACACAAGGGGCGGGCCTTCGGGCCCGCCCCTTCTGCGTACGAGGGGACGGCTGATCTTGCCCACGTTCAGCCAGCTACGAGCAGAAGTATCGTGCCGCTCTCGCCGCGAGATCCGCTGCGCGGACTCGTCGATGTCGTCCTTCTTCGATCTCGCGACGACATGATCGGAGATGGAGTCCTCAAGCGCTGGCGGCCCGCCCGCGGCGGATGGATGGAGCAGCTGCTCCGCGCCCCCGACGAGCTGGGAGACGCATACGCAGCCAGGGAGCCGGATCCGACCTGGGTAGGGCTTGGCGAAACCCCCGCGGCGTCTGGCGGCGCCGGACACATCGCGGCTGCGTCGTCCTCGGTCGGCGCCTGAGGGCGAGGACTCCGATCGGGATGTCGGACGTGGACCTCGCGTCTCGGACGTTCACGCTTCATGGATCCGGCGGCAACGATCCCGGAGAACCTCGAGGATGTGCTGGCGTTCCTCGCTCCGTACCGGTTCGAGGAGCTGCGTCGTCTTCGCAACGGCGACGAGATCCGGGTCGAGGGCGTCGTCGTAGGCGGGCACGACTGAGCTGGACGGACCTGCGCCAGCACCGACGCGCGCGCCAAGGGCTACGTCAGCTGTTCGGGACGATCCGGAAGGTGTTCTTCGCCAGGTTGGGCAGGGCGTACGCCGTCGCGGCGTTGAACGCGGCGGAATCGAAGATGACGTTGTACGCGCTGCTGCCGGCGTCGATCGTGCCGCATTTGTCGACGAAGATCGAGCCGTAGATCGAGCCGGTGCCGTGCACCATGAAGACGGGGCCGTTCTGCTCCGCTCTGGTGCAGGCTCCTCTCGCCGGCGTTCTGCCGGAGGCGTTGACCATGTAGATGACGCCGAAATAGCTGATGTTCCCGTTGAACTCCAGCGTGCCGTCGCCCATGATGATCATGCCGGGGACGTCGGTCGCCGCCGGCGGGGAGCTGCTCATGTTCCAGTTTCCGCCGAGGTACGTGCAGGCGCCACCCGGAGGATTGTCGATGTAGACCAAGCCTCTGAGGCTGGCCGGGCACGTGCCGTTGTAATACGTGCCGTTCGCCTGGGCGGCCTGCTTGAGCGAGGCGAGGTCGGCTTGCGAGACCGCCGAGTAGCCCCCGTTCGGGTCGGCGTAGCCCCCTTGGTAGCTGCTCGCCGGATCGAGCTGTCCCTGTCTCGGGTCCCAGCCCACGCAGGGGTCGCCGTAGTTGGGAGTGGAGGTCGAGCTTCCGCAGCGCACGTTCACGGACCCGGTCAGCGACGACCCCGGGGCGGCATCCGTCGTCTGGATGATCACCTTGTTTCCGCGGTTGCTGGTGAACGCGCCGCCGGAGGTGATCGTGTTGCGCGGCAGCTGGACGATCGTGGTCTGTCGCACCATCTGCGCGACGACGATCCGCTTCTGGCCCTGAATGATCGTCTGGGCTCGGATCCAGACCTTGCCGTTGCCGTTGGCGTCGTAGGACGGGGCGGCGGAGGCGGCCTGGTCGTTGTAGTAGTCGGCGCTCGCTCCACCGCTGTCGTCGACGATCCGAGTGGTCCACTGAGGGTTGCCGTACAGATGTCCGGTGTACGCGGTGTTGAAGCTGTTCGTGAGCGCGGTGCCGGGGCAGAAGGTGCTCGAAGCCGAGGCCTGGTTGCAGGCAGACGTGGCGGCGGTGGGCCAGGCTTGCTGCAGGAGGTGGGACTGCGCCTCGAGCGCGCCCTCGGCGTTGTTGTACGTCGCCTCACCCGAGGCCTCGACGCCGGTCTGATGACTCTGCACGTCCGCCTGAGACAGGACGGCCATCCCCAAGCCGAGGATGACGAACAGGATGATGATCGCGGCGATGAGCGCCGAGCCGCTCTCGTCGCCCGGCAGCTTCTCGAGCCTCATGTCACCGTCACCTCCTGAGTCGTTGTCGTCTGCAATCCGGCCTGGTCGGTGACGGTCAGCGCCACGGTGTAGGTGCCGGCGCCCGGTCTCCAGCTGACCAGACCGTTCGACGCGATCGACAGCGTGCCGGCCGCGGGACATGGAGAGGATGTGCAGGCCCAGCCGTAGGACAGCTGCTGGTCGTCGGGACTGTAGGACTGCCCCGCGTTCAGGATCACTCCGCCGCTCCCCGTCGCGGTGTAGGCGAACTCCGCGACGGGGGCGTGCTGCTTGTTGCGGAGGTACGCGGAACTCTGGATCTGGGTCGTCGCACCGCTCAAGCTCGGCGTCGGGTTGACGCGCAGCTTGACCTGGATCGTGGAGATCTCGGGCAGGTCGGTCGCCGTGACGCTGCCGCCGTCGAGCCCGTTGTTGAAGCTGAAGACCGGATAGCTGGACGTCTGCTGGTAGCGGTTCATGACCGATTGGGCGAGGACCGTGGACACCGGTTGGCCGGCCGCCGGAGTGAACGTCAGGTCAGGGCACGCGATCGTCTGCGAGGGATCGGAAGTCCACGGATTGGCGGCGGGCGTCGAGGTCGTCCAAGTCTGGGTCTGGGCGATCAGCTGCTCTTGGCTTGCGCTCCCGCTGCTCGAATCCTGCGGAACGCAGTACCGCACGCGCTTGATGCCGCTCACGTTCGCGCCGCTCGGAGTGCCGATCGTCTGGAACACGAGGTCGTAGGGAGTCGCTCGCTCCAGCAGCTTCGGCGCTCTCAGAGGGCTGGAGACGTTGCGAAGGTCACGCACGATCCGGTCGACGGCGATCCGCGCCTGGTCTTGCGCATCGAAGCGCTTGGTGGCGGCGGCGGATTGGTGCAGGTAGGAGTCCAGGATCGACAGCGTGGCGCCGAAGACGACCAGCGACGCCGCCATCGCTACGAGCAGCTCAACCAAGGTGAAGCCGTCTTGCCGGCGGAGCGCGGTCATGGGGTCAGCACCGGAGAGCACGGCGACTCGTTGAGGTGGAGGTCGACGGCGGTGACGCAGTAGCTCTGCTGCACCCCGCCCGGACTGGGAGAGCTGTCGGTGTAGCTCGTGACGGCGGGAGAGTTGCCGACGAGCTGGTAGCGGTCTCCTGGGATCTGCATCCCCCGGTCAGACGGCCAGCGGTAGACGCGCCACGCCTGGACCGAGTTCCAACCGTCCGACGCGGCCGGCGAGGGCGCGTTCCAGGTCAGCGCCAGCTGCCCGTTGTTGAGCGTTCCGGAGAGTCTGGACGGCTCGTACGGCTGATGGTCACACAGGTTGGCGTCGACCTGCGGAGACTGGTCGGTGCTCTCCCGCGGCGCTCTCGTGCTCGGATTGGCATCGACGCCCACGACCCAGTAGAGGTCGGTGGTCGTGTAGCTCTGGGAGGAGCTCGTGCACGGGTTCGGCCGGGCCGACGGAATCGGCGGCGCAAGGGTCGGCTGGGGCGCGTCCGCGCAGCTCGTGCCGGTGACGTTCCCGCTCGCGCCGCACGTGGCGACGAGCTGGGGCGCGTTGCTGCCGTACTTACGATAGACGTGGTAGTAGAGGACGTCCTGATCGACGCTCGGCACCCACTGGGTCTCGACGCCCCCGAGGAGGTCGTTCCACCCGGCGCTGAACGAAGTCGGCGCGATCACCTGGTGGCGGTTCAAGTTGACGACGACGGTCGAGCGCGTTCCACTGGTGCCGTTGATGTCATAAGCCACTGCGGTGATGGCGTAAGTGCCGTCGGCGGTCGGGAAGCTCCAAGTAAATGACGATGACGTGCCGGACGGTGCGTAGGGGTCCGTGGAGGCAGCCGGGATCTGCTGGCTCGGCGGCAGATTGCCGTCCACGAGCCACTGGATGCGGGCGGCGGTCACCGTCGTTCTGACGTTAAAGGTGAGCGACGATCCGCTGGTGACGGTGACGTCCGGGCCGGGACAGGTGACGGACGTGCTGAGACAGGTGACCGCCGGCCCGTTCACCGGACGGCTGTAGATCAGGATCGTCTGCTCGATCACCGGCGTGCTGCGATCTCTCGGCGTGACCGTCACGGAGACGCGCTTGTAGTCGCTCGGGTTCGAGTCCTGCGTGCCGCTCGATCCGACGTCCGGGCACCAGGCTCCGCCGCTCGGGGGAGGCGAGCTGTGGTTGCCGTATCCGTCGCTCGGCGCGTCGAGATCGCAGGCGTCGAACGAGATGGTGAAGTTCGTCGGATTGCCGGAGGACACGGCCCGCGTGACGACGAGGTCCGAGCCAGAAAGCGTGGCTTGCGGCACCTCTGACTGGAGCGCGGAGGCGATCGTGGCCTGCGTGAGCTCGGTTGGGGCGAGCCCGCGCGAGTCCTCCAAGACCTCGCGCGCCAGGCTGCTCTCCACCTGTCGCAGGCGGGTCGTCGTGACGGTGTGGTCGGCCGTGATGAGCAGCTGGAGCAGGGCGCCGAGCGCCACGACCAGCAGCAGAGCCGCGACGAGGACCTCGACGATCGTGAAGCCACCCTGCTCTTTGACCGGCATGAGGGCATCATCGGCAGCAACGGCGGAAACCCGTAGCAATCGCGTGCTGTGCCCGCGTTCTTCCAATCCGGTGCAAGATCAGCGGCGCATCGAGCGCTGCACCGGCAGGTCTCGGCGCGGTGACGGTCGAATCTGGGCTCATGCTGCTCGTCGTGCTCGCGGCCGTCGGCGGACTGCTCGTCGGCTCCTTCCTCAACGTCGTGGCGTGGCGGCTGCCGCGCGGCGAGTCGCTCGTGGCGCCCGGCTCGCACTGCCCCGGCTGCGAGCACCCGGTGCGTCCGTACGACAACGTGCCGGTGCTCTCGTGGCTCGCCCTGCACGGGCGCTGCCGCGACTGCCGCACGCCGATCTCCGTGCGCTATCCGCTCGTGGAGGCGCTGACGGCGGCGCTCGCGGCCGGTGTCGTGCTCACGAACGACGGCGCGCACGACGTGCTGCTCGGGCTCGTGCTCGTCGCGCTGCTCGTGCCGATCGCGCTGATCGACCTCGATCACCGCATCATCCCCAACCGCCTGACCGCGCTCGGCGCGGTTGCGGCGCTCGCGATCGGTGCTGCGACCGACCTGGGGGACGTGCCCGAGCAGCTGATCGCGGGCGCCGCCGCCGGCGGCTTCCTGCTGCTGGCGGCGCTCGCGCGGCCGGGCGGCATGGGGATGGGCGACGTGAAGCTCGCCGGGATGCTCGGCCTGTTCCTCGGGCGCGAGGTAGCGGTCGCGCTGCTCGTCGCGCTGGTCGCCGGCACGCTCGTAGGAGTCGGCGTGATGGCGCGGCGCGGGGTGGGGGAGGGCCGCAAGACCGCGATCCCGTTCGGGCCGTTCCTCGCGCTCGGCGGGGTGGGCGCCGTGCTCGCCGGTCCGGCGATCATCGACTGGTACCTGGCGACGTTCGCATAGCCGAGGCGGCGGGCCCCAGGGTGGTTTCGGCGCTCAAGCGGTACGGGGTCCGCGCCGATGCAGACTGCGATGACGTCGCGCCTGCGCCATCCGTCGGCTCTTCTCGTCGCCGCCGTCGTGCTGCTCGTCGGGTGGGCGGCGCTGAGCGCGGCCCGCTCGACGCCGCATCCGCTCGAGCGCTCCGCCGCGCTGCGCGCCGTGTTCGCAGATGCGAGAGCAGCCGCGCTGGCCCGCGGCGAGCGGTGGACGAACGTCCGCGTCGGCGCGGTCGACGACACGACGACGCGGGTGACCTTCTTCCACGGCGCCCGACTTGTCGCGGAAGTGGCGGTGACCCCGCGCGGGACGGTCGAGCGCTTCTCCGACGCGCGCGGACGCGACGCGCCGTACGGGGCGCCGCTCGTGCGTCGGCCGCTCGTCGTCGCGATCGCCGCGCTCGCGTTCCTGCTCGCGACTGCCGTCGTGCCGCTGCAGCGGATCCGCAACGTCGACGTTGCGGCGCTGCTCGCGCTCGTCGTCCCGGTACTCCTGCTCAACGAGCGCCTGCTCGCCGCGAGCACGCTCGCGGCGCTGCCGTCGCTGCTGTGGCTGACAGGTCGGTGCCTCTGGCTCGCATTGGGCCCACACGAAGGCGGTTTCGCCCTCCGGCCGTCGCAAGCGAGCGGCCTCCGGGCGACGTCTCAGGCGCCCGCGCGGCCCCTGCTCGACGTGCTCACACCCTCATGGGGTGACGGCCAGCGCTTGCGGATCCTGCGCTTCGCCGTCGGCGTAGCGGCGGCCTGCGTCGCGCTGATCACGATCAGCGCTCCCAGCACCGTCGACGTCGCCCAGGCCGTGATGGAGGGAGGGACGCTGCTCGTCCACGGCACACTGCCGTACGGGAACATGCCCGGCGACGTCTTCCACGGCGACGTGTACCCGCTGCTCAGCTACGCCGTCTACGCCCCGCTCGCGACCGTCATGCCGGTGCACGACGGCTGGGACGTTGCGAACGGAGCGTTGATCGTCGCGGCGCTGTCCGCGATCGCCGGCGCCTGGCTGCTGGCGCGCATCGCCGGTCGCGCGTCCGCGTCGGCACGCGAGCTGGATCGCACGGACGACGCCGCCCGCGCCGCCGGCCTGCGCGCCGCGCTCGCCTGGCTCACGCTTCCGCCTCTGCTCGTGACCGCCTCGACCGGCACGAGCGACGTGCTGCTCGGCGCGCTCGTGCTGGCGGCGCTCGCGCTCGCGCGCCGCCCGCTCGCCTCCGTGGCGGCGGTCCTCGTCGCCGGGTGGTTCAAGGTCGTGCCGTTCGCGCTGCTGCCGATCTGGCTCGCGCGGTTGCACGGGCGCCGGCTCGTGCTCGGCCTCGCCCTGACGGCGGGCACGGCAGCGGCGACGCTCGTCGCGCTCGTCGTGCTCGGCGGCACGAGCGCGCCAGGGCAAATGCTCCAGGCGATCGCCTATCAAGCCGATCGCCGCACGCTGCACTCGCCGTGGACGCTGCTCGGGATCGAGTGGCTGCAGCCGCTCGGACAGGCCGCCGTGCTCGCGCTGGTGGCTGCCGCGACCGTGCGCGTGCGCCGTGACGCCGCCCTCGCCGCGGATCCGATGCGCCTCGCGGCGCTCGCCGGGGCGGTGCTGCTCGGGCTGCAGCTGACCGGCAACTACTGGACATATCTCTACCTCGCCTGGGTCGTCCCGTGCATCGTCGTCGGGCTGCTCGCCGACGCGCCGCGGCCCGCGCCGGTGACAGTGGCCGTGCCGGGACTCAACCCGCTGCGCCGAAACGCCGATGTAGGACCGGAGCGCATCCGCCCGCGCGCTCCACAGCCCTCGTAATCCTTCATGGCATCCCCACGCACATCCGGGAAGACCGTCGTCGGCCTCGACATCGAGCCGGGCTTCGTCACGGCCGCGCAGGTGCGCGTCGGCGAGACCGTCACGGTCGAGCGCGCGGCTGGCGTGCCCCTCCCGCCGGGCATCCTGCGCGACGGAGAGGTCACCGACACGGAGGCGCTCGCCGATGCGCTGCGCGAGTTGTTCCGCGAGCACAAGCTCGGCAAGCGCGTGCGACTCGGGCTGGCGACGCACCGCGTCGTCGTGCGCACGATCGACCTGCCGCCGCTCGACGACGCCAAGCAGCTCGCGGCGGCGGTCCGCTTCCAGGCGCAGGACCACATCCCGATGCCGCTCGACCAGGCGGTGCTCGCGCACCAGTCGCTCGGGATTGTCGAGACGGCCGACGGTCCGCGCACGCGCGTCGTCCTCGTCGCCGCTCGGCGCGACGTCGTCGAGCGCTTCCACGCGGCTGCCCGCAAGGCGGGCCTGCGGCCGGTCGGAATCGACCTCGCCGCCTTCGCGATGATCCGCGCGCTGCACGACGGCAGCCCCGGCGCGACGCTCTACGTGAGCGTCGGCGGGATGACGAACCTCGCGCTCGCGGAGGGAACGACCTGCGTCTTCACCCGCGCGGTGCCCGGTGGCGTCGAGGCGCTCGCCGCCGCGCTCGCCGAGCGTCGCGGCCTGACGCTCGAACACGCCCGCCAGTGGCTCGTGCACGTCGGACTCGAGACGCCGCTGGAGCAGGTCGACGGCGAGGCCGAGATCGCCGAGCAGGCCCGAAGCGTGCTGCTGGAGGGCGTGCAGCGGATCGCCGACGAGGTGCGCAACTCGCTCGACTTCTATCGTGCGCAGGCGGGAGCGCTGGCGGCCGAGCAGGCGATCCTCACCGGCCCCGCCGTCGCGATCCCCGGCTTCTGCGAGCACCTCGGCACGGCGATCGGCCTGCCGGTCACCGCTGGCGTGGTCGGGGAGGCGCGATCCGGGGGGCACGGGGGTCTCTCGCCGAGCCGCCTCGCCATCGCCGCCGGCCTCGCGATCGAGACGGCCCCGGCGCGCAAGCCGCAGCTTCAGCCCGAGCCGGAGGCCGAGGCGGCATGAGAGCCGTCGACCTGATCCCGGAGGACGCGGCAGGAGGCGGGGGCTCGAGTCCCGCGGTGCTGATTCTGCTCGGCAGCCTTGCCGTGCTGCTCGCCCTCGTGACCGCACATGTCTTGACCGGCAACACGATCCAGGACCGCAAGGCGGAGCTCTCGTCGGTCAGACAGCAGGTCACCGTCGCGCAGGCGCAGGCCGACGCGACCAAGCCGTACCGCGAGTTCGCGGTGCTGGCGAAGGCGCGCGTCGAGACGGTGCGCCAGCTCGGCTCGGCGCGCTTCGACTGGCATCGCGCGTTCGCCGGCCTTGCGACGGTGATCCCCGACGACGTATGGCTGACCTCGGTGACGGGCACGGTCGCGCCCGGAATCAGCATCGCCGGCGGCGACGCCGGCGGCGCGAGCGACCTGCGCTCCGCGATCCCGAACCCGGCGATCACGCTGACCGGATGCACCGTCGACCACGAGAGCGTCGTGCGGCTGGTCTCGCGCCTGCGTCTGCTCCACGACGTCCAGCGCGTCTCGCTGGCGGACTCGAGCAAGGACGCCGGCGGTGACTGCCAGCACGGCCACACGAGCTTCCCGCAGTTCGACGCGGTGATCTTCTTCGCGCCGATCCCGACGGTCCAGGCGCCGGCGTCGAGCGCGACGCCGGTCGCCGACGGCACCAGCACGACGACGACGCCGGGGGTCGCAGGCGGATGACCGGACGCGACCGCACCCTGATCGCCGTCGTGGCCGCCGCGCTCGTCGTGGCCGCCGCGTGGTTCCTCGTCCTCGCCCCGCAGCGCCAGGAGGCCTCGCAGCTGTCCGAGGAGGTCGCCACCCAGCGCGGCGCGCTCACACAGGCGCAGGCCGATGCCGCCGCCGGACTCGCCGCCAAGCGCGGCTACGACCGCGCCTACACGACCGTCGCTCGCCTCGGCGCCGCCGTCCCCGAGGACGACAACGTCCCGTCGCTGCTGCTGCAGGTCGAGCGGGCAGCCCAGGGATCGCACATCGACTTCCGCGAGCTGAAGGGAGGCGAAGCCAGCGCAGCAGCCGCCCCGGCGCCCCCCGCACCGGCGCCGGTGACGCCCGGCGCCCCCGCCACGCAGGCGACGACCGCGACGCTGCCGCCTGGCGCGGCAGTCGGTGCCGCCGGCTTCCCGACGATGCCCTTCAGCTTCACCTTCACGGGCGACTTCTTCCGCATGTCCGACTTCATCGGGCGGCTCGAGCGCTTCCTCGTCGTGCGCAACCGGCGGCTGCTCGTGCACGGGCGCTTCATGACGATCGACGGAATCGCGCTCACGGCCGCGCCGCAGGGCTTCCCGCGGATCCAGGCGAACGTCGCCGCGACGACCTACCTGCTGCCCGCGAGCCAGGGGCTTACGAACGGCGCGACCGCGACCGGCCCGCTGCCGGCGAGCGGCGCGGCCGACGGCTCCGTCCCGACCAGCCCGATGGGCACGGCGACCGCAACCCCGGTGGTGAGATGAGACCTGTCCGCAATGTCTGGAGCGAGCTTGTCGAGCGGCGTCTGTGGCCGGTCGCGCTGCTGCTCGTCGCGGCGCTCGTCGCCGTGCCCGTCCTGCTCGCGAAGTCGCCCCCGCCCACGACGGAGGAGGCCGCGCCGGCCGCCGTGGCCGCTGCGGCTTCCGCAGCGGCACTCCCGGGCGGCGAGGCGGTCGTGAGCGTCGCGCAAGGCGACGAGCCGGATGCGCCGCTGCGCGGCCACGCGAAGAACCCGTTCCGCCAGCAGCATGTGCAGGCCGATTCCAGCGCCACGGCCAGCAGCGCCACGGTTACCGCCGGCGCCCCGAACAGCGGGTCCGGAAACTCCGGCGCGAGCAGCGGCGGCACGGGCGACTCCGGCTCCGGCGGGGGCGCCCAGCCGGCTCCGCAGCCGCAGCCGCAGCCGACGTTCGCCTACGCGACGGTCGACGCGCGCTTCGGGCACGCGGGCCAGCGCCTGCGGGTGATCAGAGACATCCCGCGCCTCACGCCGCTGCCGAACGCCAACCACCCGATCGTCGTCTTCCTCGGCACGCGCAGAGACCGCGAGACGGCCGTCTTCCTCGTCTCCACCGACGTCCACGTGCAGGGCCTCGGCCAGTGCGTGCCCTCGCACAAGGATTGCGAGGCGATCGAGCTGCACGAGGGCGAGACGGCGCTGCTGGACTTCACCGAGGCTGACGGCAGAGTCGAGCAGTACGAGCTCGACCTCGACGACGTCTCGATCCACACGACGACCTCGAAGGCGGTCGCGCAACGCGCCTACGCGCGCACCTCGCGCCTCGGAAAGCTGCTCGTCGGCGGTTCGGTGCGCAGCTCGGCGGACGGGACGGCGCGCTCGCAGCGCCTGCCGTTCCGCTACGTGCGGCGCAGCGGCGTGCTGCACATCGCCCGCTGGGCCTCGCGTCATGCCCGCGCCGCGCGCGCGCACGGCGCGATCTCCGACGGCCGCCTCGCCGACCTGACGCCTGCCGGCGGCTGACCCGCGGCGCGGCGTGCGCGCCGACGTGCACGTAACCTGTACGGCCTCATGGCGCTCCGTCTGATCACCGCCGGCGAGTCGCACGGCCCCGGCCTCACGTGCATCGTCGAGGGCCTGCCCGCCGGCTTGGAGCTCGACCAGGACGCGATCAACCGCGACATGGCGCGCCGTCAGCTCGGCCACGGCCGCGGCGGGCGCATGAAGATCGAGAGAGACAGAGCCGACGTGACGGCGGGCGTCCGCCACGGCAAGACGCTCGGCGGCCCGGTCGCGCTCCAGATCCCCAACAGAGACTTCGCCAACTGGGAAGAGCGCATGAACCCGTGGCCGGTCGAGGCGGACGTGCCCGAGGTGCACCTGCCGCGGCCCGGTCACGCCGATCTCGTTGGCACGTGGAAGTACCGCACGGGCGACGTGCGCAACGTCCTCGAGCGCGCGAGCGCCCGCGAGACCGCGGCGCGGGTCGCCGGCGGAGCGCTCGCGAAGGCGTTCCTGAGATCGCTCGGCGTCGAGGTCCGCTCGCATGTCACGCGCATCACCTCCGTGGTGGCGCCGCCGCCGTCCAAGCCGTTGACCGTAGAGGACTTCGACCATGTCGACGAGTCCCCGGTCCGCTGCCTCGATGCCGAGGCGAGCGCGGCGATGGTGCAGGAGATCAACGTGCTGCGCAAGGCGAACGAGTCGCTCGGCGGCACCTATGAGGTGATCGCCTTCGGTCTCGTCCCGGGACTTGGCTCGCACGTCTCGTGGGAGGAGCGCCTCGACGGCCGCATCGCGATGGCGATGATGTCGATCCAGGCGATGAAGGGCGTTGGCATCGGCGACGGCTTCGACCTCGCGGCCGTTCCCGGCTCGCAGGCGCACGACGAGATCTTCTACAGAGACGACGGGGGCTTCTACCGAGAGACGAACCGCGCCGGCGGCCTCGAGGGCGGCATGACGACGGGCACGCCGCTCGTCGTGAGAGTCGCGATGAAGCCGATCCCGACGCTCACCAAGCCGCTGCGCTCCGTGGACATCGACACGAAGCAGCCGGCCGAGGCGCTGCGCGAGCGGACCGACTCGTGCACCGTGCCTGCCGCCGGCGTCGTCGGCGAGGCGATGCTCGCCCACGTCCTCGCCGACGCGTATCGCAGCAAGTTCGGCGGCGACCACATCGACGACGTCCGCGAGGCCGTCCGCGCCTACGAGGAGCGGATCGGGTGGCGCCGCCACTGACGCACGACGGGCCGCTGCGCCCGCCCGCCGGCCGCGCGCTCGTGTTCGTCGGCTTCATGGGAGCCGGCAAGACGACGGCCGCGCGCCGTCTGGCGAAGACGTTCGGCCTGCAGGTCGTCGACGCCGACGCGACGATCGCCGAGCACATCGGCATGCCGATCGACCGCTGCTTCGCCGAGCAGGGCGAGGCGGCGTTCCGCGCGATCGAGGCCGAGCTGGTGGGGGAGATGCTGGAGCGGGCCGACGGCGGCGTCTACTCGCTCGGCGGCGGGGCATTGCACGCCGAGCGGATCCGCGAGGCGCTCAGACGCCACATCACCGTGCTGCTCGACGTGGACGTGAACGTCGCCTGGGAGCGCGCCGCCGGCCGCGGCCGCCCGCTCGCGCGTGACCCGCAGGAGTTCCGCGACCTCTACGTGCGCCGCCGTCCGCTGTACATGGCCGCCGCCGACGTCGTGCTCCCGGCCGACCGCCGCGAGCGAATCGACGAGGCGCTGCCGTCGATCCTCGCGCTCGCCCAAGCGCCGGTGGGCACTCGTCTGCTGTGGGCGAGCTCCGCCTCCGGCGACTACCCGGTGTTCGTCGGTCGCGGCCTGCTCGGCGCCCCGCTCTCGCCGGTGCCGGGCCAAGGCTTCCTCGTGACCGACGACCAGGTCGGGCCGCGCTACGCGGACCGCCTCGGCGAGCTGGCCGCGCGGATCGAGTTCCCCGCCGGCGAGCAGCACAAGTCGCTCGCGACCGCCGAACGGGTGTGGATCGAGCTGGCCGACCGCGGCATGACGCAGAGCGACCACCTCGTCGCGCTCGGCGGCGGCGTCGTCGGCGACCTCGCGGGCTTCGTCGCGGCGACTTACCAGCGCGGCGTGCCGATCGTGCAGGTCCCCACGACGCTCGTCGCGCAGGTCGACTCCGCCTACGGCGGCAAGACCGGCGTCGACCTGCTCAACGGCAAGAACTACGTCGGCGCCTACCACCAGCCGTCGTCGGTCGTGGCCGACGTCGAGACCCTCGCCACCCTGCCGCCGGAGGAGGCGGCCGCCGGCTACGCCGAGGTGCTGAAGACGGCGTTGATCGCCGGCGGTGAGCTGTGGGAGCGCGTGCGCCGCGGCGACGACCCCGACGCCGACGTGATCTTCGCCTGCGCGCGCACCAAGCTCGCGGTCGTCGCGATGGATGAGCGCGACGCGGGCCTGCGCCAGGTGCTGAACCTCGGCCACACGGTCGGCCACGCGATCGAGACCGTCACCGGCTACTCGCGCTACCGCCACGGCGAGGCGGTCGGGCTCGGCCTGCTGGCGGCGCTGCGGCTGTCCGGCCAGGACGCGCTGCGCTCCGAGGTCGCGACGCTGCTCGCGGCGCGCGGGCTGCCGACTCAGCTCGACGGCGGCGTCGACCCGGACGCGGTGCTGGTCGCGACCGCGCGCGACAAGAAGCGCCGCAGCGGCGAGGCCGTGCCGTTCGTGCTGCTCGACGCCCCCGGCGCCGCGCGGCCCGGCTGCCAGATCGAGGACGGCGACCTGCGCGCGGCGGTGCGGGAGCTGAGCGCGACATGAGCGCGGGACCAACCACGGGCGGCAGCCACAACCGCATCGCCGTCATGCACGGCGTCAACCTCGACCAGCTCGGCCGCCGCCCGGCGACGCACTACGGCACGCTCACGCTGATGCAGCTCGAGTCGCGCGTCAGCGACTGGGGGGCGGAGCTGGACCTCGCCGTCCAGTTCTTCCAGACCAATCACGAGGGCCAGTTCGTCGAAGAGCTGCACCGCCTCGAGGACACCGTCGACGGGCTGGTCCTGAACCCCGGCGCGTGGACCCACTACTCGATCGCGATCCGCGACGCGCTCGAGATCGCCGGGCTGCCGGCCGTCGAGGTGCACCTCTCCGACGTCGACGCGCGCGAGGACTTCCGCCGCGTGTCAGTGATCCGCGACCTGTGCGTCGCGACGATCGCGGGCAGAGGGCCGGACGGCTACCGCGACGCCCTCGTGCGCCTGCGCGACGAGCTGGGGGCGTCCGCGTGAACGTCGCGCCCACGACGCGCGCCGACCGCCTGGTCGCCCTGATCGACGAGCGCGAGCTCGACGCGCTGCTGGTCACCAACCTCGTCAACGTCCGCTACCTCACCGGCTACTCCGGCTCCAACGGCGTCGCGCTCGTCGGACTCGACGACCTGCGCTGCTTCGTGACGGACTTCCGCTACGTCTCGCAGGCCGAGCAGCAGGTGCACGGCTTCGAGCGCCGCATCGGCGAGCAGGACCTGCTCGACGAGGCCGTCGCCGCGCTGCCCGACGGCGACCTGCGCCTGGGGGTCGAGGACCAGCACATGTCCGTGCGGACCTTCGACCGACTTCGCGAGGCGCTGCCGGCGCACGTCGAGCTCGTCCCCGCCGGCGGCGTCGTCGAGCACCTGCGGACGGTGAAGGACGCGGACGAGGTGGCCCGCATCCGCGCCGCCGCCCAGCTGGCCGACGCCGCGCTGCAGCGCACGCTCGAAGACGGCCTCGCCGGCCGCAGCGAGCGCGCCGTCGCGCTCGCGCTCGAGCAGGAGATGCGCCGCCTCGGCGCCGAGCGGCCGAGCTTCGACACGATCGTCGCGCACCGCGCACATGGCGCGCTGCCGCACGCGATCCCGCGCGAGGTCGAGATCGCGCCCGACGGGCTCGTGACGATCGACTGGGGCGCCCAGCTGGACGGCTACTGCTCGGACTGCACGCGCACGTTCGCGGTCGGCGAGCCGGGCACACGCGCTCGCGAGGTCCACGAGCTGGTCCTGCACGCCCAGCTCGCGGGCCTCGACGCGGTGCGGCCCGGCGTGAGCGGACGGGACGCCGACGCGGCGGCGCGCGCGGTGATCGAGGCGGCGGGACACGCGGAGCACTTCGGCCACGGGCTCGGGCACGGCGTCGGCCTGGAGATCCACGAGGCGCCCCGGCTGTCGAGAGCGTCCGAGGCGACGCTCGTGGCCGGCCACGTCGTGACGGTGGAGCCGGGCGTCTACCTCCCGGGCGAGCTCGGCGTGCGGATCGAGGATCTCGTCGTCGTGACCGACGACGGCTGCGAGCGCCTCAGCACGCTGCCGAAAGAGCTCGCGGTCGTCTGAGGGCGCTCGGAGGGTTAGGGGACGACGTCCCCGGACGTGCTCGGCGTCACGCCTGAGTGCAGCGGCACCTCGCCGGCTCCCGGCAGGCGACGGAGCCTGCGGGTCTCGGCCGGCACCAGCGCGAGCAGCACGAACAGTGACGCGGTCGCGCCGGCGACCCCCATCACGGTCGTGGCACCGACGCGCTCGGCGACGAGCCCTATGAGGATGAGGCCCGGCGGCAGCAGCGCGAACGAGCCCATCCAGTCGTAGGAGGCGACGCGCGAGAGCGCCTCAGGCGGGATCCGCTGCGCGAGCGCGGTCTCCCACCAGACGCCGAACAGCGCGAGGCCGACGCCGGCGGCGACCGCGCAGGGCAACACCACCACGAGTGGCACCCCGAGCGCAAACGCGAGCAGCACGAGCCCGAACGGAACGGTTGCGAGCACCCCGGTGAAGAGCGGCAGCGCCGGTCGCCAGCGCAGCGCCAGCAGCGCACCGGCGGCGGTGCCGAGGCCGATGCTGGCGGCGAGCCAGCCCCACAGCGCGGAGTCGCCGTAGCGATCGGCCGCGACCGTCGGCCCCAGCACGACGTAGGACGCGAAGCCGAGCACGAGATGGCAGGCGAACACGGCGATCGTCACCCACACCCACGTGCGCGAGCGCACCTCGCGCCAGCCGTCCCGCAGCTCGGCCAGCAGCGATGTGCGCGGCGCCCGCTCGCCGCGTTCTCGCGGGTGCACGAGCGCGAGCAGGCCGGCGCTGACCAGGAACGTGGCGGCGTCGATCGCGAACGCGGCGCCGGTGCCGAGCGTCAACACGAGCACGGTCGCGAGCGCCGGCCCGGCGAACTCCGCGAGCGTCTGCGTGAGGCCGTTCGCGGCGTTCGCCTCCTGGATCAGGTCTTCCGGGACGGTCTGCGGCACGAGCCCGCTGTAGGCGGGGCGGAAGAACGCCTCCGCCGCACCGAAGCAGACCTCGATGACGACGAGCTGCCAGATCGCCAGTGCGTCGGCGAAGATCAGGATCGCGAGCAGCGCGTGCAGCGCCGCCCGGATCAGGTCGGTCGAGACCATGATGCGGTGGCGGGGGAGGCGATCGGCCCACACGCCGCCGATCAGCAGGAACGTCACGAGCGCGGCCGTCTGCGCGGCGACGACGACGCCGAGGTCCGTTGTCGAGCCGGTGCGCTCGATCACGAGCAGCGCAAGCGCGACGAGCACGAGGCGGTCGCCGGTCGTGGAGATCGTCTGGCTGAGGAAGAGCCAGCGGAAGTCCGTTTCGCGCCAGAGCCGGGGGAGTGCGTGCACCTCGCCGTGCAGGCTACGGGTCTTGACCATCCAGGCGCATCACACCAGAAGTAGGCTGATTTCGTACACCGTATCGGTCCGCTGGCACCTGAGTCGAGCCGACCCGTCAGTCGCTGACCTTCGCGATTGAAATCCCCGCTCTGGAGGGGATAATGACCCTACGGGGCAAAGAGAGCTTGCTGCGCTCCGTGTCAGCGCATGGAGGGGGGCGGCGCCGTGGTCGCCCTCCTTCGTGCCGCCGGGAGGCGCCGCTCGAGCGGATGCGCCTCGAAGTGCTGCAGCGAGCGAGGCTCCGAGTGTGTGACGAGCGGCCGCTGCCGGCCGGTCAGCGCGACGGCGGCGGTCGGAGGCCGGCGATGAAGCTCTCCGTCGCGCGCTCGAAGACGGTGTCCGGGCGCACGAGGTGGAGATCGCCCGCCTCTGCGAGCAATGGGTAGTCCTCGCGCAGCTCGGGGTCGGTGAGGACCAGCTCCGGGGCGCCGGACTGGAGCGCGGTGCCGAGCACGAGCAGCTCGATGCCCATGACGGTCTCCCATGCGGAGCCGACGTCCCAGCCGTGCACCGCGAGCGCACGTAACTGCCACTCGTATGACGCCAGCGCGGCGCGGTGGTGGACGGGGCGGAGCGCCATGAACTCGACAGCGTTCGGGTGCGCGGTCATGACCTTGCGGTACGAGCGGGCGAAGTCGCGCAGGACGTCCTGCCAGGTGTCCTGGTGGGTGAGGACGGTCTGCGCCGCGATGTGCTCGCTGACCGCGTCCAGGATGTCCTCCTTGGTCGCGAAGTGGTAGTAGAGCGACGGACCGCTCACACCGAGCTCTCTCGCCAGTCGGCGGGTCGAGAGCGCGGGCAGCCCCTCGCCGTCAATGATCGCGAGCGCGGTTTCGACGATGCGGTCGCGATTGAGAAGCGGGCTGGTCGGCCGTGCCATCTGGCGTGGAGCTTGACACCCGGCAAAGCCGCGGGCTACAGTTCGCCCGGCTCAAACCTAGCAATGCTAGATATTGAGGGAGAGAGAGGCGATGTCGAGAGGTGCGAAGGCACGCGGCCGGCGAGCGGCGGCGGTCGCCGGTCCGCCGAGGTCGACGGACAGCGCGACGCCGTTCAACGTCGCGAGCCGCTGCCCGGTGCCGTCGGTGCCATCCGGCTTCGTCGTCAACGGCGCGCCGACCGAGGCGCACCGATCGCCGCGGGTCGCCGGGCCGATCTCACCGTGCTCGCCGAGGACCCGATGACCTGCCCGCCCGACGGCCTGCCGCACCTGCCGGTGCTACACGGCCGTCGATGGCGAGGTCCTGCACGGGCTCTAGCGAGCTGAAACGCACGTTCGCACGCATACAGGCACATCGAGAGGAACGACGATGAACGACAGACACAACTCGGAGGAGCCCCAATTCAGCTCCGCATGGTCCGACAGCGAGCTGGGCATGGACCGCCCCGTCACGCGTCGCGACTTCGTGGACGGCGTCGCGGTTAGCGTGGGCGTGGGCATCGGCGCCGCGCTGCTGGGCGGGCTGCCGGCGGCGGCACAGGCGATGAAGCCCGCGGGCGGCGACGCTGCGGTGTACCCGCCGGCGCTTACCGGGATGCGCGGCAGCCACCCGGGCTCCTTCGAGATCGCGCACGCGGTGCGCGACGGGACGTTCTGGAGAGAGGCCGGCCGCCTGAAGCCGACGGGTGAGAAATACGATCTGGTCGTCGTCGGCGCCGGCATCAGCGGTCTGTCGGCGGCGCATTACCACCTCAAGCACGTCGATCCGCGCGCAAGAATCCTGCTGCTCGACCCGCACGACGACTTCGGCGGCCACGCCAAGCGCAACGAGTTCAACGTCGGGGGCCGCACGCTGCTCTCGCATGGCGGCTCGATCACGATGGACAGCCCCAGCGTCTGGGTCGACCCGGCGAAGGAGCTGGCGACCGACCTCGGGATCGACTTCAGAGAGCTCGGCGCCTCGGTCGACCGGACCCACTACGCCAGACGCGGCGCTACCGCTCGCGCGCTCGTGTTCACGAGAGCGGCGTGGGGGCGCGACCACGTCGTCATCCGGTCGCGCACGACCCCGTGGTCCGAGTCGCTCGCCGACGCCCCGCTCGCGCCGGAGGCGAAGGCGCAGCTGAGCGACATCCTTCAGACGCCGCCCGACTGGCTCGCCGGGATGTCGAACGAGCAGAAAGTCGTCGAGCTCGGCAAGCGCACCTGCGCGCAGGTGCTGAACGACTTCGGCAATGTCCATCCCGACGTCCTCAAGTACCTCAACACCGCGACCCTCGACGAGACCGGCATGGCCTACGACCAGTGCCCGTCGCTCGACGGGCTCTGGATCGGGATCGACGGCCTGCGCGGGATCGAAATGGACTGGTCGAGACCGTGGCGCGGCGTCAGCCGCACCGTCCAGTACCGCTGGACGGCCGAGGACGGCAGCTACCGCTTCCCGGACGGCAATGCAGGCATCGCCCGCGCGCTCGTGCGGCGGTTGATCCCGGGCGCGATTCCAGGCAGAAGCATCGCCGACCTCGCGCTCGCGCGCTGTGACTACGGCAAGCTCGACGGCGAGCACAACCAGACGCGCATCCGCCTCAACGCGACGGTCGTCGATGTGCGCCATGGCACCGGCGGTCCCGAGCGGGGGCACTCGGTGGAGGTCTCCTACGTGCAGGGGGGCGCCCTCCGCAAGGTGACCGCCGGCGCGGTCGTGATGGCTTGCTGGAACGCGATGATCCCGTACGTCGCGAGCGAGTTCCCGCGCAAGCAGCAGGAGGCGCTGGCCGAGGCGGTCAAGATGCCCCAGATCTACGCCAAGGTCGCCCTGAACAACTGGCAGGCGTGGCAGACGCTGGGCATCTCGGGTATCCAGTGCCCGGCCGGCATGTGGCAGAGCGCGTCGCTGGGGACGCCGACCAGACTCGGCGGCTACAGCTCGGTCGGCGAGCCGGACGGACCGGTCGTCGTCGACTTCGTGCGCCAAGCGATCAAAGCCGGCCTGCCGTACAAGCAGGGCGCGCGCGCCGGCCGCGTCGAGGTTGCGCAGACGTCGTTCAGCGACTACGAGCGCAGCATGCGCGACCTGCTCGCGACCACGCTCGGCGGCGCCGGGCTCGACCCGGCGCGGGACGTCGCGGCCGTGACCGTCAACCGCTGGGCGCACGGCTACATGCGCTGGTACGGGCTGCCGGGCGACGCCGCCTTCTGGCCCGACGGACCGACGCCGGCCGAGATCGCCACCGAGCGCGTCGGCCGCATCGCGGTCGCGACGACAGACGCCGTCAACCACGGCTTCTGCGAGGGTGCGATGGAGGCTGGCTACAACGCCGTCCAGAAGCTCGCGCGCTTCGGCTGAGGCGGGAAGGAACAGACGCGATCCATCCAGTGGCGGGGACCGGCAAGGAGCCGGT
>JBJMLB010000069.1:0-3635 GCA_045805465.1 Conexibacter sp. | reverse complement strand
CCGTCCTCGCCGAACTTCATCCAGGCGATGTCGTCGCCGACCGTCTCGACTTTCCAGCCGGGCAGCGTCGGGATCAGCATCGCGAGGTTCGTCTTGCCGCACGCGGACGGGAACGCGCCCGTCACGTACTTCACCTCGCCGTGCGGGTCGGTGAGCTTGAGAATCAGCATGTGCTCGGCCATCCAACCCTCGTCGCGCGCCATCACGGAGGCGATCCGCAGCGCGAAGCACTTCTTGCCGAGCAGCGCGTTGCCGCCGTAGCCGGAGCCGTAGGACCAGATCTCGCGCGTCTCGGGGTAGTGGACGATGTACTTCGTGTCGCTGCACGGCCAGGAGACGTCCTCCTGCCCGGCCTCGAGCGGCGCGCCGACGCTGTGGACGCAGGGCACGAAGTGGCCGTCCTCGCCGAGCACTCTGAGCGCGCCCGCGCCCATGCGGGTCATGATCCGCATCGAGACGGCGACATAGGCGGAGTCGGTCAGCTCGACGCCGATGTGCGCGATGTCGGAGCCGAGCGGCCCCATGCTGAAGGGCACGACGTACATCGTTCGCCCGCGCATGCAGCCCTCGAACAGACCTGAGATCGTCTCGCGCATCTCGGCCGGGTCGCACCAGTTGTTCGTCGGACCGGCATCGGACTCGTCCTGCGAGCAGATGAAGGTACGGTCCTCGACGCGCGCGACATCGGTCGGGTCCGACAGCGCGAGATAGCTGTTCGGGCGCTTGGCGTCGGACAGTCGCTCGAAGGTGCCGGCGTCGACGAGCGCTTGACAGAGCCGGTCGTACTCCTCAGCCGAGCCGTCGCACCAGTGGATGCGATCGGGCTGCGTCAATGCGGCGATCTCTTCGACCCACGCGCGGAGTTTCGCGTGGCTCGTGGGCGGGGCGGTGTCAGTGATGCTCACGTGATCTCCCTCGTGGCGGTCGCGGGACATCCGCGGGATTGTTTCATCTCGCGTGGAAACGTGTTTCCGCAGCGTTCCTCGCCGTTTTCCTCATCCAGGGAGCGGCCGCGCTCCGCCCGGCCGGGCGGAGCGCACCAGGTCACGTCCCGGGGTTCTTCCGCGGCACCAGCACGAGCCGCTTGAACTCCGCGACGAGCACGCCGTCCTGGTTCAGCACGCGCGTGTGGACCTTCACCACGCCCCGGTCGAGCTTCGATCTCGACGGCTTGACCTCGAGCACCTCGGTCTCACAGAAGAGCGTGTCCCCGTGGAAGACCGGGTTCGGGTGACTGAGCTCCTCGGTCGCGAGGTTCGCGATCGCCTTGCCGGAGATGTCGGAGACCGACATGCCGAGCGCGAGCGAGTAGACCAGCGGCCCCACGACAACGTTTCTGCCCTGCTGGGACCCGGCCGCGTAGACGTCGTTCAGGTGCAGCGGGTGGTGGTTCATCGTGATGAGGCAGAAGAGGTGGTCGTCGGACTCGGTGACCGTCTTCGCGGGCCAGTGCTTGTAGGTCGCGCCGACCTCGAACTCCTCGAGGTAGCGGCCGTAGGCGTGGGCGCCGGAGGCCTCGCGGGCTGCTTGGTCGGTCTCGACGCCGTTGATCGTGTCGCTCATGTGTTCAGGAACCGTCCTGCGTGTCGGAATGGCGATGGAATGACCGCGAAGTGTGCCGGCTTCGCGGCGACCGTGCGTCGCGTTGACTCGGCGGTCAATACGATTTGCGCGACTCTTCACCTACCTGCCATCGACCCGAGAGACCCAGTGCGCAACCCACGAGACTTTGCGAAGCCCCTCGCAGTCGGGGCGCCCGACCCCGTTCTGGACATCCCGTTCCGCCCGTCGCGGATGATCCACTTCTTCGACGCGAGCAACGAGAAGATGGCGGCGAAGGTGCCGGACATGGCCAAGCAGGCTGACATCCTGCTCGGCAACCTGGAGGACGCGGTCCCCGTCGACCGCAAGGAGGCCGCCCGCGAGGGCCTCGTGAGAGTCGGCCAAGCCGTCGACTTCGGCGAGACGCAGCTGTGGACGCGCGTCAACAGCCTCGACTCGCCGTGGGTACTCGACGACCTGCTGCGGCTCGTCGGCGAGATCGGCGACAAGCTCGACGTGATCATGGTCCCGAAGGTCGAGGGCGCCTGGGACATCCACTACGTCGACCGCCTGCTCGCCCAGCTGGAGGGCAGATTCGGCGTCAAGAGACCGATCCTCGTGCACGCGATCCTGGAGACGGCGCTCGGCGTCGCGAACCTCGAGGAGATCGCCGCGGCCTCCCCGCGCATGCAGGGAATGAGCTTCGGCCCGGCCGACCTCGCCGCCTCGCGCCGCATGAAGACGACGCGCGTCGGCGGCGGCCATCCCGGCTACCGCGTGATCGAGGATCCGAACCCGGACAACCCCGAGGCGCCGCGCACGAGCTACCAGCAGGACCTCTGGCACTACTCGATCGCGCGCATGGTCGACGCCTGCGCGGCGACGGGGATCCTTCCCTTCTACGGCCCGTTCGGCGACATCGGCGACGACGCCGGCTGCGAGGCGCAGTTCCGCGCCGCCTTCCTGATGGGCTGCGTCGGCGCTTGGTCGCTGCACCCGCGCCAGATTGCGATCGCCAAGAAGGTCTTCTCGCCGGACCCCGACGAGGTCAAGTTCGCCCAGCGCGTGATCGAGGCGATCCCCGATGGCGCCGGCGTGCACATGCTCGACGGCAAGATGCAGGACGACGCCACCTTCAAGCAGTGCAAGGTGATGGTCGGCCTGGCCGAGATGCTCGCGCAGAAGGACCCCGAGCTGGCCGAGGCCTACGGGTTCGTAACCACCACGACCGGGAGCTAGCGCGTGCGCTTCTTCGAGTACGAGTCGCGACAGATCGTCGCGGCGGCGGGCATCCCCGTCTCCCCCCACGGCTTCGCGAGAACGCCGGAGGAGGCGCGCAGAATCGCCGAGGAGATCGGCGGCTCCGTCGTCATCAAGTCGCAGGTGCTGACCGGCGGGCGCATGAAGGCCGGCGGCGTGAAGTTCGCCGAGACGCCCGACGAGGCGGCCGAGCACGCCGACTTCATCCTGAGACTGGAGATCAACGGTCACATGCCGCGCGGCGTGCTGGTCGACTCCAGAGTCGACGTCAAGCAGGAGTACTACGCCGGCGTCGTGTGGGACGGGATCCGCAAGCAGCCGGTGATGCTGTTCTCCGACATGGGCGGCATCGACATCGAGGAGGTCGCCGAGACGCACCCCGACAGAGTCGGGCGCGGGCATTTCTCGAACCTGATGGACGTCTCGGACTACCAGGCGAAGCAGGTGATCGCGTCGATCGGTGTGACGGGGTCAGCATTGACCCGTGCGACGCCGATCCTGGCGCGGCTGGCCCGCCTCTTTGTCAGACACGACATGACGCTGGCGGAGATCAACCCGCTCGCGCAGCTCGCCGACGGCAGATTCGTCGCCGTCGACGCGCACATGGACATGGAGAACGAGGCGCGCGGCCGCCAGAAGCACATCTTGAAGGGCCTCGGCGTCGGCGACGAGGAGACCCGCCAAGCACGCGAGGCGACCCCCTTCGAGCTCGCCGGCGAGGCCGTCGACGCCGCCTCGCATCGCGGCGTCGCGGGCAACGTGACCGAGTTCGACGGCAACCTCGGGCTCGTGATCGGCGCCGGCGGCGGCTCGCTGACGCTGTTCGACGCGGT
>JBJMLB010000068.1:0-23550 GCA_045805465.1 Conexibacter sp. | reverse complement strand
GGCACGGCGCACGGCCCGCAGGTGCTGCGCGCGCACGACGCTGGCGCCGCCGGCGCGGCCGTCGTGCGGCGCGAGGCGGAGGGGCCGCGCTGATGCAGCTCGTCTACACCAACGCGACCGCGTTCTACCTCGAGCGCCACCTCGCGGAGGGCCGCGCACAGCGCCCCGCGCTGCGCGCCGGTGAACGGACGTGGAGCTACGGCGAGCTGTTCGAGCAGACCCGGCGCGCCGGCACGATGCTGCGCGCCGCCGGCGCGGCTCGCGGCGAGCGCGTCATCGTGCTGCTGCCGGACACGCCGGAGGCGGCCGCGATCGTCTTCGGCGCGATGCACGTCGGCGCGATCCCGGCGCCGATCCACACGCGCCTGTCCGAGGAGGAGCTTGCGCACGTCTGCGAGGACGCGCGACCGCGGGTCGCCGTCACGACGACCGACCGCGTCACGGCGCTGCTCGCGATTCGCGAGCGCACCGGCTGGCCGGAGACGGTCGTCGCGTTCGGCGGCCAGGCGCCCACCGGGGAGCCGGTGCTCGACGCCGCCGAGGCGATCGCCGGCGCCGAGCCCGCCGAGGCCGCCTCCTGCGGTCCGGACGACCCCGCCCTGCTGCAGTACACCTCCGGCAGCACGGGCCGCCCGAAGGCCGTCCTCCACCTCCACCGCGGCCTGCTCGCGCTGCCCGAAGGCTTCGGCCGCCGGCTCGCGCTGACCGAGGACGACCTCTGCTACTCGGCCGCCAAGCTGTCGTTCGGCTACGGCTTCGGCAACTCGCTGCTGTTCCCGCTGGCGGCCGGCGCGAGCGCGCTGCTGCGCGCCGAGCCGACGGAGCCGGTCGGTGTGCTGGAGACGATCGCCTCCCAGCGCCCGACCGTCTTCTTCGGCGGGCCGTCGCTTTGCACGGCGCTGCTCGCCGTGCAGGACCCGCGCGACCCGCACGACACGTCGAGCCTGCGCCTGTGCGTCTCGGCCGGAGAGGCGCTCGAAGCGGGCCTCTTCCGCCGCTGGCAGAGGACCTTCGGCCTGCCGATCCTCGACGGCCTCGGCTCGACCGAGTGCCTGCACATCTTCGCCTCCGGCGACCCGTCCGACGAGCTGCGCCCCGGCTCGCTGGGGACGGTCGTCCCGCCATACGAGTTGCGCCTGCTCGACGACCACGGCGCCGAGGTCGACCCCGGCCGCCCCGGTCACGTGCACGTCCGCGGCCCGGCGAACGGCGCCGGCTACTGGGACCGGCCCGAGGCGACGGAGGCGACGATGCGCGACGGCTGGACCCGCACCGGCGACCTGATGCGACGCGCCGAGGATGGCTCGCTCGTCTTCGTCGGCCGCAGCGACGACGTCTTCAAGGTGCGCGGGATGAAGATTGCGCCGCTGGAGATCGAGGCCTGCCTGGCCGCGCATCCCGCCGTCGCGGAGTGCGCGGTGAGCCCGGTCCTCGATCGCAACGGCCTGACGATCGCCTGCGCCTGGGTGCGCGCGGCACCGACGGAGGAGCCGGGGCGCGAGCTCTCGCGCGCGCTGAAGGCGCACGCCCGCGCGCAGCTCTCGCCGCACAAGGTTCCCCGCCTCGTGCGCTTCATCGAGGCGCTCCCACGCACGGAGACGGGAAAGCTCAACCGCCGCGGCGTCGCAGCGCTCGCCGCATCGACCACCACGGAGGGAAGGACCATGCTCGTGAGACCGATCGAGGACGGCGCGGCCGCGCCGCTGGAGGCGCGCGGCCTCTCGCGCCGCTTCCAGCAGGGTGCGACGGAGATCCGCGCCGTGGACGGCGTCGACCTGACCGTCGCGACGGGCGAGCTCGTCGCGATCATGGGGCCCTCCGGCTCGGGCAAGTCGACGCTGCTGCACCTGCTCGGCGGGATCGACCGCCCGGATGCGGGCGAGATCCGCCTCGAGGGACGCGACATCTCCGCGCTCGCCCCGCAGGAGCTGGCGCTCGTGCGCCGCCGCCGGCTCGGCTTCCTGCTGCAGTTCTTCAGCCTGCTGCCGACGCTGACGGCGCTGGAGAACGTCGCCTTCCCGCTGCTGCTCGACGGCGTGCCGGACGCGAACCGGCGGGCGCAGCTCGCGCTCCAGCACGTCGAGATGGACGCGCGCGCGGCGCACCGCCCGTCGCAGCTCTCGGGCGGCGAGCAGCAGCGCGTCGCGCTCGCGCGCGCGCTCGTGATCGAGCCGGCGATCATCCTCGCCGACGAGCCGACCGGCAACCTCGACTCGGTCAGCGGGCGCGAGATCCTCGCGCTGCTGCGCGACGCCGCCGACAGCGGCCAGAGCGTCGTGATCGTGACGCACGACCCGATGGCCGCCGAGCACGCCGACCGCGTCGTGCGGATGGCGGACGGGCGCATGTCGGAGCTGGACGGCGAGCCGGCCGGGATGCAGCAGGCATGAGGATCCCCTCCCTCGCGCACGCGCACACGAGCGCGCGCGGACAGCTCGTCGCGACTTGGACGGTCTTCCGGCTCGTGAACCTGCGCCAGCTGACGAGGCGGCGCAGGCGCGCGGCGCTGACGCTGGCCGGGATCGCGGCCGCGGTCAGCCTCGTGGTCGCGATCACGGTCGTCAACGCGGCCGTGCGCGGCACAGTGCGCGACACGGCGGTCGGGCTCGCCGGCGTCGCGCAGCTCGAAGCGCGGCCGTTCGGCGCGCCCTCGCTTGCGCCCGCCGCGATACGCAGGACGAACGCCGCGCCGGGCGTCGGCACGGCCGTGCCGAGCACGCAGCAGATCACGCGCATGCAGCACGGCACCGAGGCCACGCGCGTGCTCGTCGCGGGCATGCCGCCGAGCGTCGCGAGGCTCTTCCCCGACGGCTTCGGCGACGCGACCGCGGCCGTCGTCGAACCCGCCGCCGGCTCGGTCGTGCTCTCGCCGCACCTCGCCGAGACGCTCGGCGCGAGCGCGGGCGACGCCGTGACGGTCGCGACGCCGACCGGGACGAGACGGCTGTTCGTCGGCGCGGTGCTGCCGAGCGGCGTGCTGTCGAGCGTCAACGGCGGGGACCTCGCGCTCACCGGGCTCGCCGACTCGCAGCGCCTGTTCGACCGGCCTGGCAAGGTCGACCGCCTCTACGTCGCCGCCGCGCCCGGCCAATCGGTCGACGCGCTGCAGCGCGAGCTGAGAGACGCGCTCTACGGCAAGGCGATCGTCGGCGACCCGGGCGCGAGCGCGGCGCCGTTCGAGCACACCTTCGACGGGATCTCGGCGGCGACCCAGCAGATACGCGCCGTCGCGCTGCTCGTCGCGCTGTTCCTCGTGCTCAACACGATGGCGATGTCGCTCGCCGAGCGGCGCGCGGACCTCGCGCTGCTCGTGACGGGCGGGACGCAGCGCGGGCCGATCCTGGCGGCGTTCGTGGCCGAGGCGGCGCTCGTCGGCCTCGCCGGCGGGGCGCTCGGGACGGTCGTCGGCTTCCTGCTCGCGCACCGCCTCGTCGAACAGGCCGCGACGGTGTACGAGAGCGTGCTGCCGATCACGTCCGCCGGCGCCGTGCACCTGACGGCCAGACAGGCGCTGATCGGCGTGCTCAGCGGCGCGGCCGTCGCCATGGCCGGCGCGGCCTTCGTCGCGCGGCGCGTGGTGCGGCTGACGCCGATCGAGGCGCTCGCCCCGGCGGCGCCGTATGCGGTCTCCGCGCAGAGCCGCGGGCCGCGATCGGGGCTGCTCGCGCTCGGCGGCCTGCTCGCGACCGCCTGCGCCGCGGCCGTCGTCGCGTTCGCGCCGGTCGGCTCGCATCCGGAGCTGCTCGGGCTCGCGCTGATGCTGACGCTCGCGGGCGCGCTGCTGCTGCTGCCGTTCCTCGTCGGCGCGCTCAGCGCCGGCAGCCGGCGCGCGTGGCCGCGGCTGCTCGGCGTGCGCGGCCGGCTCGCGGCGGACGGGCTCGTGCGCGCGCCCGGCCGCACGACCGTCGCCGCCGGCGCGCTCGGCCTCACGATCGCGCTCGTGGTCGCGAGCGCGAGCGGGCTCGGCTCGTTCCGCACGGAGGTCAACCGCGCCGCCACGACGTGGTTCGCGGCCCCGCTGTACGTGCGCGCGAACGGCGAGGGGCTGCTCGCCTCCGACCAGCCGCTGCCGGTCTCGCTGCGCAGGCGCCTGGCCGCGATCGAGGGCGTGCGCGCGGCGTATCCGATACGCGCGGCGCTGCTCGAGCGCAGGAACCAGCAGGTCGCGATACTCGCGTTCCCGATAGCGCAGGCGGCCCGCCACGGCGACCAGCTGACGGGCGACGTGCCGGTGAGCGACCCGCGGCTCGTGGCGGCGGTCGGCCGCGGGCAGGTCGTCGCCTCGCGCCTGACGGCGCGGCGGCACAGGCTCCACAAGGGCTCGATACTGCACGTCTCGGTCGCCGGCACCGACCATCGCTTCCGCGTCGCGGGGACGTTCAACGACCTCGCCTCGACCGACGCCGTCTATCTCGAGCACGGCATCTACGCGCGCCTCTCCGAAGACGACGACGCCGACCGCTTCGCGCTGATGCTCGACCCGGGCGCGAACCGCGCCGTCGTCGCCGCGCGCGTGCAGCGCTTCCTCGACGCCAACGGCCTGCCCGGCACGGTCGCGACGAGAGCGAAGATGGAGAGCTACGTGCTCGACCTCGTCAACGGCCTCTTCTCGCTCGCCGGCGGCGCGCAGCTGGCGGCGCTGCTGATCGCGGCGATGGTCGTGCTCAACACGATGCTGACAGTGACGTTCGAGCGCCGCCGCGAGCTGGGCCTGCAGCGGATGCTCGGCATGACGGGCAGACAGCAGGCCAGCACCGTCGTGCTGGAGGCGGTCGCGATGTCGGCCGTCGGCGCGGCGCTCGCCGTGCTGCTCGGGCTCGTGCTCGGGGCGCTGATGACGATCGGGATCGAGAACCAGCTCGCCTGGCACGTCGGCTTCCACCCCGCGATCGGGGCGACGGTCGCGGCCGTGCTCGTCGCGATCGCGATCGGCGCGGCGGCCGCCTGCTACCCGAGCTGGCTCGCGACGCGGGCGCCGCTGATGGAGCTGCTGCGGGTGGAGTGAGACGCGCCCGCGCCGCGCTGCGCGCGCAGCACGACCCGCCCGCCGCGCGAGGGCAGCAGCGCGAGCCCGTAGAGGCGCGAGCGCTCCGCGGGGCCGTCGGCCGCGGTCACCGTCATGCGTTCGACGACGAGCCGCACGACCGTCTTCATCAGCAGCGTCGTCAGCGACGCGGCGACGCAGCGCCGCACCCCGCCGCCGTAGGGGGTGAAGGCGTAGGGCGCCGGCCTGTCCCCGAGGAAGCGCTCCGGCTTGAACGCGAGCGGGTCCTCCCACACGTCGGGGTTGCGCTGCGTGACCGCGCACATCGCGCTCACGACGAGCCCCGTCGGGATCGTCCAGCCGCCCAGCTCGATCGGCTCGGTGGCGGTGCGCGGCGCGTCGAGTATCGGAGACCGCAGACGCAGCGTCTCCTGCACGACCGCCTCGAGATACGTGTCGTCGCCCGCGGCGAGCTCCGCCTCCAGCCGCTCGCGCACGCGCGGGACGCGCGAGAGCCGCTCGAACGGCCACACGAGTCCGGCGGAGGTGATTTCGTGCCCGAGGATCACGAGCCCCACGAGCTGGTCGCGGATCTCGAGGTCGCTGAGCGGCTCGCCGTGCGCGTCTCGCGAGCCGACCAGCAGCGACAGCACGTCGTCGCGGTGGTCGAGCTCACCCGCACCGGCGAGCGCCCGCCGCCGCCGCGCGATCTCCTCGAACAGCAGCCGGTTGAGCGTGTCGCGTCTGCGGCGCATCGCGCGGCCGGGGTTGAGCCGGCCGCCGCGATCCCAGAGCGTCGGCGCGATCAGCATCATCGCGAGCCGCGGGTCGTCGCTGCGGCCGACTTCTTCGCGCATCGTCGCGTAGTCGCGCGGGTCGACCTCGCCGATCACCGTGCGGCAGATCGCGCCGAAGGCGATCCGCCGCGCCGCCGGCAGCAGCGCGATCGGCTCGCCCAGCGGGAGCGTCGCGATCTGCTCCTCGGCGATCCGTTCGAGCGCGGCGCCCCAGCGGGCGGCGATCCCGCCGCTGTAGACGCCGAGCATCGTCTTGCGCTGATGCCGGTGCGCCTCGCCGGTCACGAACATCGTCGCGTGCTCGCCCACCATCGGCGTCAGCGGCGACTGCCCCTGCGCTCTGGGGAAGCGCTCGGGCGCCTCGGTGAGGATCGTCTTGACGTCCGCCGGGTCGACCGCCGCGACCGACGTGCCGAGGAACGGCAGGCGCATCGTGAAGACCGGCCCGTAGCGCCTCGCGCACGCTTCGACGTACGCGAGCGGTTCGCGCTGATACCGAAGCATCTGCCACGCCTGCGGGCGTCCGGGCCCCGGCGGGAGCGGTCCAAACGGCGACGACATCGATCCCCCAATGCGCCGGGTGTCGGCGCGTCGATGACTTGGCGCATTCTACTCGAAAGCCGGTCCTCGCCCCCGCATTCGCGAGCGCGGCAGCCGACCGATCAAGGTCGACTGCCGCGCCGATTCCCCGGGACGCGCACGTCCCTGCCCGTAGCTAATCCGCCGGCATCTCGACGCTCTGGACCGGCTCGTCCAAGTGCGCCCCGAAGACGTTCTGCACAACCGGCAGCGAGAGGCGCGTGCCGTCCCGGAGCAGCACGTCCACATGGTCGACGCCGTCGGGCGCGAGACCCATCAGGTCTCGATTGACGCTCATCCGCGCATGCCCCTGCTCGACCATCCGCAGATCGGCGGCGAAGCCCGAGGCCGGCCCGTCGGCCCCCTTCGCCAGCACCTGCATGCTCACGCCGCCGTTCGCGGTCGGCAGCAGCCAGACCGGCAGCACCATGGCGGAGGCGTCGGGTGTTCCCGCCGCCGGGGGCGGTACCGCCACGCGCAACGACGAGCCGGGCGCGGCTCCGTCGGGGCCGGCGACGAACGCCGCCGCCGGCCCCATCGAATCCGCCTGCGTGCGAGCTCGCTCCAGCACCGAGACACGAGCGGCGAGCGCCGGGCTGAAGTGGCCCGTCGCCTCGCGCGGGACGAAGTCGGGACCGTGCCCGGGCAAGGGCACCAGCCCGGTGGCAGCCCCCGCCGCGCCGACGAGCGCCAGGCTCGCGAGCGCCGCGAGGACGAGCGTCCTGACGCGAACCGGTCGTCGCGCGCGCCGGGCGCGCGCGATGTCCTCGCGTGCGATGCGCTCGAGCTCCTCGCCGATCGCGACGACGAAGGCCGGTCGTTCCGCCTGGGCGCTCATATCGTCATCTCCCTCAGATTCGGCAGGGCATCGAGGATCGAGCCGAGCTGGCGAAGCCCACGCGAGACGCGTGCACGCGCTGTCGGCTCCGTGATCGAGAGCCGAGCGGCGACGTCCACATACGACAGCTCGTCGAGGACGCGCAGGCGCACGGCCTCGCGCTGGTCGGGCGGGAGGCCCGCGAACGCCTCGGCCACGACCGCGCGCACGTCCGCGAGGCCGGCGAGCTGCACCACGCGTTCGTAGTCGTCGTGCTCGAGCTGCGGCACGGCGATGCCGAGCCGCTCCGTCGCCTTGCGCTCGACGATGCCGCTGCGCACGTATCCGCTCAGCAGGTGCCGGGCGATCGAATACAGCCATGCGGCCGCCTCGGCATCCGACTCCCCGCGGAACCGTCTGCGACTGCGGTACGCCTGCGCGAACGTCTCGGCCATCAGATCGCGCGCCGCCTCGACGTCGAACGTGCGGCGCGCCAGGAATGTGAGGACGCCGTCGGCGTGTGCGTCGTAGAAGTGCGCGAACGCGCTCGGATCGCGGACCGCGCCCCGCAGGTCCGAGCTCACGTCGCGTCGGGATCTCGGACTCATCGCTACATCAGTGTCGCGAGGACCGATTCTGTGACGAGGACGGCGGCAGCCCACCGCTTGACCCGACGCCTCCGACGCACCGGCCAGACCACGCGACGACCCGTGCTCAGGTCGCGGAACCGCCCGCGACGGCGGGTGATTCCGGTCTACGGAGAGGGCGGGATTCGAACCCGCGATGGAGTTTGACCCCCATACTCGCTTAGCAGGCGAGTGCCTTCAGCCACTCGGCCACCTCTCCCGGTGGGAGATGGCCAGTCTAGAGGCTTGGGCCCGTGAGCGTGCGGGCGGTCGACCGGACTCCGACGCGCTGCATCCGCGCACGTGCACCCCGCAGCCCAGCTAGCATCGAAGCCGCCGCGTCATGGAGGGGTGGCAGAGCGGTTGAATGCACCGGTCTTGAAAACCGGCATGGGCCGTGAGGTCCATCGAGGGTTCGAATCCCTCCCCCTCCGCTCGTCCCGTGGTCAGCGCCGGAAGGCCACCACACGCGTTCGGTTGACGATCGCGCCGCGGCAGTGGTGCGCTCGCGCCTCGCCCGTCGGGGTGTAGGTGGATCTGTCGATCCCCTCTATCCGCGTCGCCTGGAGCAGACCCGACGGGAGTCTGCGCGACGCCGTCACGCGCAGCGTGGTCTCCTGTCTGAGCAGGAAGGCGTTGTGGATGTATCGCCGCGAGATGAGCCGGCCGCCCTGGCGCTCTTCGATCCGACAGGTCGCGGTCGGCAGCACGGGCGACCGCGTCCCCCGGTAGCGCTGGGCGTCCTCTGGCGTGTAGACCAGGCCGGGGATGTCACCGAGAATCGCGCAGGCTCCGATGTCGCACCGAGGCGTCGGCGTCCATCTCATCGTGACCGTTCTCGCGTCCCAGTCGAGCGGCGTCGCGACCAGCTTCCACACCCCGTCTATGCGCGGAGCGTCGGTGTCCCCGATGCGCACGCTCGGCCGCACGACGGTGAGCTGCAGATCCAGTCGGCCGGAGCAGGCCGGCGCGCCGTCGGCGACGGCGCCGGCGGCCTGCTCCCAAGCGATCGTCAGCTGTGTGCGCCCGAGCGCGGCGGGGGCGGTGACGCCCAGCGTCATCGTTCCCAGCGCCTGGGATGCGATCGGCGTGGAGACGCCGCCGATGGTCGCCGTGAAGCCCGTGACGGCGTCCGTCGCGGCGAAGTGCTCGACGGTGAGCGGGATCGACTTGCCGGCGTTCACGTAGCTCGGTGCCTGCACCGAGATCGCGGCGTCCGCGTCGCTGCACTGCGCCGCGCCGGCAGCAGCCGGCGCGGCGGCGATCACCGCCGACCCGACCGCGACAGCCCATCCCACCCACGTCCGCATGCCCAGCCCCCCGTTCGCCGCCACTCGGCGGCGCACCCTATCTGCGCACCTCGCGATGCGCTACGACGCAGGCGTCCGGTCCGGTCCACCCTTCCGGCACCGCGAGCGGGCGTCGCTCTGTGTCGCGCACGCGACACTTCCAGCGTCGAGCGGTGAGCGGAAGCGCCGGCCGGCGGACCGCAGGATGGATGCATCGAAACGGCGAGCCACAAGCGGCCCGCCACGGAAGCCCAGGAGGCTCTCATGCGTTCCATCCGCACCACCGCCCGCAGTGCCCGTCGTCGTCGTCCGTCCGCCGGAGTCGTGCTCGCGATCGTCGCGCTGTTCGTCGCGCTCGGCGGCAGCTCGTATGCAGCCGTCAACGTGCTCCCGAAAGCGAGCGTCGGCACCCCGCAGCTGAAGCCGAGCGCGGTCAACAGCAAGAAGGTCCAGGACGGCTCGCTGCTGGTGAAGGACTTCAAGCCGGGCGAGCTGCCCGCCGGCCCCCAGGGCCCGCAGGGCCCGCAGGGCGACCAGGGCCCGCAAGGTCCCCAGGGTCCGTCCGGCCCGCAGGGCGCCCCCGGGATCTCCGGCTTCCAGATCGTCGACGGTCCGTCGACCAGCGTCGACCCCGGCAGAACCTCGGACGAGTCGGTCACCTGCCCCGCCGGCAAGAAGGCCATCAGCGGCGGCTACGAGACGGGCAGCTCCTCCGGCGTGACGCTCAACCGCACCGGCCCGCTCACGACCAGCTCCTGGTACGTGCGCATCACGAACAACACCGGCGCGAGCAAGACGTGGAACCCCCAGGCCATCTGCGTCAACGTCGCACCCTGACGCACCCGGCACCTAACCGCACCACGAGCGCCCGGCCCTCCCGGCCGGGCGCTCGCGCGTGTGCGTCGCGGGGACCGTCCGACCCCCGCTTCATTCTTCGGCGGCATGAGCTGGCACGAGCGCCGCCTCGCCGCATTTGACCTGGAGACGACGGGAATCGACAGCGAGTCGGACCGCATCGTCACGGCCGCGGTGAGCGTCGTCGGGGACGGGCTTCCGTCCGTCTTCCACGCGTGGCTGCTCGACCCCGGGATAGCGATCCCGGCGGGCGCCTCCGCCGTCCACGGCATCACGACCGAGCGCGCCCGCGCGGAGGGCAGACAGCCGCCCGAGGCGGTCGAGCAGATCGTCGCGACGCTCGCCGAGCAGCTGCTGCAGGGCGTCCCCGTGATCGCCTTCAACGCCCGCTTCGACCTCACCTGCCTCGACCGCGAAGCGCGCCGCCACGACATCGCGCCGCTGGTCGACCGCGTCGGCGGCGAAGCGGGCATGCTCGTCGTCGACCCCTACGTGCTCGACAAGCAGGTCGACCGCTTCCGCAAGGGCAAGCGCACGCTCGGCGCCGTCTGCGCGCACTACAACGTGCCGCTCGACGAGGCGCACGCTTCCCACGCGGACGCGCTCGCCGCCGCACGCGTCGCCTGGCGCCTCGGGCAGGCGTTCGAGGAGCTGCGCACGCTCGACCTCCCCACGCTGCACGCCCAGCAGGTCAGATGGGCTGCCGAGCAGGCCGCCTCGTTCGAGGACTACCTCCGCCGCAACGGCAGAGATGAGCGGATCGAACCGGCCTGGCCGATCGTGCCGCTGCGCGACGAGATGGCGCCGGTGCCGCTCGCCGCCTAAGAACCTCTTTCAGAATGAGGACGAGACGGATGGCGCCGGGTCGTGGATGCCGGGCGTCGCACGCGATGTGAAGGCGCAGCAATGCTGCGTCGAACATTGCGGGTGGCGAACCGGCGCCGCGAGACGGTGCCAGCCGGCCGTCGGTCATTCTGAAAGAGGTTCTAAGCGGCCGCCGCCCGCACCGACGCGACGAACTCCACCAGCAGCCGCTCGACCGTCTCCGGCGCGTCCGCGAACGGCCAGTGCCCGCTCGCCGACAGGATGTGCACGTCGGCCGACGGGAACGCGTCGCGCTGACGCTCGGCGTAGGACGACGGCAGGTACGCATCGTGCTCGCCCCAGACCACCAGCGCGGGGATGTCCTGCGAGGCCATGAACGCCGCGAACTCGGTCGCCGCCGCGCCGGGGTCGTCGGTCGCGCGGTAGAGCTCCAGCACCGCTCTGCGCGTGCGCTTGCCGTAGTGGACGCGGTCGAGGAACTCGGCCGGCAGCCCGCGCGGCTCCTGCCGCGGCAGCATGCGCCGCAGCACGCGCGGATGTGAGATCGCCTGGAACAGCTCGCCGAGCACCGGCGTGCGCCAGACGCGCGCGAGTCTGTGCCATCTGTAGCCGGGCAGGATCCCCGTGTTCACCAGCGTCACGCTCGCGACGCGGTCGATGTGCATCGCCGCCCACACGAGCCCGATCGGTCCGCCGAAGTCGTGGATCACCAGATGCACCCGCTCGACGCCGAGCACGTCGAGCGCCTCCTGCAGGAAGCCGGCGTGCGTCGGCACGTCGTGCACGAAGCCGGCCGGCGCGATCGTCTCGCCGAAGTCCGGCAGGTCGAGCGCGAGCGCACGCACGCCGCTCGCGCCAACCGCTCCCGCGAGGCGCTCCCAGTCGTCGCACGAGCCGGGATTGCCGTGCACGAAGACGACCGCCTCGCTCGCGTCGGCCGGACCGGCCTGCAGCAGCCGCGGCTGCGTCCCGCCGGCGCGGATGCGCGTGCGCGTGACCGCGGGGACGGGCGCGGTCGCCTCCGCCGCGCTCACGCCGCCACCTGCTCGCGCTCGACCTCCGGGCTCGCGGAAGCGGCAGCCGGCTCGGCGCCCCCGCCGCCGCGCCGCAGCGCATGCCGCGTGTTGACGACGATCGCGCGCGGCACCGTCGTCGCGAGCATCCGCACCGGGCCGATGCGACGCGAGCCGAACGCGTCGAAGCGCACGGCCAGCTCCTCGTCGCGCGCGGTGGCGGAGAACAGCATCCGCTCGCCCGGGTCGAGCTTGCGGCCGGTGGCGTACTGGACCATCATGCGCGCGTGGCCGTGGAGGCCGCGCGCGTGCCGCTTGCGGTAGCGGGTCAGCCCCGCCTCGAGCGGCTCGCCGCGCAGCAGCGCCGGGGTGACGCTGTCCGCCAGCCACTCGCCCGACTGGAACGCGAAGCCGCAGCCGACGCCCCACAGCGGGTCGATCGCAAGCGCGGCGTCGCCGACGAGCGCCAGGCCCGGCGCGACCGGGCGCCGCAGCTTGTTTGTCATGTCGAGCTTGCCCTCGATCCGGTCGACGAGTCTGGACTCGCGGATCGGCGGCGCCTCGGGCACGTCGGCGACCCACTTCACGAGCGCCGCATGCGGGTCGCGTCTGAACTCGGGGAGGCGGTCCTTGGTCCCCATCGCCGCGTAGAAGACGAGGCCGGAGTCGGTCGGGAAGGCGGCCGCGAACTGCGGGTCGAGCATCCAGATCGTCCCGTCCGGGGAGCGCTCCGGCGGCGGCCCCTCGAAGTAGCCGCCGTAGGCGAAGCGCCCGTGCGGGGTCGTCTTGACCGGCACTCTGGCGAGGTCGGCGACGCGCGAGTCGCGCCCGTCGGCGCCGATCGTCAGGCGTGCGCGCAGGCGCGTCTCGGTGCCCGACGTGTCGCGCACGAGCACGCCGGAGACGGCGCCGTCGACGCCGCGCAGCAGCTCCTGCGCCGTCTGCCCGAGCAGCAGGTCGACGCCCGGCGCCGCGGCGGCCGTCTCGCGCATGAGCGGATCGAGCAGCTCGCGGCGCAGGTTCACACCGGCGACGCTGCGCTCCTTCGGCGCCTCGATCCAGCCCCATCTGGTCCACGCGCGGAAGTAGGGGCGCGTGCCGCCGGCCGCCGCGATCGGACCCAGGAGGTCGAGCCGCTCGAGCGCCGGCACGGCCGAGGACTGGATGAAGTGGCTGCAGACGCGCTTGTAGGCCTTCGGGTCGCGCTGCTTCTCGACCAGCGCGACGCGCGCGCCCGCGCGGCCGAGCAGGATCGCGGTCGTGCAGCCGGCGAGGCTGGCGCCGACGATCACCGCGTCGTAGTCCGCCCCAGCGGAGATGATCCCGTTTCGATGGTTGGCGTCCTGCATCTCGACCCCCTGCGTCGTGGTCGGACGTATGATCGTTCGGTCCGTACTATACGAGGCGAATGGTGAAACGCAAGCCGATCCGTCTCACGCAGACCTCCTACGCAGTGCTCGCCCTCTTCCAGCACGTCGGCGAGGCGACCTCGTACGACCTCAAGCAGGCGATCGAGGTCTCGATCGAGAACTTCTGGCAGGTCCCGCACACGACCGCGTACGACGAGCCGGCCCGGCTCGCGGCCGGTGGCTACCTGACGGTGCGCCAGGAGCCCGGCGGGCGCCGCCGCAAGCTCTACTCGCTGACCGACCCCGGCCGCGAAGCGCTGCACGCCTGGATTGCCGAGCCCGTCACGACGCCTCCGCAGCTGCGCGACGAGCTGATGCTGAAGGTCTTCGCCGGCGCGGACCCGTGGCCGCTGGTCCCGGAGCGGCGCGCGTGGCACGAGGCGAAGCTCGCCGAGCTCGAGGGTCTGCTCGCGCTCGTCCGGGAGGCCGACGGCCCGGAGGGCCCGGGGCGGACGCTCGTCGCAGGCATCGCCTACCACCGCAAGATGCTCGAGGTGCTCGCGGAGCTCGCGCCCGCGTCCGGCGCCGGAGACGGCGCCGATCACCCCCGCTGAAGCGGGGCTTCTGGCGCGTTGGCGCTTGAATTCCAACCCTGCGGTCGGGGGCCACAGCGCGGTCGGCAGACGCATGCCGGCAGACCGCCGCCTTCCCAGTGGACATGGGCAGAAACACCACTATCAGCGTGATTTTCAGCTTCCGCGCATCGCTCCAAAAACTAGTACGTACCCAAAAAACTCCTACCATCACCATACCGTCGAGGCGACGCCGACATGCGACAGTGGGCGAGCGCCGATGCGACGTTCTGCCCCCTCCACCACCGAGCTCCGCATCGCCGCCGGGCTGCGGCGGCGGGACCCGGATGCGGTTCGCGACCTCTACGCGGAGTACGGACCCGGCGCACTCGCACTCCTGCACGACGCGATCCGCGATCGCGGCGCCGCCGAGGACGTCTACCAGCAGGTATTGCTGGAGGCCTGGCAGCGGGGCCGCTCCTTCGACCCCGCGCGCGCCTCGCTGCGCACATGGCTTGCGACGATCGCCCGCTCGCGCGCGATCGACCATCTGCGCCGTCGCATCCCCGAGCCGTACGACCTGTCTCGCACGTATGCCGACGGGCGGGAGCTCAGCGCCGCCTCCTCCGAGCCGGTCGCGCAGCTGGTCGACCGCGTGACGCTGGAGCAGCTGATGGAACGGCTGACGCCCGAGGAGTCCGAGGTCGTGCGGCTGCGCTGGCACGTCGGCCTCAGCCAGCAGCAGATCTCTGCACACACGGGCGTCCCGCTGGGGACGGTCAAGTCGCGCACCGCGAGCGCGCTGCGGCGCCTGCGGGTGATGCTGGAGGAGGAGCGCACGCCACTGTGACGTCGCGCGTAGGCGGCCGGTTCCGGCCGCCGGAGCGCGAAAGCGATCTCACGTAGGCGGCCGGTTCCGGCCGCCGGAGCGCGAAAGCGATCTTGCGCGCGGCGGCCGGTTCCGTCGCAGTCTCAGGCGTTCGCGAAGTGCTCCGCGTTCTTCTGGGCGTAGTCGGCCCATCTCTCCGGGAGGAGGTCCTCCGGGAAGACCGCGTCGACCGGGCAGGCCTCGACACACGCGTCGCAGTCGATGCACTCCTCGGGATCGATGAACAGCTGCTTGGCGGCCTCGAAGCCGTCCTCGTCCTTCGTCGGGTGGATGCAGTCCACGGGGCAAACCTCGACGCACGAGGAGTCCTTCTCCCCGATGCACGGCTCGGCGATGACGTAGGTCATGGCGTTACGCGGCGGCAGCGAAGCGCTGCCCGACGACGTTCCAGTCGACGAGGTTGAACCACGCCTCGATGTAAGCCGGGCGCAGGTTCTGGTACTTGAGGTAGTAGGCGTGCTCCCACACGTCGACGCCGAGCAGCGGCGTCTTGCCCTGGGAGATCGGGTTGTCCTGGTTGGGCGAGCCCTCGACCGCGAGCTTGCCGCCGTCGAGCACGAGCCACGACCAGCCGGAGCCGAACTGAGCGAGGCCTCTCGCTCTGATCGCGCCCTTCAGCTCATCGAAGGAGCCGAACGTGCTGTCGATCGCCGCGGCGAGGTCGCCGGACGGGGCACCGCCGCCGTTCGGCGACATGCTCGTCCAGAAGAGCGCGGGGTTGTAGTGACCGCCGGCGTTGTTGCGGACGCCCGCCTGCTTGTCGCCAAGGCTGCCGAGGTTCTTGAGAACCTCCTCGACCGGCTTGTCGGCCCACTCCGTGCCCTCGAGCAGCTCGTTGGCTCTGCTCACGTAGGTCGCGTGATGCTTGTCGTGGTGGAACCGCATCGTCTCGGCGTCGATGTGCGGCTCGAGCGCGTCGTACGCGTATGGCAGGTCCGGCAGCTCGTAGGCCATGCGGTCGCCCTTTCGCTTTGGCTTCGGGATATAGACAGGCAGTACTGTTTCAAACATGATGGCACGCAACGTCGGTCCCGCGCTTGCCGAGCTGCCCGCCACCCGCCGGGCGCTGCTGATTGCCCTGCGCAAGCGCGGCGAGGCGCGCGCGGAGGAGCTCGCCGAGCAGCTCGACGTCACGGTCAGCGCGGTGCGCCAGCACCTGCAGGGACTCGCCGCCGCCGACCTCGTCGCGCACCGCGAGGAGCGCGCCGGGCCGGGGCGCCCGCGCCACGTGTACCGGTTGGCGCCGGCTGCGGAAGCGCTGTTCCCGCGCTCCTACGGCGAGCTGACGGTCGAGCTGCTCGACTACATCGGCGACGAGGACCCCGACCTGATCGCGCGCGCGTTCGAGCGCCGCCGCCGCGCGCGCGTGGAGCGGACGCGCGAGCGACTGAAGGGCCTGGGCTTCGACGCGCGCGTCGCCGAGGTCGCGCGCGTGCTCGACGAGGACGGCTACCTGGCGGAGGTCGAGCGGCTGGAGAGCGGGCCCGGCGACGGTGACGGCGGCCCGGCCGGCGGCTGGCGGATCCTCGAGCACAACTGCGCGATCCTCGCCGTCGCCCAGCGCTACGGCCACGCCTGCGGCGCCGAGCTCGCGTTCCTGCGCGAGGTCCTCCCCGACGCCAACGTCACCCGCGTCTCCCACATCCTCACGGGCGCGCATGCGTGCACGTACGAGGTGCGGCGCCGATCGGCCGACATCACGTCGCCAGCGTAGCCGTCGGCGGAAGTATCCATTCTCGGCATCCACGTGCCGAGAATCCATAATTTTTCGGCATCCCAATGGCGAAAAGCCATACTTTCGGCGCCAGCGACCCGTAACTCAGCCGAGCAACGCACGCACGACCGAGTCGGCCAGCAGGCGGCCGCGCAGGGTGAGTACGAGGCGGTCCCCGTCGAACGTGGCGAGCCCGTCGGCGACGGCGCGCTGGGCGGCGGCACGGCCGGCGTCGTCGAGCAGCGCCGTGTCGAGGCCGTCGGCGAGGCAGGTCTCCAGCATGATCCGCTCGAAGCGGCGCGCCGCCGGGTCGAGCACCTCGCGCGCGTGCGCGGGCGACTCGCCGGCCGCCAGCCGCGCTGCGTATGCGGCCGGGCGCAGGACGTTCCACCAGCGCACGCCGCCGACGTGGCTGTGCGCCCCCGGTCCGACGCCCCACCAGTCGCCGCCGCGCCAGTAGGCGACGTTGTGGCGGCATCGCGCGTCGGGCGCGGCCGCCCAGTTGGAGATCTCGTACCAGGCGAAGCCGGCGGCACCGAGCAGCTGCTCGGCCAGCTCGTAGCGGTCCGCGAGCACGTCCTGGTCAGGCGCGGGCAGCTCGCCGCGACGGACCTGCGCGGCGAGGCGCGTGCCGGGCTCGACGATCAGGCCGTACGCGCTCACGTGGTCGGGCTCGGCGGCGAGCGCCGCCTCCAGCGACCCGCGCCAGTCGTCGTCGGACTCGCCGGGCGTGCCGTAGATCAGGTCGAGGCTGACATGCTCCAAGCCGGCGGCGCGCGCCTCGCGCGCCGCCTCCGCCGCACGGCCGGGCGTGTGCGTGCGGTCGAGCGTCGCGAGCACGTGCGGCGCGGCGCTCTGCATCCCGAGCGAGATGCGCGTGAAGCCGGCCTCGCGCAGCGCGGCGAGCGACGCAGGCTCGACGCTCTCCGGGTTCGCCTCGGTTGTGACCTCGGCGCCGGGCGCGAGGCCGAACGTCTCGTCGATCGCGCGCAGGATCTCCGCCAGCTCGCCGGGCGCGAGCAGCGTCGGCGTGCCGCCGCCAAAGAAGACCGTCCCCGCGCGCGGGGTGCCGTCGCCGAGCACCCGCCGGGCGAGCGCCAGCTCGGCGAGCACGGCGCCGACGTAGCCGCCGCGGCCCGTGCCGTCCGTCAGCTCAGCCGGCGTGTACGTGTTGAAGTCGCAGTAGCCGCAGCGCGTCGCGCAGAACGGCACGTGCACGTAGACCCCGAACGGGCGCGCTCCGAGTCCGGCGCGGGCGCTCGCGGGGAGCGCGCCGTCGGCCGGAGCGGGATCGCCGTCGGGGAGGCGGGCAGCCATGCTGGGGAGTGTCGTCTACTCGTCGGGCCGCGTGGAACGCGCAGCCTCGAGCACGGCCGGATCGAGGCCGACGATCCGCGGAGCCGCCGCGCGCCGGCCGGCCGCCGGCCCGCCGGGCCCGCCGTCGCCCACGAAGCGCGGCTTGCCGCCGCCGAGGCCGAGCACGAGCGCCGGGCCGGTGCAGGCCACCAGCACGATCAGCGGGAGCGTCCAGCTGCCGGACAGGTCGTGCAGCGCGCCGATCAGCACCGGCCCGAGCGCCGCGACGGAGTAGCCGGCCGACTGCGCCATCCCCGACAGCTCGGCCGCGTGGCGCACGTCGGGCGCACGCAGCACCATCAGCGTCAGGACGAGCGGGAAGCCGATCCCGAAGCCGCAGCCGAGCAGCGCGACCCACAGCCACGGCGAGGCCATCGGCGCGAGCAGCACGCCGAGCCATCCGACCAGCAGGAACGCGACCGAGACGAGCACGATCGGCCGCTGATCATCGAGCCGCTCCGCCGCGACGCCCACCATCAGCCCGAGCGGCAGTCCGACGACCAGCGAGATCGACAGCAGCCCGCCGGCGCTCGCCGAGCTGAGCCCCTCGGCGTGGTAGATGTCCGGCAGCCACGCCGCCATCGAGTAGAACAGCAGCGCCATGAAGGCGAGGAAGCCAGTCACCTGCCAGGCGACGCGGTCGCGCCACAGCTGCACGTGCACGCGGGGGCCCGCGTCGGAGCGGCGCCTGGCCGGTTCGCGGCGCATCTGCGGCAGCCAGGCGAGCGCGCCCAGCAGCGCGGGGATCGCCCAGATCCCGAGCGCGGCACGCCATGATCCGCCCAGCCAGTCCATGCTCGGAACCGCGAAGCCGGCCGCGATCGCCGCGCCGATCCCCAGCACGACGGAGTAGGTCGCCACCAGGAAGGCGGCGCGTTCGGGGAAGTGGCGCTTGATCAGCGCCGGCAGCAGGACGTTCGCGATCGCGGCTCCGCAGCCGGCCGCGAGCGTTCCGAGGAACAGCAGCGCGAGCGGCGGCAGCGGGCGCAGCGCGAGCCATGCCGCCATCACGAGCATCGCCACGACGAGCGTGCGGTCGCTGCCGAAACGCCGCGCGAGGCGCGGGGCGAGCGGCGAGACGAGCCCGAATGCGACCAGCGGCAGGGCCGTCAGCAGGCCTGCGGCGGAGCGAGACAGGTCGAGGTCCGCGCGGATGTCACCGATCAGCGGACCGACGATCGTGATGATCGCGCGCAGGTTGATCGCGACGAGCACCATCCCCACGAGCAGCAGCGCAAGCCGCCGCCGCGACAGGGCGGGCGCTGCAACGGACGGTGATGGCGCGGCGCTCCCCTGCATGCGATCGTCGTTCGAACGTAGCAGCGAACGCCGCCCGCGCAGGGCGCCGAAGCGCGTGCGCAACGACCTAGAAGATCCCGGTCAGCGCCCGGCCGGCGTGCTCGGCGAGCTCGAACAGCGGCTGGGGCACGATGCCCAGCGCGACCGTGGCGATCGCCGCGACCCAGGCGACGAGCAGGACCTCGGGCTGCGCGACGCGTCCGGCCGCTTCGTCGAGCGCGTCCGCCTCTTGCGAGCCGCCGGCGATGACGGGCAGGCCGCCGGTGCCGACCGCGACGGGTGCCGCGGGCGCGTCGGGCGCGTCGCGCATCCACATCGTCGCGACGACGCGCAGGTAGTAGCCGAGCGAGATCATCGAGCCGATCACGAGCACGATCGCGAGCCACGCGTAGTCGCCCGTGACGAGCGCGTCGATCAGGTAGACCTTGCCGATGAAGCCGGCCGTCGCCGGGATGCCGGCCAATGCGAGCATCGCGATCGTCAGCGGCCAGGCGAGCAGCGGCTGCGTGCGGCCGAGGCCGGCGAATGCCGACAAGTCGTCCCCACTGACGTCCTCGCTCACCCGCTCGCGCGCGACGATCACCGCGAAAGCGGCGAGGTTCATGAACAGGTAGACGACGATGTAGAAGACGGTCGCCTGCGCGCCGAGCTGCGAGGCGACGACGACGCCCGCGAGCATGTAGCCGGCCTGCGCGACGCCCGAGTAGGCGAGCATCCGCTTGAGCGAGGTCTGCCCGAGCGCGCCGACGTTGCCGACCACGATCGTGATAGCGGCGAGCGCCGCGATCATCGGCGCCCAGTCCGCCTGCGCGCCGACCAGCGCGCTGTCGAACAGGCGCAGCAGGACGCCGAGCGCGGCGGCCTTCGTGGCGACGGCCATGAACGCGGTCACGGGCGTTGGCGCGCCCTCGTAGACGTCGGGCGTCCACTGGTGGAAGGGGGCGACGGAGGCCTTGAAGGCGAGGCCGACGAGCGCCAGGCCGATGCCGGACAGCAGCAGCACGTCGCCGCCGACGCCCGCACCGCCGGCGATCGCCTTGTCGATCCCGGCGTAGTCGGTCGAGCCGGTCGCGCCGTAGATCAGCGCGAGTCCGTAGACGAGCGTGGCCGAGCCGAGCGAGCCGACGATCAGGTACTTGAGGCCCGACTCGAGCGAGCGCTCGCGGCGCAGCTCGGTCGCGCACAGCACGTACAGCGGGATCGACAGCAGCTCGAAGCCGAGGAACAGCGTCACGAGGTTCGTCGCGGCGACGAGGATCGCCATCCCGAGGATCGAGAACAGCAGCAGGCTGAAGAACTCGCCGGGGCTGGCCTCCTGCGCGGCATGCGAGCGCCAGGCAAGCAGCACGGCGCCGATGCCGGCGGCGCAGAAGGCGAACAGCAGGACCCACGTGAGGTCGTCGGCGAGCAGCGCGCCGGAGATCAGCGAGCTCGTCTCGCCGAACTGCCAGATGCCGAGACCGATCGCCGCGCCGAGCGTGGCGATCGCGAGCAGCGGGGTTGCGTTGCGGACCGAGCGACCGGGCGCCAGGCCGACGATCAGCGTCAGCAGCGCACCGCCCATGAGGGCGAAGAAGGGCGAGAGCCCGGCGTAGTCGATGTGGGGCGCCTGCGCGTGAGCGGCGGCGATCGCGAGCGCGCTCACGGCGTGTCCTTCGCGTACGTGGTTCTGCGGACGACGCGCGATCTCGTGACACGCGACACCACATATGTGACGCGGGACTCGCTCGCAGCGGCGGTCGCGTCGGCGACCTGATCGGGCAGGGTAGAGACGGCCGCGACGCTCGCCTTCGCCGCCGGCTCGGAGCGCTTCAAGCCGAACTGCGGGTAGAGCGCGAGCGCGAGGATCGCGAGCACCAGCGGCGCCAGCACGGCGAGGTCGCCGAACGTGACCTCGCGTGACTCGACGCTCGGGCCGACGCGGTTGTGCATCGCGCGGATGAACGCGCGCAGCACGTAGACCGAGGCCATCACGACGCCGACCGCGGCGACGAACGCGAACACGACCTTCGCTCTGAAGACGCCGAGCAGGATCAGGAACTCGCCGACGAAGTTGGCGCTGCCGGGCATCGCGAGCGTCGCGAGCCCGACGATCAGGAACAGCGACGCGAGTACCGGCGCACGGAAGGCGATCCCGCCCATGTCGCGCAGGTCCTCGCTGCCGCCGGCGCGCGCGGCCAGCAGCCCGACGATGAAGAACAGCGGCAGCGTCACGAGCCCGTGGTTGACCATCTGCAGCAGCGCGCCCTGCACCCCGTCCTGGTTCAGCGCGAAGATCCCAAGCGTGATGAAGCCCATCTGGGCGACGGACGAGAAGCCGATCACGAGGCGGGCGTTCGTCGTCGAGAACGCCATCGCCGAGCCGTAGAGGATCGAGGCGACCGCGATCAGCAGCAGCAGCTCCTGGAAGTGCACCGACGCGTCCGGGAACACTGGCAGCACGATCCGCAGGAAGCCGTACGCGGCCACCTTCGAGACGACGCCGGAGAAGGCGGCGAGGGCAGGCAGCGGCATCGTTCGATAGCCGTCGGGCAACCAGCCGTGCACCGGGAAGGCCGGCATCTTCACGAGGAAGGCGGCCGCGAAGCAGAGGAAGATCCACTCCTGCGAGCCGGTCGAGAGCGGCAGTCTCGCGAGCGCCGCGAGCGAGAACGTCAGGTCGGTGTTGTGCTGCTGCGCCGTCAGGACGCCGGTCGCGACCGCGGCGACGAGCATCAGCAGCGAGCCGACGAGCGTGTAGATGACGAGCTTCATCGTTCCCCGCACGCGCTGGTCGCGGTCGCCCGCGCCCCAGATCCCGGTGAGGAAGTAGAACGGGATCAGCATCAGGTCGAAGAAGGCGACGAACAGGATCAGGTCCTGCGCGCAGAAGGCGCCGAGGACGGCCGTCTCGCCGGCGCCGAGCCACAGGAAGAACTGGCCGGGACGGTCCCACTCGCGCAGGTTCGCGGCGAGCGTGGCGCCCGCGAACAGCACCGTCGTGAGCAGGACCAGCACGACGTTGAGGCCGTCGAGCCCAAGCGAGTAGGAGATCCCGAGCGTCGAGATCCACGAGCGGTCGGTCACGAACTGCATGCCGCCGCCCGTCTTGTAGCGGACGACGAACGAGATCGCGATCGCCAGCGTCGCGAGCGAGCCGACGAGCGCAAGCCGCGGTGCCACCTTCGGCGCCGCGCCGCCCCAGATCGCGCCGAGCACGGCGAAGACGAGCGGGAGCCAGATGAGGATCGAGAGGGTCATGGGCTCCAGCTCAGCTCGCGGCGATCAGGAAGTAGAGGACGACCGCGGCGCCGCCGAGCAGCAGCAGCGCGGCGTAGTAGCGCAGGAAGCCGGTCTGGATCGCGCGCACCGCGGACGAGCCGGCGCGCACGACCGACGTCGTGCCGTCGACCAGCGTCCCCTCGACGACGACGCGCTCGAAGGTGCGGCGGGAGAAGTTCCCGAACGCCGCGAACGGGCGCACGACGAGCAGGTCGATCGCCTCGTCGAACCACCACTTGTTGACGAACAACGTGTACGCCGGCTTGAAGCGCGCCTGCCACGCGGCGGCCGAGCCGGGCTTCACGACCCACACGCGGTACGCCAATGCGATGCCCGACAGCGCGATCACGGTGCCGAGGATCAGCCCGAACGTGATCAGGCTGTCGCTCGGATCGGCGTGAATGTACTTCGAGTCGGCGAACGTCGGCTCGAGGAATCTCGTGATGACGCTGTCGACGAACGGGATCTGCAGCAGCCCGGCAAACGTCGCGCCGAACGCCAGCAGCGACATCGCGACCTTCATCGGCATCGCCCGCTCGGCGATCGTGTGCTCCGGCCCGGGGAAGCCGACATCGGTGTCCTCGACCTCGCCGTTGGCGGGGTTCGTCGGGACCTCTGCGTGCGCGAGGTGACCGTGCTCGAGCTCCCTCGCCTCCGCGCACGGCTCGCCGAGGAACGCGCGGAAGATCATCCGGAATGTGTAGACGGCGGTCAGGAACGCGCCGACGTAGCCGAGCACGTAGAGCGCGTCGAACCAGCCGCCGCGCGAGCCGACGAACGCGAGGATCTCGTCCTTGCTGAAGAACCCGGAGAAGGGCGGCACGCCCGAGAGCGCGAGTCCGCCGACCACGAAGCAGCCGAACGTGAACGGCATCGCTCTGCGGAAGCCGGACATCTTCTCCAGCGACTGCCCGCCCGCCATCGCGCCGATGATCGAGCCGGCCGCCATGAACAGCAGCGCCTTGAAGAAGGCGTGCGTCATCAGGTGGAAGAGGCCCGCGACGTAGCCGCCGGCGCCGACGGCCATGATCATGTAGCCGATCTGCGACATCGTCGAGTAGGCGATCACGCGCTTGATGTCGGTCATCGTCAGCGCGATCGTGCCGGCGACCAGCAGCGTGACGCAGCCGACGATCGCGGCCGTGTCGGCGGCCGCCGGGGCCTGCTCGAACAGCGGGTGCATGCGCGCGATCAGGTAGACGCCGGCGGTCACCATCGTGGCGGCGTGGATCAAGGCGGAGACGGGGGTGGGGCCCTCCATCGCGTCCGGAAGCCACGTGTGCAGCGGCAGCTGGGCCGACTTGGCGACCGCGCCGCCGAGCAGG
>JBJMLB010000067.1:0-11134 GCA_045805465.1 Conexibacter sp. | reverse complement strand
CGCCGAGGTGCTGATGCCGTAGTCGAGTCGGGCGGTGTGGGCGCCGAGGCCTCGCAGGAAGCTGAGCTCGTACGACAGTGAGGCGCCGGCGGTGATGCCCGTTTGGAAGGCGCCGCCGGTCGCAGGGGGCGTCGACGTCGCCGGGTAGGTGATCGTGACCTCGTTGGCCCAGTTGCTGCCGCTGACGTTCGTGCGGACGCCGTAGCTCACCGTCTGCCCGGCGACGACCGGAGGCATCACCGACGTTCCGTTGACGATCGAGTACTGCGTCGTCTGACCCGGGACCTTGCGCACGAACACATACGAGCTCACGCCCGAGATCGGCCTCCACGAGACGGTCGTGCCGGAGACGGACATCGTCGGGGCGGCGAGCACGTCGGTCGCGAGCGTCGTCGTCTCGGCGAGCAGCGCGGTCGCCGACACCGAGTCGCCCGATTCCGGCGCGTCCGCCGTCGGCGCTTCGGCTGCGAGCGCATCCGTTTCGGTTGCGAGCGCGTCCGCTTCGGCTGCGAGCGCATCCGAGGAGGCGTCCACGGACCCGTCGTCCCAGACCCAGTCATCCCAGGACCAGTCCGAGGTGAATACGTTTTCGAACCAGTCGTTCTCGGACGCGCCGTCCATCGACGTTTCGTCCCAGGGCAGGCCTTCGTCGACCCACCCATGGCCGGACCAGTCCTCACCGGACCAGCCGCCCTCTGGCTGACCTGCAGCCTCGCCCGTCGAGGACTCGACGAGCTGAGGGTCGGTCGATGGCACCTGTCCGAGCGGGATGGGTTCGTCCGCACGAGCGGTCTGACTTGACATAAGCACTGCAAATGGACACACGACGACGGCGCACAACACTGCGACCATCGCCTTGCGCCCCATGGTGGCCGGAACCATGGAGATTTCCCCTTGTTGAAGGCGAGCGAGTCAGGATGAGTACCTGTAAACCGGGGAGCAGGTCAAGTGGAAACGTCTGTGTACCTAAACGCCGGCGCGCCAGGTGGTCCGCACGATGCCCGGCGGGCCGCGGGAATGCGCCTGCACGTACAATCATTCGCCGTGGCTGCCGCCGACCCGCCGATCGTCCCACGCCCGGACCCCGAGTGGGGGGAGAGCCTTGTCAAGCTCGAGACCCGCGATCGGGTCGCGATCGCGTGGCTCGACCACCCGCCCGCAAACGGTCTCTCGCCCGACACGGTGAACGCGTTGCGGAGAGCATGGGACGGGGTCGCCGCGTCCGCCGTGCGGGTTCTCGTGATCGCCTCCGCGAATCCGCGGCTGTTCTGCGCCGGCGCAGACATCAAGGCCTTCACGGCGATGGACGAGGCGTCCGTCCGGACCTATCTCGCTGGGGTGCACGAGCTGCTGCGGGCCTTCGAGCGCAGCTCGATCGTCACGATCGCGGCGGTCAACGGCCTCGCGCTCGGCGGCGGCTGCGAGTTGGCGATGGCGTGCGACCTGCGCATCGCAGCCGCTTCCGCTCGCTTCGGTCAGCCCGAGATCAAGCTCGGGATCATCCCCGGCTTCGGCGGCACCCAACGGCTGGCGCGGTTGATCGGCCCGGCCAAGGCGCTTGAGCTGAACCTGCTCGGAGATCCGATCCGCGCCGACGAGGCGGCGGCGCTCGGGCTCGCGAACCGCGTCGTGCCCGACGAGGAGCTGCTGGACACCGCCCTTGCGCTGGCCGAGACGCTGGCGAGGCAGGCACCGCTTGCGGTCGAGCAGATCAAGCGCGTCTCCGCGCATGCGGACCTCGACGAGGGGAACGCCGCCGAGCAGGTGGCGTTCGCGCAGGTGTTCGCCTCGGCAGACGCGAGAGAGGGCATCGCCGCGTTCCTCGAGAAGCGCACGCCGGACTTCAAAGGCAGCTAAGCCCGAACCTCAGGCTCGACCTGAGGGTTAGCCCATGTTCGCGACCCGCGCTCGCAGTGCGGCTTCAAGGCGCTGGAGAGCCGTGGCGAGCGTCTCGCTAGCGTCGGGTGGCAGCACCCCGTCGAGCGCGGCATCGGCGAGCGTGGACACGGCCGGTTGGCGCTCGCGCAGCTCTACGACCCGCTCCGCGACGTCGGCCGAAGTGTCGGGGGCCCTCGGCAGCTCGCCGAGCGCGGCGTCCAGCGCCGCTCGCAGTTGCAGCGCCGCCTCCCGCAGGTGGCCGCCGTCGAGATCGTGGCGCGCGCGCAAGGCGAGCTCCTCGCACGCGAGCGGACGAGCATGTCCGCCCAGCAGCGCGGCGAGCCGCTCCTGAGGCTGCAGCCCGGCTACGCCCCGTCGCCGTGTCGCGCGCGGCGGCGGCAGCTCGCGCGCGGAACGCCAGCGGCCCTCGGCTACCTGTTCGCCTACTCCGTGGCCTGCGCGCACCACGAGCGCCTGTGCGAGCGCGGGCTCGTGCACGGCCGGATCCCCGCTCGCGAGGCGATGGGCCCGCACCGCACGCGCGACTTGCGCGAGCGCCCGCTCGGCGTCCTCGCGCCCGGCGTCGACCAGCCACCGCTCAGCATCGGCGATCGACACCGGCGCGGCGTCGACGACCGTCGCTCGTGCCGTCGTCACGGGCTCCGCGGGCGGCTCCGCAGCCAGCGGGCGCGCGCGGCGATCGCGCAACCGCCGGCGCTCGGGCGCGCCGAGCGTAGCGAGCACGAGCACGTGCGAGGGCGGCGCGTCGGCCTCGTCGCGCAGGACATATCGGCCGTCGGCAGGGCCGAGCGCCCACGGGAACTCGAACTGCACGAAGCGGAATGCGCGCCCCTCCGTCGCAGCGGGGGGCACGGCGGGCACCTCAGTCGCCGCGGCCGTCCTTGATCGCGTACTTCGAGACGTGCGTCGGGACGACCGGGTTCTGGATCGACCCGAGCTGCTCGACGAGCTTCGTCCACTGCTGCGGCTTGAGGATCGCCTGCAGCCGTCGGCCGCCGAGCAGGTCGCCGACCGGGTGGAAGCCTACGTGGATGTGATCGGCGTGGTCCGGCAGCGCGAGCGTGTTGTCGGTGCCGGGGTAGGTCATCAGGCTGATGATCTGGTGCGGCTTCATCGTGCCCTGCAGGGTCAGCAGCCGGCGGATCGTGATGTCCGTGATCGAGCCGGAGCCCTGGTGCCCGGCGATCGGGATGCCGTTGACGGCGGCGATGTCGACCGCGTTGCCGCTCGAATGCTCCGAGACGTTGCCCGAGGTCGTGTAGTAGCCGTGGCCGCACTCCAGCGCGGTCACCGTCAGTCTCAGACCGCTGGCCGAGAGGAACTCGAGCGTGGCGAGCACGCGGCGGTCGATCGCGCCGGTCGCGACGTCCTGATGGCCGCACTCGTAGATCGTGAGGCGCGGGTCGGCCAGCACCGAGCGCTGCAGCTGCTCCTTGCTCATCAGCATGATCTGGCCGATGGAGGGGCCGCTCGCGTTGGCCGCGGCGAACGCGTTCTTGCCCTTGGCGCGATAGATCGCGGTCGACTCGAGCAGCTTCCAACCGTCGAGGATCGGCTTCGGATCGATCTGCGGGGCGCCGCGCCCGGCGGGCCGGACAGCGAACTCGACGTGGGGTGCCAGCGCCCGATCGGTCTTGCCGATGCGGCCGAGGATTGTGCCGGCGATCACGGAGGAGCCGCGCTGCAGCGGCTTCAACAGGTAGTCGTGCGGGTCGAGCGCGAGGGCCTGGGTGAAGTAGCCGTCGAAGCTCTCCAGCGGCTGGCCGAGCTCCGCGAGCTGGCGCTGGCCGCCGGCGGCGTAGGCGGCCGGCCGTTCGGGGTGCGCGAACAGGCGCTCCTTCGTGGTGGCCGGTGCGCCCGTCGCACCGGCGCCGACGTCGGGCGTGTTCGCGGCGACGCGCTCCTTGTGGCTGCCGCCGGAGCCATTCGCGTGGTCGGCGGGCTTCTGTGCACCGGCGGTCGCAGGCGCGGTCGGCTTGGCGTCGGCCTTCGGCAGCTCGAGCTCGTTGCCGGCCGCCGTGTCCTGCCCGTGGGGCTTCGGCACGGGGTACTTGCTCGCAACCGAGCCGAGGTGGCCGTACGTGTAGCGATTGCCGTACACGTCTTGCAGCACCACGAAGCGGCCGAGGCGAGCGTTCCGGCCGAGCTTGACGACACGTCCGTCGTTGACGGCGATCACCGGAGCCCCGGCTCTCGCGAAGACGTTGATCGTGCGGCGCGACGGATCGCCTTCGACCGGGACCGCCGCGTTCGTGCCGTGGACGCGCTGCGTCGCGGCCTTCGCGTCGAGACCGTCGGCGTACGTGGCGCGGGCGGCGACGGGGAAGTGGCCTTGCGTGAGCCCCGTGAGCGAGCCGACGAGATCGGCCGGCATGCCGCCGATCACGCGCGCCCGCAGTAGCACGGACTGGACGTACCAGTCGGCGTGGTTGTAGGCGAAGATCGCCTGCGAGAGGTCGGTGTCCGCCCCCGCGGCCTTGAGGTAGCGCGCGGCGGCGAAGATCGCGTCGACCGGGTTGTAGGGGTCCTTCACGCCGTCGCCGTTGGCGTCGACTCCGTACGTCGCCCAGCTGGAGGGCATGAACTGCATCCAGCCGAGCGCGCCCGCGCTCGAGACGGACAGATTGCGGCCGTAGTCGGTCTCGATCTCGTTGATCGCCGCGAGCACCTGCCACGGCACCGAGTACTGGATGCCGGCGGCTTGGTAGATCGGCAGCAGGAACGGCGGGATGCGGAAGTTGTCGATGAAGAAGTTCGGGACGCCGACGATCGCGGGCCCGGGCGGCGCGATGGTGAAGCCGGGCGTCGTCGGCGTCGGGGCGGCGCCGTCCGCGGGATCGTTCGGCGTCGTGGTGGAGCCGCTCGCGTCTTGGAGCGCCGGCTGGCTGGTGTTCTGCGTCGTCGTCGGAGCGACTGCCGCAGAATCAGAACCCTCACGCTTAGGTTGACCCTTTGGCTTTACGATCCCGCCGATGGCGGCGGGGCCGGTCGTCGTCGGCGCCGTGCCGGTCGTGGGCGCGATCGTCGTCGGTGGGCCGGTGACGGTCGTGCCTGTGGTAGCCGCGGTCGTCGGGACCGGCGTCGCGGTCGTCGCGGGGGGTGGGGCCGGCGCGGGAGGCGCGCCGATCTCCGCGACGCTCACGACGGGACCGCCGAGATCGGGCAGCGGGATGCTGCCGGCAGCGGTGCCGGGCGCGGCGTCGACGGTGAGCGACACCTGCTTGCCGCCCAGCAGCGTCACGAGCAGATGACGCGGCTCGGCCGTCGCGAGGCCCGAGACGGCGACTATGAGGAGCAGCGCGATCCCCAAGATCAGCGCTGTGGTGCGAACCGGCTTCCTCCTCATACGGCTTGTCCAGCTCCTCCCGCACGGCCGCCTGCGCGGCCTGGTCGTACGACCGCCGCGTTGGCGATCTCCCTGGAAGCTACCGAGTGATCTGGACGTATGCAAAGAAGAACCCGCGTGTTTGCAGATGGCTTGGACCGCGCGTTGCACAGGTCCCTTGACCATCGGCGTACGCCGAGCAGACCTTGAGTACCACACCCGTGCCTGCATGACCGTAAACCTCGTGTTTAAAGGGCCTATGAAGCGAATGCGTCGCTCTGGAGAAGACCCGCCGGCCGGTCCGGTGTTGCGGTGATCCTGCTGGGGATCGCGCGCGGGACCCTGCGCTATGGTCCGCCGCGCCTAGCGACCCCGACCCCGTGAGGGGGGACGACGATGACCACCGACACCGCCGCCGACGGGCTCCGCGCCCGCATCTCACGTCAGAGCGAGGACGCCCTCGGCAAGCTCGCCCAGGAGCTGCTCGAGAGCCCCTTCGTCAGCAATGCGCTGTCGCGTGCGTTCGACGCGCGGGAGAAGGCGGCGCAGGCGCAGGAGGTCGCGATGGGAGCGCTCAACCTGCCGTCCGCCGGAGACCTGGAGCGGCTCACGCGCCGCGTGCGCTCCGTCTCGCAGCGGCTCGAGGGCGTGGAGGACGCGCTTGACCGCGTCGACGAGCGGGTGGGTGCGATGGGAGGCGCCGGCGTCAGCTCCCTGGAGCAGCGTCTGAACGCGATCGAGGGCCAGCTGGCCGCGCTCGCCACCCAGCTCGCGGACGTCGCCGGACAGATCGCGACGCCTTCCGCCGCGGCCGTCGCGCCCGCAGCCGCGAGACCGACGCGCACGCGCGCAGCCGCGGCGAGCAAGCGCGCCGCCGCCAGAAGAGCCTGACGCCGCCCGGCGCCCCGACGGGACGTCTCAGTCAGACAGCGCCGCAGCGGCGATTCGGCCGACTCGCTCGGCCGCCGCTTCGAGCGTCTCGGCGTCGATGCGCCCGCGCGCGGGTCCGAGCAGATCCGTGACGGCGAGGACGCAGCCGGCCTGCACGCCGCGCAGCGTCGCCAGCCGGAACAGCGTCGCGGTCTCCATCTCGATCGCCAACGCAGGCCCGCCCGCGCGATCGGCATCGGCACTCGGATCCGCGTGCTCGCCGGTCTCGTCGTAGAAGAGGTCGGTGGTCACGACGACGCCGCTGCGAGCACCGCCGTCGAACGCGGCCATCTTCGCCAGCGCCGTCGTCAGTGCCCGATCCGCCGCAACCCGCTCGCCGCCGCCGAGCGCTCGGCTCGTCCCGTCCATGCAGATCGCCTCCGAGGCGACGATCGCGTCGCCGAGCGCAAAGCCGCCGACGAGCGCGCCGCAGGTTCCGACCCGCACCAGCCGCCGGGCCCCCAGTCGCACGAGCTCCTCGATCACGATCGCCGCGCTCGGCCCGCCCATGCCGGTGCTCTGGATCGTCAGGGGCGCGCCGTCGCCGGCCGCGCCCGTGTAACCCCACAGTCCGCGGTTGTGGTTGAACATCTTCGGCTGCTCCAGCAGCGACTGGGCGAGCAGCAGCGCGCGTCCGGGGTCGCCCGGCAGCAGCACGCGCTCGGCCAGCTCGGCGGTCGGATGGACGTGCAGGGTCGGCGTCACGGGCGGCGAGGATAGACGCGTACACTCCCGAACGCGATGAGTGCGTTCAGGTCGCCCAAGGAGTTCCGCGAGGTGATGGACCGCATCTTCTCGCTGATGGACGAGGACCCGGACATGGGTCCCAAGCTGCGCGACGCCGACGTGCCGCAGCGGTTCGAGTTCGAGGACCTCGACCTCGTCGTCAACATCCGCGCGGCGACGCCGGAGGAGCAGACGAACCTCGTCTGGGTCTGGAGCGACGACGTCGCGTGGGATGCGCGCGTGCAGATGAAGATGTCCTCCGAGACGGCCAACCGCTACTTCCAGGGCAAGGAGAACGTCGCCATGGCGATCGCGCGCCGCCGCATCAAGACGGGCGGCGACGTGAAGGCCGCGCTCGCGCTTATCCCGATTACGAAGCCCCTCTTCGCGCACTACCGCGAGCTGGTCGAGCACGAGTACCCGCACCTCGCGCTCTGACGCGGCGCCGCGCGGCGCGCGGGGATCTGCGGACCCCCACGGTTGACACCGCCCTTGGCCGGGAGTAGGCCTAAGGGTGCACAGAGGCAACAGGTCGGAAAGTGGGCGGCCGCCGGTCGAGCGGCGGGCGTGCCGTCTGCGAGGCGCCGCCACCACGACGAGCGCCGCCGACCGACGCAGCGGGCCGCTTCGCCCGCCGGCGGCGGGGCCGCAGAGGGGTCCCGCCGCCTTCTGCTCGGGGCCGGCCGACGCAGCGCCGGCCATCCGGCGACCGGCTAGCGTGACGGGATGGCGCAGGGCGACGAGCAGACGACGCTGACGCTTGCGAAGGCGGCTCGGCGTGCGGGCATCACGCCGGCCACGTTGCGCCGCTGGACGGAACAGGGCATCGTCCCGCTGAAGGACGGCGCGTGGACGCCGGCGGCCGCCGCGCAGGCGCGGATCGTCGCGCGCCTGCGCGAGCGCGGCCACTCGCTCCAGGCGATCCGCGAGGCGAGCGAGGAGGGGCGGCTCGCGTTCGGCTACGCGGAGGAGCTGCTGCCGGCGACGGAGCACGGCATCCCGCTCGCGGAGGCGGCGAAGCGGACGGGCCTGGAGCCGGCGCTGGTCAGACGCCTGCTGATCGCCCTCGGCTACCCCGAGCGGACGACCGAGCGGATCCCCGAGCGCGAGGTCGCTCTGCTCGTCCGCGCCGCCGACGCGCTCGATGCCGGCTTTCCGCTCGTCGCGCTGCTGCAGGTCGTGCGGGTGTACGGGCAGGCGCTCGCGCAGATCGCCGACGCCGAGGTGCGGCTCTTCCACCTCTATGTGCACGAGCCGCTGATGCGCGACGGCGTCCCCGGCCTCGAGATCGCGGAGCAGATCGAGCAGCTCGCGGGCGCGCTGCTGCCGCTGACCTCGCCGCTGATGGATCTCGTCCACCAGCGCTTCCTGCGGCACTTCCTGGAGCAGGACGTGATCGGGCACATGGAGCTCGACGAGCAGCTGGGCGAGGAGCTCGGCCGCCTGCGCGTGGCGATCGCGTTCGCCGACCTCGCTGGATACACGCGCCTTACGGAGGAGATCGGGGAGGAGAAGGCGGTCGACGTGGTGGACCACTTCGTGAGAGCCGTCGAGTTGACGCTTCCGGACGACGCGCGGCTCGTGAAGACGATCGGCGACGAGGTGATGGTCGTTTGCCCGGACGGCGCGGCGCTCGCGCTGTGGGCGGTCGGCTTCCAGGAGCTGTACACCGAGCGCCCGCGGCCGCGCATCGGCATTCACGGCGGCGAGGTGCTCTACCGCGACGGCGACTACTACGGACGCGAGGTCAACCTCGCCGCGCGCGGGGTCGCGCGCGCGGGCGCGGGCGAGGTGCTCGTCACGCGATCGATCGCCTCGCTCGCCGAGGCGCAGCTCGCGTTCGAGCGCGTCGGCGAGGTGCGGCTGAAGGGCTTCAGCGATTCGACGGAGCTGTTCCTCGCGCGTCCCGTGGAGGGCTGAGCGCGTGGGCGATCCGGCTCGCTCGGCATACACTGCGGATGCGATGGAGGCCGATCGCGTGCTCGAGCAGGTGCGCGCCGGGGGACTGCTTCCCGCCGGCGCATCCGTCGTGGTGCTGCTGTCCGGCGGACGCGACTCGGTCTGCCTGCTCGACGTCGCCGTGCGGGCGGTGGGCGATGCCGGCGCTGTCGCCGCCGTGCACGTGAACTACGGGCTGCGCGACGAGGCCGGCGACGACGAGCGCCGCTGCGCGGCGCTGTGCGAGCAGCTCGGGATCGCGCTGACGATCGAGCGCCCCCGCCGGCCGGAGGCCGGGGGCAACATCCAGGCGTGGGCGCGCGACGTGCGCTACGCGACCGCGACGAGGCTCGCGCTCGGCGGCGGGCGCGACGCGATCGTCGCGGCGGGACATACGGCCGACGACCAGGTCGAGACGATCCTCTACCGGCTGGCCTCCTCGCCGAGCCGCCGCGCGTTGCTCGGCATGCGCCCGCGTGACGGGCTGCTCGTGCGGCCGCTGCTCGGCGTCACCCGGGCGCAGACGACCGCCTACTGCGAGCAGCGCGGACTGGCCTGGTCCGACGACGTGACCAACGGCGGCGACAGATACGCGCGCAACCGCGTGCGCAACGGATTGGTGCCGGCGCTGGAGCAGATCCACCCGGCCGCCGCCGCGAACGTGCTGCGCACCGCCGCGCTGCTGCGTGACGAGGGCGAGGTGCTCGACGCGCTCGTCGGCGAGCAGCTCGACGAACGCGCCGGGCGCTTCGAGATCTCGCTCGAGCGGCTTGCGGCGCTGCCGCCGGCGCTGCGGCGGCTCGTGGTCCAGCGGCTCGCCGACGGTGCCGCGGGCAAGCTCGTACCGGGCGCCGCGAAGCACGCCGACGAGGTCGCCGGACTGCGCCGCACCGGCCGCGCGTTGCTCGACCTCGGCGGCGGCGTTCGCGCGGTCGCCGAGCGCGGCGTGCTGCACGCCGAGCGCGGCTGAGGGCCGCGGGACGCCAGGGGCGTGACCCGGGCCGGTCTCGCGTAGACTGCCGCCCCTCATGGGCGACGCGGCGATCGGCGAGATCCTGGTCCAGCCGGACGATCTGCAGCACCGCGTCCGCGAGCTGGGGGCTGAGATCACGCGCGATTACGCCGGCAGAGAGCCGCTGCTCGTGTGCGTGCTGAAGGGCGCCGTCTTCTTCCTGTCGGACCTGATGCGCGCGATCGAGCTGCCGTGCGAGGTGGACTTCATGGCCGTCGCCTCCTACGGGTCGGCGACCCAGTCATCGGGCGTCGTGCGGATCCTCAAGGACCTCGACGCGGCGATCGAGGGACGCGACGTGATCATTGTCGAGGACATCGTCGACTCCGGTCTGACGCTGCAGTACCTGCTGCGCAACCTGAAGGCGCGAGACCCGGCGTCGCTGTCCGTCTGCGCGCTGCTGACGAAGCCCGAGCGGCTCGAGGTGGACCTCTCGCCGCGCTACGTCGGCTTCGAGATCCCGAACCGCTTCGCCGTCGGCTATGGGCTCGACCACGCCGAGCGCTACCGCAACCTGCCCTACGTCGCCGCGTTGCGGGAGGCGTGACGCCCGCCTCAGGTTCTGCACGACGCCTGCCGATGCAGGCGAAAGCCCGCTGCTACGCTAGGCAGCCCGTCCACGACCTCGCGCCGCGCGCGCACGGGATCCCTTCATGAGCAGGTTCTTCAAGAGCGCAGCCTTCCCGATCCTGATCGTGGTCGTGCTCGCGTTCTTCGCCACGCGGATCATCAACCCGAGCCAGAAGGGGCCGACGTACGACTATCCGGCGTTCCAGCAGGATCTCGCGTCCGACAACGTCAAGTCCGCGGTCATCAAGACGAAGGACAACACGCTCGTCGTCACGCTGAGAGAGCCGGCGAAGCAGCAGCACGAGCTCGGCTTCGTGCCCGACAACGGCAACCAGCTCGTCAACCAGCTGACGGACGCGAGAGTCGCCTTCAACGTCGAGGGCACGAAGACGAACGGCTGGCTGTCGCTGCTGACCTACGTGCTGCCGTTCCTGATCTTCATCGGCTTCTGGATCTTCCTGATGAACCAGGTCCAGGGCGGCGGGTCGAAGGTGATGTCGTTCGGCAAGTCGCGCGCGAAGCGGCTGTCGGTCGACTCGCCGAAGATCACCTTCCGCGACGTCGCCGGGGTCGACGAGGCGGTCGAGGAGCTGCACGAGATCAAGGAGTTCCTCGAGAACCCGAAGAAGTTCCAGGCGCTCGGCGCGCGCATTCCCAAGGGCGTGCTGCTGTACGGCCCGCCCGGCACCGGCAAGACGCTGCTCGCTCGCGCCGTCGCGGGTGAGGCCGGCGTT
>JBJMLB010000066.1:0-5269 GCA_045805465.1 Conexibacter sp. | reverse complement strand
GTGCACAGGCACAAGCGCTGCATCGTCAACCAGCGCGAGATCGGGCCCGACGCGACGAGCTTCGCCGAGGCCCTGCGGGCGGCCCTGCGCGAGGACCCCGACGTGATCCTCCTCGGCGAGATGCGCGACCTCGAGACGATCTCGACCGCGATCACCGCGGCCGAGACCGGCCACCTCGTCTTCGCGACGCTGCACACGCAGGACACGCCGCAGACGGTCGACCGCATCATCGACGTCTTCCCCGGCGCGCAGCAGAGCCAGATCCGCACGCAGCTCGCCGTCGGCCTGCAGGGGATCGTCACGCAGCAGCTGCTGCCGACCGCGGACGGCGCGGGCCGCTGCGTCGCCGCCGAGGTGCTCGTGCCGACGCCGGCCGTGCGCAACCTGATCCGCGAGGGCAAGACGCACCAGATCTACTCCGTCCTGCAGACCGGCGGCGCGCAGGGGATGCAGACGATGGACGCCGCGCTCGCTGGGCTCGTGCGGGCGGGCAAGATCACGCGCCAGTTCGCGGAGGCCCGCTCGAGCACGCCGGAAGAGCTCGGACGCCTGCTCGCCGGCACCGGCGCCGGCGCCGGAATGCCCGCCGACGGCGCGTACGCGACCGTCTAGGACCCCGAGCGACCATGGCCACCTACGTATTCAGAGCGATCGACGTCGCCGGCGGGAACGCGAAGGGCGAGGTCGAGGCGGCCTCCAAGCAGGCGGTCGCCGACCAGCTCAAGTCGCGCGGCCTCGTCGTCGTCGACATCAGCGACAAGCACAGCTCCAAGGAGATCAACATCGCGCTCTTCGAGCGCGTGAAGCCGGGCGACCTGACGGTGCTCACCCGCCAGCTCGCGACGATGATCGCCTCCGGCATGACGCTGCTGCGCGCGCTCTACGTGCTCGAGGAGCAGACCGAGTCGAGACCGCTCAGAGACGCGGTCGTCGGCGTGCGCAAGGACGTCGAGGCCGGCCTGCTGTTCTCGCACGCGCTCGCCCGCTACCCGAAGGTCTTCAGCCCGCTGTTCGTGGCGATGGTCGAGTCCGGCGAGAGCGGCGGTCGGCTCGCCGAGGCGCTGCTGCGCGTCGCCGACCAGCTCGAGAAGGACGACGCGCTGCGCCGCCAGGTCAAGTCGGCGATGGTCTATCCGTCGGTCATCTTCAGCTTCGCCGGGATCGTGCTGATCGCGATGGTGGCGTTCCTGATCCCCGTCTTCGAGAAGACCTTCAGAGAGTTCGGCAGCGACCTGCCGCCGATCACGAAGGTGACCGTGGGGATGTCGCACTTCCTCACGAGTCGCTGGTACGTGCTGATGGCCATCGTCGTTGGCATCGTCGTCGCGTTCCGCAGATGGAAGAGATCGTCGTGGGGACGTCCCCAGTGGGACCGGATCCGCCTCCACTTCCCCTTCAAGATCGGCCCGGTCGTGCAGAAGATCGCGCTCGCGCGCTGGTCGCGCACCCTGTCCTCGCTGGTCGCCTCGGGCGTGCCGATCCTGCAGGCGATCGAGATCACCGGCAGAACGGCCGGCAACGCCGTCGTCGAGAAGGCGATGGAGGAGGTGACCGCCTCCGTCAAGAGCGGCGGCACGATCTCCGCGCCACTCAAGAACGCGCCGGTGTTCCCGGCGATGGTCTGCCAGATGGTCGGCGTCGGCGAGGAGACCGGCGCGCTCGAGACGATGCTTGCGAAGATCGCGGACTTCTACGAGGACGAGGTCGCCGCCGCGGTCAAGGGCCTCACGTCGCTGCTCGAGCCGATCATGATCATCGTCGTCGGTTCGATCGTCGGCTTCATCGTGATCTCGATGTACATGCCGCTGTTCAAGGTCTACGACGCGATCAGATAGGCGACCTCCGCTCCTCGCCGGAGCGGATCGCGCCCCCGCTCCGCTGTGCGGTCGCACGCGGACGTATTCTCCGGACGATGGCCTGGGAGCCGACAAGCCGTCCTTCGGAGGCGATCGAGGACTACGCAAAGGCGATCTACGCGCTGCAGCGGCGTCCCGCCGGAGCGGACGGCGTTTCGACGAACGACCTCGCCGAGCGCCTGCGGGTGACGCCGGCGTCGGTCTCGGCGATGCTGAAGAAGCTCGCCGAGCGCGGGCTCGCGGTGCACGAGCGTTACAAGGGCGTGGTGCTGACGCCGGAGGGGGAGCGGGTCGCGCTGGAGGTGCTGCGCCACCATCGCCTGCTGGAGCTCTACCTGTCCGAGCAGCTCGGCGTGCCGTGGGACCGGGTCCACGAGGAGGCCGAGGCGCTCGAGCACGTGATCTCGGAGGACCTCGAGGCGCGCATCGCGGCGAAGCTCGGCAATCCGACGCACGATCCGCACGGCGACCCGATCCCCAGCGCGGACCTCGTGATGGAGGAGGGGGAGACGCAGCGGCTCGCCGAGTTGGAGCCTGGCGCGCGCGGGCGCTTCGTGCGGATCTCGGACTCCGACCCCGAGATGCTGCGCTACCTCGACGAGCGCGGGGTGCGGCTGGGGGACTCGCTGGAGGTCGTCGACCGCCAGCCGTTCGGCGGGCCGCTGACGGTGCGGTTCGGCGAAGCGGACCACGTGCTCGGCGGCGGGCTGGCCGCGGCGATGCGGGTCGAGCTCGACTGACCGCGGGAGCGCCCGCTAGACTTGGTCGCAGTTCTTTCCCACGGAGGGAAAGATCACAGACTTGGAGGTCATCCTGCCATGTCCGCATTGGCGGCACCCCCCACCACCGGCGACGGGCTGCGCGAGCGCGTCGAGGCGCTCGCGCACGAGCTCGACGCGGCGCTGAAGCCCTACGACGAGCCGAGCACGCGAGATCTGCGCAACGACGTGGTCTCGCGCAAGCGGCGCGTCGGCGAGCGCGACCGCTGGTTCGACCGCGTGCGCGGCGAGAGCCTCGCGCTTATGCGCAACCCGGCCTGGCGCGACCACGCGCTCGGCGTCGAGCTGCTGCTGACGCTGGAGGACCTGCGCACCGAGATCGCGCTCGACCCGGACGCGCTCGACGAAGAGTGGAAGGTCCGCTACGTGATGAAGATCATGCGGGTCGTCGTCGCCGCGATGCTGCGCCAGCTCGACCACGAGGCGATCGACGACCCGGTCGTCGCCGCCAAGCTTGTGGTCGAGGAGTTGCGAAACGTCGCGGTGGGCGAGGTCGCGCGGCTGCTCGGCGCGACGACGAAGTCGGTGCGCAACTGGCGCGAGGGTCGCGTCGAGCAGATCAAGCGCAACCCCGACCGGATCGTGCTGATCGGCCAACTCGTCTATGAGCTGCGCAGCTCGATGACGGGGCACGGGATCCTGCTGTGGTTCGATCGCTCGCGCGAGCAGTTCCGGGGCAGGACGCCCCGCGAGATGATCGACGAGGACGTGGCAGAGGCCGAGCCTCTGCTGCTGTCTCTGGCGCGAGGCGGCCGTGCCCAGTTGGACGTCTGAGCCCGCGGCGGCCACCGGGCGCTGGGTCGCGTATCGACACGTCGCGCAGGGAGTGCCGCCGCTGTGGTACGGGGCAGGTAGCACGACGCTGCGCCAGGAGTCCGGTCGGTGGCACCGCGAGGGGGAGTCACTCGTGCAGTACCTCGCGCTGTCGAGCGACGGCGCGTGGGCGGAGCGAGTCCGCTACGAGGCGTTGCGCACGGAGGCCGATCGCGTCGCCGACCACCGCAGCCTCTGGCAACTGCGCGTGTCGGCGGACCGGATCGCCGACCTGTCGACGTTCGACAAGTGGGAGGCCTGCGGGCTCGACCCGGCGATCGCCATCGGCGATCACGCCGCCTCGCAAGCGCTCGCGAGCGAGCTGCGCCGCGCTCGCTACCGCGGAGTGCTGTCACCGAGCGCCGCGCTCGATGTCGCCGGCGCCGTGAACCTGGCGCTGTTCGGCGGCCGGATCGAGCATCCCGTCGAGGGCCAGCCGCTGCCGGACGCGCCGGTCGGCGGGGCGAACGCGCCGTGGCTGCCCGCGATCTTGCTGACCGACCGCGGCGCCCCGACGCCGTTCGCGATGGCGCGCACGTGCTACCGCAGCGCCCACCACCGCACGCTGGCGGAGTGGCACGCGGAGCGGGGGCGGCAGCGCGGTCGGCCTGCCGGCCGCCGCCCCCGCTGATCCCCCTAGCTGACGGTCAACGTCCCCTTCATCCCCTGGTCCTCGTGGCCGTCGACCGGGCAGTAAAAGGTGTATCTGCCGGGCTTCAGTCTCACCGTCACGGTGGAGGTGCCGCCGGGCTGGGCGACCTGGCCGTCCTTGTCGACGCCGTTGCCCTCGATCGCGATCGCGTGAGGGAGGGAGTTGTCGCTGCCGTTGTCGAGCGTGAGCGTCACGGAGCCCGATCTGGCGGTGAGGGATCTCTGCGAGAAGCCGAGGCCGCTGGTCTCGGTCGCGCTGATGTCGAGCGCGCCGCTGCCGCCGCCGGCGCCGCTCGTGCTCGGCGAGCTGCTGCTGGATGGTGCGCTCGTGCTGGCGCCGCCGGATGTCGAGCTGTTGTCGCTCGACCCGCCGCCGCATGCGGCGAGCACGCCGCTGACGAGCAGCAGCGCTGCGGCGAGCAGGCTCCAGCGGCGGATGGTGGAGATGGGAACGGGCATCGGCGCCTCCTGAGGTCGGGTTCACCTCAACAGGACCCCGTCCCGCGACGATCCTTCCCCAGGCCTGGACGCTTCCGCGAGGCTGGTCCTCAGCCGCGCGCGCGACGACGCCCGAAGCGGCGCAGCCGCAGGGCGTTCAGCACCACGGAGACGGACGAGAACGCCATCGCCGCCCCGGCGATCAGCGGGTTGAGCAGCCCGGCGGCAGCGAGCGGCAGCGCGGCGACGTTGTAGCCGAAGGCCCAACCCAGGTTCTGCTTGATCGTGCGCAGCGTCGCGCGCGAGAGGCGGATCGCGTCGGCGGCCGAGCGCAGGTCGCCGGAGACGAGCGTCAGGTCCGACGCCTCGATCGCCACGTCGGTACCGGTCCCGATCGCGAGGCCGAGGTCGGCCTGTGCGAGCGCGGGCGCGTCGTTGACGCCGTCGCCAACCATTGCGACGACCCGGCCCTCGGCTTGCAGTCGCTGCACGACGGTCGCCTTGTCGGCAGGCAGCACCTCGGCGATCACGTCGCCGGCGTCGATCCCGACCTCGGCCGCCACGGCCGCAGCCGTCGCCGCGTTGTCGCCGGTCAGCAGGACGGGCCGCAGGCCGAGGTCGCGCAACGCCCGGACGGCCGGTCCGCTGCTGGGCTTGACCGTGTCGCCCACGACCAGGACGCCGTGGACGGCGCCGTCCCAGGCGACGAGCACCGCAGTGCGACCGGCGGCC
>JBJMLB010000065.1:0-10099 GCA_045805465.1 Conexibacter sp. | reverse complement strand
GGCGCCGGCGTCCGCGTTCGCGCACCTCAACGCCACGACGGTGCTCTCGCGCGCGATCTCCGAGAAGGGCATCTACCCGGCGGTGGACCCGCTGGACTCGACGTCGACGATCCTCAAGCCGGACATCCTCGGTGAGGAGCACTACACCGTCGCCAACGAGGTCAAGCAGATCCTCCAGCGCTACAAGGAGCTGCAGGACATCATCGCGATCCTCGGGATCGACGAGCTCTCCGACGAGGACAAGCTGATCGTCCAGCGTGCGCGCAAGGTCGAGCGCTTCCTCTCGCAGCCGTTCAACGTCGCCGAGCAGTTCACGGGGACGCCGGGCGCCTACGTCCCGATCGCCGAGACGATCCGCGGCTTCAAGGAGATCATCGAGGGCAAGCACGACGAGCTCCCGGAGCGCGTCTTCCTGCTCAAGGGCACGATCGACGACGTCGTCGCGGCGGCGAGAGGCTAGGCGAAGCGCTCATGGCCCGCACGAAGTTCCCGGTCGAGGTCCTCACCCCCGAGGGCGAGGTCTTCAACGACGAGGTCGAGATGGTCTCGACGCGCACCGCGACGGGCTCGATCGGCATCCTCGCCAACCACACGCCGCTGCTGGCGATGCTCGACCCGACCGAGCTGCGGCTGTACCGCAGCGAGTCGGAGATCGTGCGCTTCGCGCAGGGCGAGGGCTACCTGCAGGTGGCCGACGGGCGTGCGCTGATCCTCGTCGAGGATGCGCACACCCCGTCGCAGCTCGACGCGACCGATCTGAGCGAGAAGCTGCGCGCCGCCGAGGACGCCTACGCGAGAGCAGAGGCGGGCTCCGAGCAGCAGCGCCTCGCCGCTCGCGACAGACGCCGCTGGGAGGCGTTCCAGCGGATCGCAGAGGGCGGCTGAGCCGCCCTTAGCGCCGCCGGTCCCGGATGCGCGACGTTCTCCGGGTCCCACAGACCCAGAACTCGTCGCGCATCGGCCAGGCGGACCGAGCGGCTCCCTATCCTGTCTCGATCGTGGTCGACGAACGCGCGCTCGCCGAGCGGCTCATCTCCTATGACACGTCCCGCCCCGAGGAGCTTGCGGCGGCGGCGGCGTTCGTGAAGGGCTGGCTCGAGGCGCGCGAGATTGAGGTGCGCGAGCACGCCCACAACGGGCTGCCGGTACTCGTGGCAGACGTAGGGGCGGAGGACGGTCCGACCGTCCTCCTGCACGGCCACCTCGACGTCGTGCCCGGCCACGAGGAGCAGTACGAGCCGCGCGTCGAGGGCGATCGGCTGATCGGGCGCGGCGCCTACGATATGAAGGGCGGCCTCGCGGCGATGATGTGCGCGGTCAAGGACTGCGCCGAGCAGGACCAGGTGCGCGTGCGCTTCCTGTGCGTGCCCGACGAGGAGGCCGAGGACGTCGACGAACGCTCAACCGACGAGCTCGTGCGGGCCGGCATGCGCGCGGACTTCGCAATCACCGGCGAGCCGACGAACCTGCACATCGGGATCGAGGCGAAGGGCGTGCTGGCGATGCGCATCGAGGTCCACGGCCGCGCTGCGCACGGCTCGACACCGTGGCTGGGGGACAGCGCCGTGCTGAAGGCGTTCGACGTCTTCCGGCGCATCGAGGCGATGGACTTCGCGCGTGAGTCTTCCGAGCTGTTCGACCGCCCGTCGATCAACCTCGGCCGGATCGAGGGCGGCGACGTCTTCAACAAGGTCCCCGACCGCTGCGAGATGGTCGTCGACGTCCGCTACCTGCCCGGACAGGACCCGGGCGCGATCCTCGCGCAGATCCGCTCGCTGCCGGACGTGACCGTCGCCAAGACGCTGATGCGGGCGCCCGCGCACGTGGAGCGCACGAACCCGTACGTGCGCGCGCTGCGCGACGCGGTCTCGCGCACGATCGAGGGCGAGGCGCTGAGCGTCGGACGCGACGGCGCCTCCGACGCGATCTCGTTCCTCGAGGCCGGCATACCAGCGGTCGAGTTCGGTCCCACCGGCGGCGGCCATCACGGCCCCGAGGAGTGGGTGTCGCTGTCCTCGCTGGGCGGCTACCGCGACGCGCTCACCGGCTTCGTGCGGACGCTGCCGGAGTGGCTCGCGCGCGAGCGCACCACCGGCGCGAGCGGCCTGACCGCGATCGACGGGGGACTGGCGTGAGCCTGGAGCCGGCGCCGCAACCGCCCGAGTTCCCGGGCCGCGGGGGGATGTGGCTCAAGTTCCTGCTCGCCGGGCTCGCGATCGTGGTGCTGAGCGCCGGCGTGACCGCCACCGTCGGCCTCAACACCGTGCAGGGCTTCGTCGACGACCTCAAGCAGGGCGGCACGATCAAGGGTGCGGACGCCGTCATCTCGCGCGCGCAGGCGGGCGACCCGCAGACGCTGCTGCTGATCGGCTCGGACCACCGCTTCGGCGACGACACCAGAAACGCGCGCTCGGACACGATGATCCTCGTGCGGCTCGACCCCGACGCGAACGCGACGACCGTCCTCTCGATCCCGCGCGACCTGAAGGTCGACTTCACGGTCCCCGGCAGGGGGCTGCGCGTCGGGGCGAAGATCAACGAGACGTACACCGACGGCGGCGAGGTGCTGACGGCGAAGGTGATCAGCCGCATGCTGCGGATCCCGATCAACCACATCATCAACGTCAACTTCAGAAGCTTCAAGGCGGCGGTCGACGCGATCGGCTGCGTCTACGTCGACGTCGACCGCTGGTACTACCACTCGAACGTTGGCCTGCAGGCGTCCGCGCAGTACGCCGAGATCAACGTCTCGCCCGGCTACCAGAAGCTGTGCGGCCAGCAGGCGCTCGACTACGTGCGCTTCCGCCACCTCGACAACGACTTCGTGCGGGCCGCGCGCCAGCAGGACTTCCTGCGCCAGGCGAAGTCGCAGTACGGCGTCAGCAGCTTCCTCGCCGACCCGCACAAGCTCACGAAGCGGATCGGCAACTTCGTGCGCACCGACGCCTCGCTGCAGTCCAAGGAGGAAGTGCTGCGCCTGATCTACCTTGCGGGTTACTCCGCAAGCCACCCGATCCGCGAGGTCCACTTCCCCGCGACGTACGAGAACAGCACCGCCGGCTCGTTCGTCACGGCGTCGCCGGAGGTCCTCTCCCAGGTCCGCCACGAGTTTCTCTCGCCCCCGCCCGCCGAGCCGAAGGCGGGCGGCGGCGGAGGCGGCGGCAGGCGCGGCGGCAACGGCGGCAAGCGACGCAAGTCCCGCGGCCCGAGCCTCGACGGCCTCGTGAACGCACAGACGACGGGCGAGGACTACGCGATCCAGCTCGGGGCGATGAAGCTCCCCGTCTACTACCCGAAGCTGCTCGCCGCGGGAACGCAGTACGAGGCGCCCGCGCGTGACGCGAGAGGCCGGCTGGAGTATCCGCGCGCCTACCGGATCAAGGCGCCCGACGGGAAGATGAAGGCGGCCTATCGCTTCGTCGTCGCCTACAACGTCAACGACGGCAACTACTACGGCATCCAGGGCACGCGCTGGACGGACCCGCCGATCCTGAGCAATCCGTCCAGCGACACGCGCACGGTCAACGGCAAGAGACTGCTGCTGTTCTACGACGGCAAGCAGCTGCGAACGGTCGGCTGGAAGACGTCCAAGGGCGCCTACTGGGTGCAGAACACGCTGCAGGAGAGACTCACCAACGACCAGATGCTCGCAATCGCCGGCTCACTCACGCGTCTCGGCGGTCGTTGATCGCACAGGGTTGCTGACCGCTGCGCTAGTAGTCTTCGCCGCCGCATGACTCCCCCGCGCGAACCGATCGCGGTCATCGGCACCGGCTACGTGGGCCTCGTCACGGCGGCGGGTTTCGCCGAGCTCGGCAACGAGGTCTTCTGCGTCGACATCGACGCCGCCAAGGTGGCGCGGCTCGAGCGCGGCGAGATTCCGATCTACGAGCCGGGCCTCGCCGAGTCGATCGCCGCGAACCGCGAGCGACTGCACTTCTCGACCGAGTTGGCCCCTGCGCTCGAGCACGCCCGCCTGCTGTTCGTCGCCGTCGGCACGCCGCCGACCTACTCCGGCGACGCCGACCTGTCAGCCGTCCACGCGGTCGTGGATGCGATGCCGCCGTCCGACAGACACGCGCTCGTGATGAAGTCGACCGTGCCCGTCGGCACCGGCGCGTCGATCCGGCGCACGTTCGCCGAGCGCGGCAAGGACGGCTTCCGCTACGTCTCCTGCCCGGAGTTCCTCAAGGAGGGGACGGCGCTGGCCGACTTCCGCAAGCCGGACCGCGTCGTCGTCGGCGACGATGGCGACTGGGCCGGCGATGCCGTGTGCGAGCTCTACGCGCCGCTCGGCGCGCCGCTCGTGCGCACCGACGTGGCGAGCGCCGAGATGGTCAAGCTCGCCTCCAACGCCTTCCTCGCGACGAAGATCTCGTTCATCAACGAGATCGCGAACGTCTGCGAGGAGACCGGAGCCGACGTGCTCGAGGTCGCGAAGGGCATGGGCCTCGACGAGCGCATCGGCCGCCACTTTCTGCGCCCGGGGATCGGCTTCGGCGGCTCCTGCTTCCCCAAGGACGTCAGCGCGCTCAAGCAGCTCGCCGGCAACTCCGGGTACCACTTCCAGCTGCTGACGGCCGTGATCGAGGTCAACGAGCTGCAGAAGCGGCGCGTGATCTCGAAGCTGCAGAAGCACCTCGGCTCGCTCGTCGGCAAGACCGTCGCGCTGCTCGGCGTCGCCTTCAAGCCCGACACCGACGACATGCGCGAGGCCTCCTCGCTCGTGCTCGCGGCGCGGCTGCAGGCCGACGGCGCCGTCGTGCGCGCATACGACCCGGTCGCCGAGGAGGAAGCGCGGCGGCTGATGCCCGGCGTGCACTTCGCACCGAGCGCGCTCGAGGCGCTCGACGGCGCGGACGCGGTCGTGCTCGTGACCGAGTGGCCCGAGTTCAAGACGCTCGACTGGGACACCGCCGCGCGGCGGATGAGCGGGGGCCTCGTGATCGACGGGCGCAACGTGCTCGATCCCGACGCCGTCCGAGCAGCGGGCTTCTCCTTCGAGGGCATCGGCCGCAGCCCGCAACGGGCGGCTGCCGCCACCGGGGGAAGGTCCTGACATGCAGGCACTGATCCTCGCCGGTGGGGAGGGCACGCGGCTGCGGCCGCTCACCTCGACCGTGCCCAAGCCGGTCGTGCCGCTCGTCGACCGGCCCTTCATCGCGTTCATGCTCGAATGGCTGCGCGGCCACGGCGTCGACGACGTCGTCATCTCGTGCGGGTTCATGGCCTCCGGCGTCCACAACGTGCTCGGCGACGGGTCTGCCTACGGGATGCGGCTGCGCTACGTCGAAGAGCCGAGACCGCTCGGCACCGGCGGTGCGGTCAAGTTCGCCGAGGACCTGCTCGACGAGCGCTTCCTGATGCTCAACGGCGACGTGCTGACCGACATCGACCTGACCGCGCAGCTTGCCCAGCACGAGGCCACCGACGCGCGCGCGACGCTCGCGCTGGTGCCGGTCGAGGATCCGTCCGCCTACGGCCTCGTGCGCCGCAACGGCGACATGAGCGTCAGCGAGTTCCTCGAGAAGCCGAGCCCTGACCAGATCGATACGAACCTCATCAACGCCGGCGCCTACGTGCTGCACCGCGACGTGCTCGCGGACGTGCCGAGAGGCGAGCACGTCTCGATCGAGCGCGAGGTCTTCCCGACGCTGGTCGACGCCGGTCTTTACGGCTACGAGGCGTCCGCCTACTGGCTCGACATCGGGACGCCCGACCGCTACCTGCAGGCGACGTACGACATCCTCGACGGCGCCGTCAAGACGAGCGTCACCGAGGCCTACGACGCTTCACAGCTGTCGATCGGCGACGGCGCGGAGCTGCGCGGCCGCGTCGTCGGCCCGGCGCTCGTGGGCGAGCAGGCGCGCATCGCCGAGGGCGCGCTCGTCACCGGACGCAGCGTGCTCGGCCGCGGCGTCGAGATCGCCGAGGGTGCGCACGTCGACGGCTCCGTCGTACTCGACGGCGCCGTGATCGGCCCGCACGCGCACCTGACCCACTGCATCGTCGGTCCCGGCGCACGCGTCGGCGCGCACTGCCGCCTCGGCGAGCGCGTCGTGCTCGGCGAGTGCGTCACGCTCGGCGCCGACAACCAGCTTGCAGCCGGCGCACGACTGTCCCCCAACGTGTCCCTTCCGGACGGAGCGATCAAGTTTTGAGCGAATCGGCCCCCCTCACCCGCGACGCGATCGACGCGGTCGACGCTTCGAAGCAGATCGACGACATCCTCGCGCTGCCGGAGCATCTGCGCGACGCGCTGTGGCGCGTCGAGTCAGCGAAGCTCGAGCGACACGACGCCCCCGGCGGACTGATCGTCGCCGGCATGGGTGGCTCGGCGATCGGCGGCGCGCTCGCTCGTGCGGCGCTCGGCGACCGCGCCTCGCGTCCGATCATCGTCATGCGCGACTACGGCGTGCCGGCGTGGACGACGCCCGACGCGACCGTGCTGTGCGCGAGCTACTCCGGCAACACGGAGGAGACGCTCGCCGCCTTCGAGGCGGCCGGCGCGCTCGGCGCCCGCCGCGTCGCCGCAACGACAGGCGGCAAGCTCGCCGCCGCCGCGCGCGAGGAGGGCGTCCCGGTGATCCCGCTCCCGGGTGCGTTCCAGCCGCGCGCCGCCGTCGGCTACGCGCTCGTGATCGCGCTCGAGGTCGCCGCGTCGTGCGGCGCAGCCGAATCGCTGCACTCCGAGATCGACGTCGCGGCCGCCCACACGGAGGAGCTCGTCGCCGAGTGGGGGCCCGACGGCGCCGAGGACTCGCTGCCGAAGCAGCTCGCGCGCGGGCTGCTCGGGACGATCCCGCAGGTCGCCGGCGCCGGCCTCACGGCACCGATCGCCTACCGCTGGAAGACGCAGCTCAACGAGAACGCGAAGATCCCCGCGCACTCCGCCGAGCTGCCGGAGCTCGACCACAACGAGATCGCCGGCTGGGCCGGCGCGGCCGAGCTCGGGCAGTTCAGCGCGCTGTTCCTCGACGATTCGGACCTGCACCCGCGCATCCGCCAGCGGATCGAGCTGACGCGCGGTCTGATCGGCGCGAACGCCGCGGCCTCGTTCCGCGTCGAGAGCCGCGGCGAGACGCGTCTCGAGCGGCTCGTCTCGCTCGTGCTGCTCGGCGACCTCGTCTCGCTCTACCTCGCCGTCCTGCGCGGGATCGACCCGACGCCGGTCGACGCGATCGAGCGGCTCAAGGGCGCGCTGATCGGCGGCTGAGAACCGCGCGGCCGGGATCGGGCAAGGAGGAGTAGGTCCTCCAACCGATCCGAGGAGGTGGGCGCTTGCCGCCCTCCGACGCCGAGGCCATCGCGGCTTCGCACGAGCACCCAGAGGCGTTCGCCGAGCTGTTCGACCGGCACTACGACGCGATCGCGGGATTCCTGCGGCGCCGCATCGAGCCGTCGCTCGGCGACGAGCTCGCGGCCGAGACGTTCCTGCAGGCGTTCGATTCCCGCATCCGCTACGACGCGACGCACGCCGATGCCCGGCCGTGGTTGTACGGGATCGCGACGAACCTGCTGCGCCGCCACCGGCGAGCGGAGGAGCGGCGCCTGCGCGCTTACGCGCGCTCCGCCATGCACGGGGGCGAGCTCCCCGACCTCGAAGCGGTGGACGCCCGGCTCGACGCGCGCGCCGCGACCGGCGCGCTCGCCACGGCGCTCGCTTCGCTCGGACCGGGGGAGCGCGACGCGTTGCTGCTGCATGCGTGGTCCGACCTGACGTACGAGCAGATCGCCGAGGCGCTCGAGGTGCCCGTCGGGACGGTGCGCTCGCGGTTGCACCGCGCACGAGGCGTCGTCCGGCGCCTGCTCGAGCACTGTCAAGAAGACATGGACGAGCCCACCGTCCAGGCCATGGCCGCCGAGCCCGTGCGAGAGGAGACCCGATGAGCATCGAGCTCGATCGTCTGCGGACCTTCCGCGTCGCCGACGTCACCGTCCCGGACGCGGTGCGCGATGCCGCGCGCACCGCGCTCATGGAGCGCATCGAAGCGGCCGCGACGCCCGACCGGATGTCCGCTCGCTGCGGCGGCCGCGCGCCGCGCCGCCGGCGCTTGGTCGCCGGTGGACTTGCCCTCGCCGGGGCCGCGATTGCCGCGGCGCTCGTGCTCGGGCTCGGCTCGGGCGGCGTGGTTGCTCCGGACGCGGCGACTGCCGCGCAGGCGCTGCGCAACGCCGCGGTCGTCGCCGAGCAGCAGCCGGACGTCGCGTTGAAGCCCGGCCAGTTCTGGTACGTCCGCACCCAGAGCTTCCAGCCGCGGTACGACGACGAGGGCTGGGTTCGCGAAGACTGGGCCTCGCTCGACGGCGAGAGCCGGTTCGTCAGACGCGAGCTGCCCGGCGGGCGCACCGAGGAGCACGCCTTTCGTGGCGCGCTGACCTATACGTTCTTCCCCGAGGAGCTCACACACGAGCAGGTGCTTGCGCTCCCGCGCGCGACTGACGCGCTCTATCGCACGATCGAGCGTGCGGGGACCGCTTGGGCACAGGGCAACGAGCTTCCCGTCGCCGATCGCACGCACGAGATGTTCACGATCGTCGGCGACTGGCTGCGCGCTGCGCCCCCGCTGCCGTCCGACCTGCGCGCGGCGCTCTACCGCGTGGCGGCGCGCCTGCCGGACGTCGAGCTGCTGGGCGAGATGCGCGACGCGCAGGGGCGCGTGGGAATCGGCGTGGTGCAGGCCGACGAGGGTCGACGGCGCGAGCTCGTGTTCGACCCGCGCACCTCGCGGCTGCTGAGCGAGCGCACGGTGGCTCGCAGCGGCGCGCTGGTGTACGAGGTCGCCTATCTCGAGTCGGGTGCAGTCGACGCGATCGACGCCCGCCCGTAGGGCCCAAAACCTTGACACGCCTCTGGTAAGGTTGGTCGCCTGATGGCGGGCGACGATGCGCTGACGATCCACGAGGCGGCCGAGACGACCGGCTGGTCGGCGCGGATGCTGCGGTACGTCGAGCGCAGCGAGCTCGTCGTGCCCGAGCGCTCGCAGTCCGGCTACCGGCTGTACGGACCGGCCGAGCTGCAGCGCCTGCGGACGTTGCGGGAGCTGCTCGAACGCTTCGACGTCGGCCTCTCGGAGATCGGCTTCGCCCTGCGGATGCAGCGCGACGCCGACCTGCGCGAGGCGGTCGAGGAGTGGTTCGAGGCGGAGCCGCACCGTCCGGAGCACGTCGACGCCGCCGACTGGATGCGCTGGGAGCAGGAGAAGCACCAGAGGCTGCTCGCCGCCGCCGCGCCCGCCGGTTCCGCCATCGCGACCGACACCACCACCGACGCCCACCACCACGCCATGGAGACCGCGCCACGATGACCGCCCTTTCGAGCAAGACCGACTTCAAGGTTGCCGACCTGTCGCTCGCCGACTTCGGCCGCAAGGAGATCCGCCTCGCCGAGCACGAGATGCCGGGCCTGATGTCGATCCGCGAGGAGTTCGCGGCGTCGCAGCCGCTCAAGGGCGCGCGCATCATGGGCTCCCTGCACATGACGATCCAGACGGCGGTCCTGATCGAGACGCTTACGGCGCTCGGCGCCGAGGTCCGCTGGGTCTCCTGCAACATCTTCTCGACGCAGGACCACGCGGCCGCTGCAGTCGCCGTCGGGCCGGAGGGCACGCCCGAGGACCCGCGCGGCGTCCCTGTCTTCGCCTGGAAGGGCGAGACGCTCGAGGAGTACTGGTGGTGCACCGACCAGGCGCTCGCTTGGCCGGGCGAGGACGGTCCGAACATGATCCTCGACGACGGCGGCGACGCGACGATGCTCGTGCACAAGGGCGCCGAGTACGAGGCAGCGGGCGCGATCCCCGCATTCGACGAGGAGAAGGATCCGGAAGAGTGGGGCGTCATTCTCGACCTGCTGCGCGCGGAGTCACAGAAGAATCCGGGCCGCTGGACGAAGGTGATCGCGAGCGTGCGCGGCGTGAGTGAGGAGACGACGACGGGCGTGCACCGCCTGTACGAGATGATGAACGCGGGGACGCTGCGCTTCCCGGCGATCAACGTGAACGACGCCGTGACGAAGTCGAAGTTCGACAACCTGTACGGCTGCCGGCACTCGCTCACCGACGGCATCCTGCGCGCGAGCGACGTGATGCTCGCCGGCAAG
>JBJMLB010000064.1:0-5126 GCA_045805465.1 Conexibacter sp. | reverse complement strand
GGGTTGGGGCCGTGCTCGGGGAAGTTGCCGTCCGGCGTCCAGAACGTCTGGATCAACTCGATCGGCAGGCGCTCGAGCAGCGGTCCGACCATCGGGCCGGCCATGCCGTTGCCGCCGTCGACCACGACCTTCAGCGGCTTGATTGCGCTCGTCTCGACGAGCGCGAGCGCGGTCTTGTGGAACGGCGCATACAGGTCGACCTGCTCGACCGAGCCGGAGCCGGCGGCAGGGGAGTCCGGGATCCCCGCCTCGATCAGGCGGCGGATGTCCTGGATGCCCTCGTCACCGGACAGCGCCAGCGCGCCCTCGCGCACGAGTTTCGCGCCCGTGTACGCCTTCGGGTTGTGCGAGGCGGTGCACATCAGCCCGCCGTCCAGCTCGCGCGAGCCGACGAGCCAGTAGAGCATCTCGGTCCCGACCATCCCGGCGTCGAGCACGGCGACGCCCTCGGCGACGAGGCCGTTCATGTATCGGGCTGACAGCTCGGGCGCGGTCAGGCGCATGTCGCGGCCGACGCCGACGCGCAGGTCGCCGATCGGCTTGCCGGACAGCTGCGAGAGGACGTGCGCGAAGGCGCGGCCGATCAGCTCGGCGACGTCGCCGTCGATGTCCTGACCCGCGATGCCGCGGATGTCGTACGCCTTGAAGATGCTCGGGGAGGCGGTGGGCATGGCCGCGCATCCTACGCGGCGCCGCCGCGGAGGGCTCGCACGGCGCCGCCGCCAGATCCCTTTGGCAAGATCCGCGCGATGGACCCGCGCGAGCTGACCGTTGTGATCCTCTGCGGCGGACGCGGCACGCGGCTGCAGGAGCGCACCCAGTCGATCCCGAAGCCGCTCGTGGAGATCGGCGGCCGCCCGATCGTCTGGCACGTGATCCAGATCTACGCAGCGCAGGGCTTCCGCCGCTTTCTCCTCTGCACCGGCTACAAGGGCGAGCTGGTCGCGCAGTTCGCGCGCGACGAGGAGTGGCCCGACGGCGTCGGCGTCGAGTGCCTCGACACCGGCCTCGACACGCCGACGGGCGGTCGCGTGCTCGCCGCCGCCCGCCGGCTCGGCGATCGGCCCTTCTGCGCCACCTACGCCGACGGCGTCGCCGACATCGACCTGCATGCGCTGCTCGCCGCGCACGGTGCGCACGGGGATCTGGCGACGGTGACGGTGGTGAGGCCCGAGCTGCAGTTCGGCGTCGCGCAGATCGCAGACGACGGCCGGGTGGCCGGCTTCCAGGAGAAGCCGCGCGCGGAGCAGTGGGCCAACGGCGGCTTCTTCGTCTTTGAGCCCGGCGTGGCCGCCTACCTTTCGGAGGACAGCGTCCTGGAGCGCGAACCGCTGGAGCGTCTCGCCGCCGACGGGCAGCTGCACGCGTTTCGCCACGAGGGCTTCTGGGACTGCATGGACACGTACAAGGACGCGGTCCTGCTGAACGACCTGTGGGCGCAGGGGCTGGCGCCGTGGAAAGCGCGCCTCCCCGTATGAGCCGCACCGTCTTCGTCACCGGCGCCTACGGATTGCTCGGCGCGTGGCTCACGCGCGCGCTCGCGGACCGAGGAGACCGCGTCGTCGTCCTGCAGCGCGACCGCGCGCCGCGCTCGGCGCTGCTGCTCGACGCCGTGGAGGACGCGCTCGACGTCGTTCACGGCGACCTCAACGACGACGGGCTCGTCGCCCGCGCGCTCGGCGAGTACGAGGTCGACACCGTCTTCCACCTCGCCGCGCAGACGATCGTCGGAACGGCGAACCGCTCGCCGCTGGCGACGTTCGAGTCCAACGTCCGCGGCACGTGGACGCTGCTGGAGGCGTGCCGGCTGCACGGCGCGCAGCGCGTCGTGGTGGCAGCGTCCGACAAGGCCTACGGCGCGAGCGCGACGCTCCCGTACCGCGAGGAGATGCCGCTCGACCCGCGCTACCCGTACGACGTCAGCAAGGCGGCGACGGACATGATCGCCCGCTCCTACTGGCACACCTTCGGCCTGCCGGTGGCAGTCACCCGCTTCGCGAACCTCTATGGCGGCGGCGACCTCAACCGCTCGCGTCTGATCCCCGAGGCGGTCGGCGCCGCGCTCGCCGGCCGCGCGCCGGTCATCCGCTCCGACGGCTCGCCCGAGCGCGACTTCCTCTACGTCGAGGACGCGGTCGAGGCGTACCTGCAGCTCGCCGAGGCGCTGGACGGCGAGGGCGCCCGCGGCGAGGCGTTCAACGCAGGCGGCGGGCAGCCGCACGCGGTGCGCGACGTCGTCGCGCGCATCTGCGCGCTGGCCGGCACCGACGTCGAGCCCGACGTGCGCGGCAGCGGTACGCCCGACGGCGAGATCGACCGCCAGTACGTCGACGCCGCGAAGCTGCGCAGCCTGACGGGCTGGCAGCCGCGCGTCGGGCTCGACGAGGGCCTCCGCCGCACCATCGACTGGTACCGCGCGCACCCGTCGGCGCTGGCCTGACGACTATCCTTCCGCCCCATGGCCGGACATTCCAAGTGGGCGGGGATCAAGCACAAGAAGGCGATCGTCGACGCCAGACGCGGCGCGGCCTTCACGAAGCTCGCACGCGCCATCACGGTCGCGGCGAAAGACGGCGGCGGTGATCCCGAGACGAACGCTGCGCTCGGGAACGCGGTCCAGAAGGCGAAGGACGCCTCGATGCCGAAGGACAACATCGAGCGCGCGATCGCCAAGGGCACCGGCGAGGGCGCCGACGCCGACGCGATCGAGTCGATCGTCTACGAGGGCTACGGCCCCGGCGGCGTCGCACTCCTGATCGAGGCGGTGACCGACAACCGCAACCGCACCGGCTCCGACGTGCGCCACATCCTCTCCAAGCACGGCGGCAGCCTCGGCGAGCCCGGCTCGGTCGCCTACCTGTTCGACAAGACCGGCGTCGTGACGGTCGACGCGGAGCGCTGGAGCGAGGACGACCTGATCGTCGCGATCGACGCCGGCGCCGAGGACATCGCCCAGGACGAAGACGTCTTCGAGGTCCTCGCACAACCGGCCGACCTCGCCGCCGTGCGCGCGGCGATCGAGCAGGCGGGGATCGAAATCGGCACCGCCGAGGTCACGCAGCGCCCGAAGACGCGCGTGACGCTCGACGAGCAGCACGCCGGCAGCCTGCTGCGCCTGCTCGACGCGCTGGAGGAGAACGACGACGTCAACGCGGTCCACGCGAACTTCGACGTCGACGCCGAGCTGCTCGAGAAGCTGGCCGGCTGACGCGCGGATGCGAGCGGCGATCGCGCTCGTCGCCGCGTGCCTCGCGCTCGCCGCGCTGACCCTGCTGGCGCCGTCGAGCCCGAGCTACGACCCGTTCGCCTGGATCGTGTGGGGGCGCGAGCTGATGCCGGGTGCCGGAGGCGAGCCGTTCGGGCTCGCGGGCGGCCCCTCGTGGAAGCCGTTGCCCGTCCTCTTCACGGCGCCGTTCTCGCTCGCCGGCGACGCTGCCCCCGAGCTGTGGCTGCTCGTGGCGCGGACCGGGCTGCTGCTCGCGCTGGCCGGCGCGTTCGCACTCGGGCGGCGTCTCGATGGGGCGCTGGCCGGCGCGATCGCCGCCCTGTTCGTTCTGCTGCTCTCCGACGTCGTCTCGCTCGCCTGGCGGGGCGCGTCGGAGCCGCTGCTGCTCGCGGCCGTGCTGTGGGCGGTCGAGCGCCATCTCGCCGGCGCGCGCCGGACCGCGTTTGCGCTCGGCGTCGCCGCGGCGCTGATCCGCCCGGAGGCGGCGCCGTTCGTCGCGCTCTATGCGGTGTGGTTGTGGCGCCACGAGGACGCCCGCGGGCGCGCGCTGCTGCTCGGCGGGCTGGCGCTGCTGCCGCTGCTGTGGATCGGGCTGCCGGGGCTGGCGGGAGATCCGTTCGCGGCCAGCGCGACCGCGCAGGTCGACATCGGCGATCAGCCGAGCGCGGGCACAGCGCTGAGCCGCGGCTACGAGCTGCCGGTCGGACCTGTGTGGCTGCTGGTGCTCGTCGCGCTGTTCGTGCGCGAGCGCGAGCCGGCGCAGTACGTCCTCGCCGGCGGCGCGCTTGCGTGGTTCGGGCTCGTGGCCGCGATGACGGCGGCGGGCTACTCGGGTGTGGCGCGCTACATGCTGCCTGCGGCGGCCGTCGTCGCGGTGCTGGCGGGCGTGGGGGCGATGGATCTGCTGCGCCTGCTCGCGCGGCGCCGTACGCTCGCCTTCTCCGCTCTGGCCGCCGCCGTCTTCGTGATCTGTGTCGGCCCGATCGCCGAGCGTGCGGCGACGCTCGACGACCAAGTGCGGGAGGGAACGGCCGTCGCGCGGGCCCATGACGATCTGCGCGCGGCCGTCGCCGGGTCAGGCGGCGCCGCCGCGACGCGGCGCTGCGCGCTGGCCGGCTGGGTCGCCGTCAACCACACGACCGGATCGGCGCTCGCGTGGGAGCTACGCGTGAGCCTCGACCGCGTCGCGCGCACGATGAGCCGGCCCGGGCTGCTCGTCCGCGCGCCGCGCAGCACCGCCACCGGCGGCCCGCCTGCGGTGACGCTCGACGCTCCGGTGCGCAGTGCGACCGTCGCCCACGCAGGTCCGTGGGACGTGCTCGCCGTGCGGGCGGGTGGCACGCCGTTCCCGCGCGCCTGCGAGCCCCGGAAGGCGTCCGGCTCTCCGCGCAGAATCCCGAACATATGATCGTCCTCGGCATCGACCCGGGCACCGCCAGCACGGGCTACGGCGTCGTCGCGCAGCGCAGCGGCCGCCTGCTGGCGCTCGACGGGGGCGTGATCGAGACGCCGGCGGGCCTGCCGCTTGAGCGGCGCCTCGCGACGATCCACGCGCGCGTCGTCGAGCTGATCGACGAGCACGACCCGCTCGCGGTCTCGATCGAGGACCTCTACTTCGGCGCCAACGCACGCTCGGCGCTCGCCGTCGGCCAGGCGCGCGGCGTGGTCCTGCTCGCCGCCGGCCAGCGCGGCCTGCCGTGCGGGTCCTACACGCCGCAGCAGGTCAAGAGCGCGGTCTGCGGCTCCGGCCGCGCCGAGAAGGCGCAGGTGCAGCAGATGGTGCAGCGCCTGCTCGCGCTGCCCGAGTTGCCGCAGCCCGACCACGCGGCCGACGCGCTCGCCGTCGCGATCTGCCATCTCAACCGCGCGCCGCTCGCGGCAAGGGTGACGTCGCCCGCCG
>JBJMLB010000063.1:0-4306 GCA_045805465.1 Conexibacter sp. | reverse complement strand
GGACCGCCGCCACGACCGCCGGGGCCGCCACCGCGACCACCCGGACCGCCGCCACGACCGCCGGGGCCGCCACCGCGACCACCCGGACCGCCGCCACGACCGCCGCGACCACGACCGTCGCCACGCTCACCGCGGCGACCGCGGTCGGGCGCCTGCGGCGCCTCGTCCATCTGCGTGAGGTCGGCGCCGGTGTAGCCCTCGGGCATGATCTCGCCCTTGTTGATCCAGCACTTGACGCCGATGCGGCCGAACGTCGTTCTCGCCTCGTGGAAGCCGTAGTCGATGTCCGCGCGCAGCGTGTGCAGCGGGACGCGGCCGTCCGAGTAGCCCTCGGTGCGGGCCATCTCGGCGCCGCCGAGGCGGCCGGAGACCTGGACCTTGACGCCCTTCGCGCCGGAGCGCATGGCGCTCGTGAGCGCGCGCTTCATCGCACGGCGGAAGGCGACGCGGTTCTGCAGCTGCTCGGCGATCGACTGCGCGACGAGGCGCGCGTCGAGCTCCGGCCGCTTGATCACGAGTATGTTGACCTTTACCAGGTTGTTGGTGATCTTGTGCAATTCGCGGCGCAGCGCGTCGTCCTCGGAACCGGACTTGCCGATCACGATGCCCGGACGCGCCGTATTGATGTTGACCTCGACCTCGTTTGCGTTCTTGCGGATCGTGATGTCCGAAAGACCGGCGTGCGCGAGGCGGCCGATGATGTGTCTGCGGATCTGGATGTCCTCGAACAGGTAGTCGGAGAAGTCCTTCTCGTTGAACCAGTTCGCCTTCCAGTCGTGGATGTAGCCCACGCGGAGTCCCTCGGGATGAACCTTTTGTCCCATGGTGTCGTTACTCCTTCGGCGTGAGCAGGATCGTGAGGTGACTGGTGCGCTTGCGGATCGGCGTCGCGCGACCCATCGCGCGCGGCCGGAAGCGCTTGAGCGTCGGACCTTCGTCGGCGTGCGCCGCCTTGATGAACAGGTCCTCGCCGTCGAGCTCGTGGTTGTGCTCGGCGTTGGCGACGGCCGACTCGAGCACCTTGCTCCAGTCGCGCGCCACGGCACGGGGCGTGAACTGGAGGATCGCACGTGCCTCCTCGACCGACTTGCCGCGGATGTGGTCGCAGACAAGACGGGCCTTGCGGGCGGATGAGCGGACGTACTTGGCCTGTGCGCGGACGACGAGCTCGGGCTCGGCGTCGCGCTTGCGCGGGGCGGCTCTCGACTTGTCCGCGGCGGCTCTTCTCGCGCTCGCTCTCGCGGTTCTTCTGGCTCTCGCTCTCGGAGCGGTCGCGTCGTCGTCCGACCCGGCCTCGGCTCTTCTGGCCGCTCTTCTGCGTCTCGGTCTCGGCGCAGGGGCCTCAGCGACCTGCGTCTCCGCAGCCGGCGTCTCCTGCACCGGGGCCTTGGCGGCCTCGGGCTCGGTGTTCTCGGTCGTGTCCTTCTCGTCTGCCATGAAGATTCGTTCTAACTAGCGGCGCTTGCCGGTCTGGGTGTGGCCACGGTAGAGGCGCGTCGGCGCGAACTCGCCGAGCTTGTGCCCGACCATCGACTCGCTGATGAAGACCGGCACGTGCTTGCGCCCGTCGTGCACCGCGATCGTGTGCCCGACCATGTCGGGGAAGATCGTCGACGTGCGCGACCAGGTCTTGATCATTTGCTTCGTGTTGGCGGCGTTCATTCTCTCGATTCGCGCCATCAGGCGCTCTTCGACGAACGGGCCCTTCTTGCTCGAGCGGCTCATTCTCTAGTCCCTTAGCGCTTCTTCCCGCGGCGGCGGCCACGGACGATGTAGCGGTCGGATGCCTTGCCCTTCTTGCGGGTGCGATACCCGAGCGTCGGCACGCCCCATGGCGTCACCGGGTGACGACCGGGCGTGGTCGAGCCCTCGCCGCCACCGTGCGGGTGGTCGACCGGGTTCATCGCGGTACCGCGCGTCTGCGGGCGCACGCCGAGGTGGCGCTTGCGACCCGCCTTACCGATCTTGACGTTCTGGTGGTCGGAGTTGCCGATCGTGCCGATCGTCGCGCGGCACTCCGCGCGCACCAGGCGCATCTCGCCCGACGGCAGGCGCAGCGTGACCATCCCGCCATCCTTCGCGAGCAGCTGGATCCCGGTTCCCGCGGAGCGGCCGAGCTGGCCCCCGCGGCCGGGCGTGAGCTCCACGTTGTGGACGACCGTACCCGCGGGGATGTTCTCGAGCGGGAGGCAGTTGCCGACGCGGATCTCCGCGTCCGGGCCGCTCGCGACCATCGCCCCGACGGCGAGTCTGTTCGGCGCCAGGATATAGCGCTTCTCGCCGTCGACGTAGTGCAACAGCGCGATGTAGGCGGAGCGGTTCGGGTCGTACTCGATGTGCGCGACCTTGGCCGGCACGCCGTCCTTGCGGCGCTTGAAGTCGATGCGGCGGTAGAGGCGCTTGGCGCCGCCGCCGCGATGGCGGGCTGTCTTACGTCCGCGCGCGTTGCGGCCGCCGGACTTCGTCAGCCCCTCCACGAGGGACTTCTCCGGCTCGCTGCGCGTGATCTCCGCGAAGTCGGGATAGGTGACGAAGCGCCGGCCCGGGCTCGTCGGCTTCGGCTTGCGAATCGGCATTACTCGGTGCCCTCCAGGCCCTGGAAGATCGGAATCGTGTCGCCCGGTGCGAGCTGCACGATCGCCTTCTTCCACGTGCGTGTGCGCCCGGCGTAGATGCCGCGACGCTTCGGCTTGCTCTTGACCGACACGGTGCGCACGTCGCGGACCTTGACGTCGAACAGCTGCTCGACTGCCTGGCGGATCTGCGTCTTGTGCGCGTCGCTGTGGACGCGGAACGTGTACTTGCCGATCTCCGCCTGCACGAACGACTTCTCGGAGACGACGGGACGGATGATGACCTGGCTGGCGTCCATGGCTAAGCGACCTCCTCCGCGACGGGCGTCTCGCCCTTTGCGCGCGCCGTGATCTGCTCGAGCGCGGCCTCTGAGATCAGCACTGACGCCGCCCCGATCAGGTCGGCGACGCCGGCATCCTCCACCGGCATGACGAGCACGCGCCAGAGGTTGCGGAACGAGAGGCCAGCGCTGGCCTCCTCGGCGTCGAGCAGCACGAGCGTCGCGAGCGGCTGACCCCAGTCGTTGAGCAGCTGGGAGGCCTGCTTGCTCGACGGAGCGTCGAAGCTCGCAGCGTCGAAGACGGCGATCGAGCCGCGGTCGGCGTGGACCGACAGCGCGCTGCGCAGCGCGGCGCGGCGGGCCTTGCGGTTGACCTTGAAGGTGTAGTGGCGAGGGCTCGGGCCGAAGACCGTGCCGCCGCCCTTCCAGATGGGAGAGCGCGAGGAGCCGGCGCGAGCGCGGCCGGTGCCCTTCTGACGCCACGGCTTCGCGCCGCCGCCGCGGACGTTGCCGCGGGTCTTGGTCGCAGCCGTGCCCTGACGCAGCGCGTTCAGCTCCGCGCGCACGACCTCGTGCACGAGCGGGCCGTTGAACTTGACCGCGAAGACCGCCTCGTCGAGCGTCACGTCGCCGCCGCCGATTCTCGGAGCCTTAGGCATCGGTGCGGACCTCCACCGTGCCGCCGCGCGGGCCGGGAACGGCGCCGCGCACGAGCAGCAGATTGTCCTGCGCGATGACCTCGACGACCTCGAGACCCTTCTGCGTGATGCGCTTGCTACCCATCTGACCCGGGCCGCGGATGCCCTTCATCACGCGGGCCGGCCAGGCGGAGGCGCCGATCGAGCCCGGGGCTCGCACGTTGTGCGAGCCGTGGGACTTCGGGCCGGCGGCGAATCTGTGGCGCTTGATCGTGCCTTGGAAGCCCTTGCCCTTCGAGGTCCCGGAGATCTTGACCTTCTGGCCAGGCGCGAAGACCTCGACGGTGACCGTCTCGCCAATCTGCAGCTCGCCGGCCTCGTCGCGGAACTCGACGAGGTGACGATGCGCGGATGCGTCGGCCTTCTTGAGGTGACCGAGCTCGGCACGCGTGAGCTGCTTCTCGCGGCAGGCGCCGAAGGCGAGCTGGACGGCCTCGTAGCCGTCGCGGTCGTGCGTGCGGATGCCGGTGACCGGGCACGGCCCGGCCTCGAGCACGGTGACGCGCTCGACGCGGCCGTCGTCGAGGAAGCGCTGGGTCATGCCGAGCTTCTTGGCGAGGATCGCAGCCATGACTAGGACGCCAGCCGGATCTCGATGTCGACGCCGGCGGGCAGGTGGTCGAGCCGCTGAAGCGAGTCGACCGTCTTCGGCGTGGGCGAGTGGATGTCGATGAGCCGCTTGTGCGTGCGTACCTCGAAGTGCTCACGCGAGTCCTTGTCCTTGAACGGACCGCGGATCACCGCGTAGACGTTC
>JBJMLB010000062.1:0-2750 GCA_045805465.1 Conexibacter sp. | reverse complement strand
GTCGCGGCGGCCGGTGAGGATCTTGTGCGGATAGGCCTGGTGGCCGACGTCCCACAGGATCTTGTCCGTCGGCGAGTCGAGCAGGGAGTGCAGCGCGACCGCCAGCTCGCAGGTGCCGAGGTTCGCGCCGAAGTGCCCGCCGATCTCCCCGACCGTGTCGATGATGTGGCAGCGCACCTCCTGGGCGAGCTGGGTCAGCTCGGAGTCGGACAGCGCATGGAGGTCCTTCGGGCGCTCGATGCGCGGAAGGATCTGCTCGCGGTCGTCGTCGTGGTCGGTCGAGTCGCTCATGAGGTGCGGGTGGCGATGAAGTCGGTGATCTGCTCGAGCTCGGTCGCGCCGCCGGGGGCCGCCCGTTCGAGCGCCGCGGATGCGCTGCGATACGACTCGGCGGCCAGCTTGCGCGCCCCGTCGAGCCCGAACGCGCTCACGTAGGTGCGCTTCCCGAGCCGCTCGTCGCTGCCCTGCGGCTTCCCGAGCCGCTCGTCGCTGCCGGTGACGTCGAGTATGTCGTCAACGATCTGGAACAAGACGCCGAGCTCGCTTGCGTAGTCGCGGAACAGCTCGATTCTCGCAGGTTCGCCGACGAGCACGAGGCGCAGCGGGCAGACGATCGAGGCGGCGATCAGCTTGCCCGTCTTGAGTGCGTGAACCGTGCGCAGGCCCTCGGGTCCGGCCGGCGCGCGTTCGGTCACGTCCAGGTACTGCCCGCCGACCATCCCGTTGACGCCCGTCGCGGCCGCGAGCTCGCCGACGGCGGCGAGGATCGCCGCCGGATCGCCCTGCTGGCAGGTCAGCACATGGCGGAACGCTTCCGCGTAGAGGCCGTCGCCGGCGAGGATCGCGACGTTCTCGCCGAACGCCTTGTGGCAGGTGGGACGACCGCGGCGCAGGTCGTCGTCGTCCATAGCCGGGAGGTCGTCGTGGATCAACGAGTAGGTGTGGATCAGCTCGAGCGCGGCCGCGAGCGGCAGCACGCGCGCCGGCTCCGCCCCGGCCGCGCGCGCGGCGGCCAGCGCGAGCACGGGACGTATGCGCTTGCCGCCGGCGAGCAGCGAGTAGCGCATCGCCTCCTCCAGTCCGGCCGCCGCCTCGGCCTCGGGCTCGACGAAGCGCAGCCCAGCGAGGTAGTCCTCGACCTGCCGGCGCAGGTCTTCGGGGTAGGCGACGCTCATCGGGCGGGCGCGTCGCCGCCCGCGGCGTGCGGCACGGGTGCGTCCGCCGCCGCCCGCACGCGCCGGTCGAGCTCGGTCGCGGCTTCGCCGGCGAGCCGAGCGCACTCCTCCACCAGCTTGGCCGCCTGCTGCGGCTCCATCTCGCCGCTGCGCAGCTGCGCGGCCGTCTGCTCGAGCTGTTCGGTGAGGTGCTGGAGCGGGTCGACGCCGGTCATGCGGAGGCCTCGCGGCCGTTGGTCGCGCGTTCCGCCTGGTGCGCGCGCAGGACGGCGCCGAGGATCCCGTTCACGAAGCCCGGCGCCTCGGAGCCGCAGTAGGCCTTCGCCGTCTCGACCGCCTCGTCGATCGCGCCCTCGGGCGGAATCGGGTGCTCGCCGGGCGCCTCGTCCGGATGCAGCATCTCCAACAGCGCGACGCGCAGGATCGAGCGCTCCAGCGGCGCGATGCGCTCGAGCGCCCAGCCCTCGGCGTGATGGCCGATCAACGCGTCGAGCTCCGGCTGGCGACTCAGCGTCGCTGCGGCGAGGGCACGCGTGAAGGGCGCAGCGTCACGCGGCAGCGTGTCCTCGAGCGGGCGCCCCGTGAGGTCGTGCTGGTAGAGCGCGAACACGGCTCTGCGGCGCTGCTCGCTGCGACGGGCCACTGCGCTACGCGCGCGAGACGTAGTCGCCGGTGCGGGTGTCGACGCGCACTCTGTCGCCGATGTTGATGAACAGCGGGACGTTGACCTCGGCGCCTGTCTCGAGCGTCGCCCGCTTCGTGCCGCCGCCCGAGGCGGTGTCGCCGCGCAGTCCCGGCTCGGTCTCGGTCACCTCGAGGTCGACCGCGCTCGGGATCTGCAGGTCGGACGGCTGGCCGTCGATCGACAGCAGCTCGACCTCGTCGTTGGGGCGGGTCCACTTGAGCGGCTCGGCGAGCGTCGCCTCCGGGATCGCGATCTGCTCGAACGACTCGGAGTCCATGAAGTGCGCGTCGGTGCCGTCGCTGTAGAGGAACTGCATCTTGCGCACCTCGGTCCGCACCGAGCGGAACTTCTCGCCGGCGCGAAACGTGCGGTCGATCACGTTCCCGTCGCTCGTCCGCCGCAGCTTCGTCCGCACGAACGCCCCACCCTTGCCGGGCTTGACGTGCTGGAAATCGAGGATCTTGAAGATCGTCCCCTCGACGTCGATGTGGTTGCCGTTCTTGAATTGGTTCGTAGAGATCGTACGAATCAGTCCTTTTTGCAGGTAAAAAGCGGATGTGGTCGCCGAACGCCCGAGCCGGGAGTGTACTTCGCGGGCCGGTCGCTCGACGCGTCGCCCACGACCACCCTTCCGTCCGACGTAACATCCCTGGGAAGCATCCGCCGAACGAGCGGACTGGAGGAACTTCATGCACGAGGCCGTCGAGGCCCACGTCGACGTGCTGCGCGCCGAAGGGCTGGCGGTGCCGCAGCCGTCGAGCTTCCCTGGATACGTCGCGGCGTAGATTGCTCAGCGCGGGGTCCCGGCGGGGCCCTCCGGCGCCCGGATCGGGAGCGCTTGACGGAGCGGATCGCCGCGTGAACGTCACAGTGGCGGGGACCGGCTCCTT
>JBJMLB010000061.1:0-32634 GCA_045805465.1 Conexibacter sp. | reverse complement strand
TTGAGCGCGGAGGATCGCCGGGAAGGCGAGCGCGGCAGCGCCGGTGGCTTTTAGGAACGTGCGACGTTGGATCATGGTTATTCGTGGGAAAACTTCGTTCAGACCGTCTGGCCGCCATCGACGACCATGGCGTGGCCGACGGTGAATGCGGCTTCGTCTGAGCAGAGCCACAGGACGGCGGCGGCGATCTCCTCGGGGCGGCCCATGCGGCCGATCGGCTCTTGCGCGATGACGGCGGCGCGGCCTTCGTCGGTGTCGCCGGTGAAGCGGCGCATCATCTCGGTGTCGATGATGCCGGGGCAGATCGCGTTGATGCGGATGTTCGAGGCGGCGTAGTCGAGCGCCGCCGACTTGGTGAGGCCGATGAGGCCGTGTTTGGTGGCGGCGTAGGCCGCCTGCCCCGCGAAGCCCTTGACGCCGGCGCCTGAGGAGGTGTTGACGATCGCGCCGCCGCCGTGCTGAAGCATCAGCTTGATCTCGTGCTTCATGCTCAGGAAGACGCCGCGGAGGTTGACCGCCACGAGCCGGTCCCACTCTGCGTCGCTGATCTCGGCGGCGGGCTTGATCGGCTGCTCGATGCCCGCGTTGTTGAAGGCGATGTCCAGGCGACCGAACCGCTCGACCGCGGCGTGGAGCGCCGCCTCGATCTCCTCGCCGCGCGTGACGTCGCAGGCCACGGCGAGCGACTGGCCGCCGGCCTGCTCGATCATGCGAGCCGTCTCGCGGTTGCCCTCCGCGGCGAGGTCGGCGACCACGACGCTGGCACCCTCGCGGGCGAATGCGAGCGCCGTGGCGCGACCGATGCCGCTGGTCGCTCCGGTGACGAACGCGACCTTCCCCTCGAAGCGGCCGCTCATGGGGTCACCATGACCTTGATCGCTCGCGGTCGGCCATCGCGCGGTAGCCGTCTGGGACGCCGTCAAGGCTGACGGTGCGGTCGAACACGCGGCCGGGGTCGATGCGGCCCTCCAGCACGTCGGGCAGCAGCTCGTCGAGGTATGCCCGAACCGGCGCGGGGCCGCCGCCGACGGTGATGTTGCCGTAGAACGCCGGCAGCGAGCCGGGGATCTCGGCGTGCTGTGGAACGCCGACGCGGCCGACGGCGCCGCCGGGGCGCGCGATGCCGATCGCGGTCTCCATCGCCGCGCCGTGGCCGACGCACTCGAGCACCGAGTGCACGCCCTCACCGCCGGTGAGCTCGCGGACGCGCTCGACGGCCGCCTCGCCGCGCTCGGAGACCACGTCGGTGGCGCCGAGGTCGCGGGCGAGCGCGATCCGGTCCGCATGGCGGCCCATGACGATGATCTGCTCGGCGCCGAGGCGCTTGGCGGCGATGACGGCGCACAGGCCGACGGCGCCGTCGCCGACGACCGCGGCGCGCTTGCCGGGCGCCACCTTGGCGATGACGGCGGCGTGGTGGCCGGTGCCCATGACGTCTGAGAGCGTCAGCAGCGACGGCATCAGCGCGTCGTCCTCGCCGACCGGCAGCGGATACAGCGTGCCGTCGGCGAACGGGATGCGCAGCGCCTCGGCCTGGGCGCCGTTCATGCCGTTGCCACCGAAGAAGCCGACGTGGACGCAGGCGGTCGGCAGGCCTTCGTGGCAGAAGGCGCAGGTGCCGTCGGAGAAGGCGAACGGCATGACGACGAGGTCGCCCTTCGCGATCGTCTTGACCTGCGATCCGACGTCCTCGACGACGCCGATGGCCTCGTGGCCCATCGACTGCCCGCTCTCCGAGCGCTCCATCGAGGCGTACGGCCACAGGTCGCTGCCGCAGATGCTGGCGCGGGTGACGCGCACGACCGCGTCGGTCGGTTCGACGATGGCCGCGTCGGGGACGTCCTGGACACGAACGTCGCCGGCGGCGTACATGACGGTGGCTTTCATGGACCACAGGCAAGCACGAAACGCGCGGCTCTGAGAGACCCTGTGAAGGTGACCCTGGCAGGGTCCCCACGCCGCGACGTGCGGGCTCTACGCTCGTAAGGACCATGGACGCGCGCAACGAGATCCGCGAGTTCCTCACCTCGCGGCGCGCCAAGCTCAAGGCGGCCGACGTCGGCCTGCCCGACTACGGCACCCGCCGCGTGCCCGGCCTGCGACGCGAGGAGGTCGCCGTCCTGGCCGGCGTGAGCGTCCCCTACTACACGCGCCTGGAGCGCGGGGACCTGGCAGGGGCCTCCGACAGCGTGCTGGACGCGCTGGCGCGCGCGCTGCAGCTCGACGATGCTGAGCGCGCCCATCTGTTCGATCTCGCCCGCGCCGCCCAGCCCATGCAGTCGCCGCCGCGCCGGCGGGCGGGCAAGCACCGCGTCCGCCCGCCCGTGCAGCAACTGCTCGACGCGATGACCGGCGCCGCCGCGCACGTCGGCAACCACCGCCTCGACATCCTCGCGGCCAACGCGCTTGGCCGCGCGCTGTTCCTCGAGCTGTTCGACGGCCAGGAGCGGCCAAACGCCGCACGCTTCGTGTTCCTCGACGCGCGCGCCCGCGATTTCTACATCGACTGGGACCGCATCGCCCGCGACGTCGTCGCCACGCTGCGCTCGGCCGCCGGACGCAACCCCTACGACCGCGACCTCACCGACCTCGTCGGTGAGCTGTCGACCCGCAGCGAGGAGTTCCGTCAGCACTGGGCCAAGCACGACGTCCGCTTCCACATCAGCGGCGTCAAGCACTTCCATCACGACCAGGTCGGCGACCTCGAGCTCAACTACGAGCGCCTGGAAGTCGTCTTCGACACGGGGCTGACGATCTTCACCTACACCGCGGACCCGGGCACCCGATCGGCCGATGCCCTCGGCCTGCTCGGGAGCTTGGCCGCGACGACCGAAGCTGCGAGAACGCCGCCAGCGTCGTGACGCGCGTGATCCGTCAGGCGAGGCGCATCTCCTGGGTCAGATCGCGAATCTCGACGAGTCGGCAGGCGTAGGAAGCGGGGAACACTGGACGGCGTGTCCGGTAACCCGGCTCAGTGCTCCTCGCCGCTGCTCGGCCATGCAAGCGCGAGCACGCGTTCGCGTGCCCCGGAGCCGCGGCCGACGGGGTAGGACTTCGCCTCGATGTGGAAGGGCCGTAACGAGCGGCCGGGGAGCGCCTCGATGCCGCGCACGCTCCGCCCGGACGTCGCCGCGCGCGCGAGGACCGATCCTGGTGCGATCACCGCGCCCCGCGGGACGAAGGCGCGGACCCCGCGGACTCGCGCGTAGCGCACGCGCAGACGCTCGTCCGTCGAGCCGGCGACGAGGAACGCCGCAGGCTTCGTGCTGCGCTCGACCAGTCGCAGCCCCGCCGCCTCAAGGCTCACCTTCGCGTCGCGCGCGAGCCGCTCGACAGCGCGCAAGCCCTGGTCGGCGCGGTGGCTCCACGTCAGCTCGTCCGGCATCAACAGCAGGCTGGCGCCCCAGTCGCACAGCTGCTCCTCCTCGGCGCGCGAGCGTGAGAAGAGCGCGAGCTCGAGGTCGTCGTCCACGCGATAACGACGTTCCCTTCGGAAGCCGGGAAAAGCCGTGTGGAGCAGCTCGTGCGCGACGGTGAAGCGCTGGCGGACCGGTGCTTGGCGACCGTCCACCTCGACCGTCACGCGACCGCCCTCGTCGACGTAGACGCGTCCGTCCCACCCGGGAGCGTCGATCTCCGTCACGCGGATCCCGCGCGCCGACGCTAGGCCGACGACGTCGATCGGCAGCCGGTTCTGCCCGACCTCCTCGCGCCAGCCGTCGACGATCGTGCGCAGCCGCTCGCGCGGATCCGTCTGCGCCCGCGCGCCGACCAGCCGCGCGACGAGCTCGTCGCGGGGGACCTCCTCAGCCATCGTCGAACTGACGGCTCGCCTGCAGCGACTGGAGGATGAAGCGCCAGCGCTCGGAGCTCGTCGGAACCTCGCCCTTGCGCCAGCGGATGCTGGCCAGCTGCTCGAAGTCGCGCGGGGAGAGGCGCTCCTCGTCCGCGAAGATCCGCAGCGACGGCGGAACGTCCGCCTCGTCGGCGACGAAGCGCGTCACGGACGCGCCGAGCAGATCGGCGACGGTGACGTCCAGCGCGTCGGCGATGCGTCGCAGGACGTCGAGCGAGGGGTTCGCGTCCGCGTCGGTCTCGAGCCGCAGGAGGTACGTCTTCGACATGGCCGTCTCCTCGGCGAGCTGCGCCAGCGACATGCCGGCGCGCTGACGCTCGAGGCGCAGGCGCTCCTTGAGCGGCGTTCCGGGCGCGCTCATCGCCGTCTGTCGAACGTCGGCGGTTGCATGTGAACGGTCCTCTTCAGCTGTGTTACGGTGCTCATATGGGTACCGTATCCGACGTGCCGGAACGCTGCAGGGAGCGTCGGAGCTGAGCCTGCGCATCCTCCACACCGCGGACTGGCATCTCGGGGACCGGCTGGGGGGCGTGGACCGCCTGCCCGACCAGCTCGCGCGGCTCCGCGAGCTGGTGGGTCACGCCGAGGAGCGGCAGGTCGACGTGCTGCTCGTCTGCGGGGACGTGCTCGAGGAGCGGCGGCCGGAGCGCCTCGCGGCGATCGTCTCGCAGCTCGGCGAGCTGCTGGCGCCGAGCGTCGAGCGCGGCATGCAGTGCGTGTTCCTCGCCGGCAACCACGACTCCGCCCACACGTTCGAGCTGCTGAGCGCCATGCAGCGGCTGCTGGGGGAGCGGCACGCGTCGCGCGTCCACTTCGTGCGCGAGCCTGCGCTCGTGCCGTTGACGGTCGACGGGGAGGTCGCGGCGACGCTCGTGGCGCTCCCCTACCCGAGCGTCGCGGCGTACTCGCTCCCCGCCGACCTCGGATCGGTCGAGCGCAAGCGCGCCGCGCTGAGCGCCGCGGTGACGGCGTACCGGGAGGCGCTGAGCGAGCAGGCGCACCGCGAGCGCCCCGGCCTCCCGCTCCTCATGGCAGGGCATTTCCTCCTCGGGCACGTCCCGGCGTCGACCGGCCGGCGCGAGGTCGCCGAGCCCGAGGACGTCCACGTCGCCGACGCGGGGCTCGACCGCTTCGCCTACGTCGCGCTCGGCCACGTCCACCAGCCGGTCGTCCTCGCCGAGCACGTCCGCTACAGCGGAGCGCTCGACCGGGTCGACTTCGGCGAGGCCGGGGAGCCGCGCCACGTCGTGCTCGCGGAGATCGACGACGCCGGCGGCCTCGCGCTCGAGGAGCTTCCGCTCGACGCCACCCCCATGCAGCGGATCGAGATCGGCGCGCTCGACGAGATTGCCGAGCAGGCCCAGGCGGTCGAGGAGCCGGCGCGCACGATCGTCAAGCTCGAGCTGCGCCTCGACCGCGCTGACGCCGCGAGCCTGTGGCTGACCGAGGCGCGCGCGGCCTTCCCGCGGCGGTACGAGCCGATCGACGTCGTACGGCTCGACGACCCCGACCCGCCGGTGCTGACCGGAGAGATCGCGCTTGCCGGCAGGACGGAGACGGTGCGCGCCTTCGTCGCCGACCAGCTCGCCGAGGAGGACCCCGACCGCACGACGCTGCTCGCGATGGTCGAGGAGCTGCTCGGAGAGGAAGGGCTCCTCGGCCGGTGATCCCCTCCGCAGTCGAGCTCACGAACTTCCTCTCCCACCGCTCCGCGAACGGGAAGCCGGTGACGTTCGACTTCGACGGTGCGGTTCTGTGGTCGGTCGCCGGCGACAACGGCGCCGGCAAGAGCGCGGTCTTCGACGCGATCACCTGGACGCTCTACAACCAGCACCGCGGCGGGACCCAGGACGCGCAGCGGCTCATCTCCCACGGCGCAGACGGTGCTCACGCCGCCTTCGAGTTCATGCTGGACGGCACGCGCTATCGCGTCGAGCGCTCGGTGCGGCGCCGCGGCTCCGCGCAGCGCGCGGCAATGCTCTGGAGCGACGACGACGAGCGGTGGGTGGAGATCCCCGACACGGCGAGTGAGGGCGGGTTCGCTCGCTGGCGCGAGGACCTGCTCGGACTGGGCTACGAGGCCTTCACGCATGCGGTGCTGCTGATCCAGGGCGGCAGCGACCGGCTGGTCGCCAGCGGCGCCAGGGAGCGATTCGAGATCCTCGCCCAGCTCGTCGACCTGTCCTCGTACCGGCGCCTGGAAGAGCGGGCGCGGGACCGGGCGACCGAGGCGCGAGCGCGCCGCGGCGCGCAGATGGCCGAGCTCGAGCGCCTGCCTGCGATCGAGCCCGAGGCGCAGGCCGCCGCCCGGGCTGCCGTGGAGCAGGCGGCGTCTGAGCGTGACGCTCGCCAGGCTGCCTGGAAGGCGCAGACCGCAGTCGTGGAGCGTGCACTGGCGCACGCGCGGCTCGTCGAGCGGCTGGAGGAGATCGACCGCCAGATCGGCGAGACCGAGACCCTGCTCGAGGACGCGGAACGTATTCGCGCAGACGCCGCCGAGCAGGCGAGCCTCGCCGAGGCGCACGCTCACCTGGCAGCCGCGCTCGGCGCGCTCGCCGGTGAGCAGGAGGCATGCGCGAGCGCGCGCGACGCGGACAAGCAGGCGGCGGCGATCGACGTCGCCGCGCTCGAGCGCACGGTCAAGGCCGAGCAGAAGCGCAGCGCGGCCGCCACGCGCGCGGCCGAGCAGGCGCGCGAGCGCGGGAGTGCGCTGCGCGGCAAGCTGCCGGCGCTCGAGACGGCGCTCCAGCGCCGCTTGGACCTGATCGACGCCGCGGCCGAGGCGGTTCAGGCAGGCGCGTCGGACGGCATCGCGGCCGAGCTCGAGCGGGCGAAGGGGATGGTGGCCGAGCTGCGGGGCGTGCGCGAGCACGCACGGGAGGCCGAGCGCCGCGGGCAGCAGGAGCTCGCCGAGGCGGCCGCGGCCACCCGCGACGCGGAGGCTGCGCTCAAGGACTACCGCGTCGGTGCGAGAGAGCTCGTGTGCCAGCGCTGCGGTCAGGAGGTGCCGCCCGAGCATCGGCATATGCACCTCGCGCACCTCGAGGACGAGGTGGCGGCGAGGCGAACGGCGCGCGAGAAGGCCGAGGGGGCGCTCGGTCGGCTGAGCACGGCGCGGGGCGAGGCCGACGACGCGGTCGAGCGAGCCGGCGGGATCATCGCCGCGCTCGAGCGCGCGCACGATCGCGCGGTCGAGGCCGAGCGTGGGGCGGACCGCGCCCGAGCTGCCGCTGCGGTCGCGCGAAAGGCGGTAGGCGGCTGGGACGACCCGCGTGCGGCGGTCCTCGCTGGCGGCGATCGGGAGCAGGCCGAGGCGTTGCGCGCCGAGCTGCGCGCGGCGTCGGCCGCCGCGGAGCACGACGAGGCGGAGCTCGCCGGCGCGAAGGACCGGGCTGAGGAGGCTGTGCGTGCTGCGACGGAGCAGAGCGCGGCTGGACGCAAGGAGCGCGAGCGGCTCGAGCTGGCGCGGGCGAGAGCGCAGCAGGCCGCCGCCGCGGAGGCGCGCCGCGCCGAGATCGAGCTGGCGCAGGTGCCGGAGGCATGGGCGCGGCGGGCGCATGCCGGCGAGGCGAACCTGCTGGAGGCGTTCGAGGCGCGGCTGTCGGCGCTCGCTCCGGCCGCCGGGCGGGCCGCCGCGCTGCAGGCGGCCGAGGCGTCGCTCGTCGGCCGGCGTGCCGCGCGTGCCGAGATCGTGACCCAGCTCGATGCCGTCGCGCCGGAGCATCGGGTCGCCGTCGCGCAGGCGCAGGCCCGGCTGGCTCGCTGCACCAAGGCGCTGGAGGACGCGACGGCGCGCAGGGAGCTCGCGCAGCGCGAGGCCCAGGAGCTCGAGCGGCGAGGGCGTGAGCGCAGAGAACGTCGCGAACAGCTCGACCGGGCTGCGCTGGAGGAGCGCCTGGCGCTCCGCCTCGCGACCCTGCTCGGGCGGCAGGGCCTCCAGGGCCATCTGATCGTGCGTGCGGCGCGCGGTCTCGAGCGGCTCGCCAACGAGACGCTGCGCGCGCTCACCGGGGGAGCGCTCGAGCTCGAGATCACGGCGGAGGAACGGCGCGGCCGCGACGAGGTCGTCATCTCCGCTCGCGACTCCAACGCCGGCGGCGAGGCCACCGACGCGAGCTTCCTGTCGGGCTCGGAGAAGTTCCGCGTGTGTGTCGCGATGGCGGCGGCGATCGGCACGTACTCGAGCCGGCGCGCCAAGATCGAGTCGCTCATCATCGACGAGGGGTTCGGCGGCCTCGACGAGACCGGGCGCGACGAGATGATCGACGAGCTCCAGCGCCTGGCGCAGCGACTGGAGCGTGTGATCGTCGTCTCCCACCAGGCCGAGTTCCACGACCGCGCGCGCTTCCCGCACGGGTATCGGCTGCGGCGCAGCGCGGGGGCGACCGAGGTCGAGCGGTTCGTCTAGGGAGGGTCGGGCGAGATCCTCCTAAAGGTGCAGCAGGCGCTGAGCGCTGCGCAGGTCGATCCGCGACGGCACGACGCAGACGTAGTCCTGCGCCTCGTCGTGGTCGAGCTGTCGCCACCCTTGCGGCTCGCGCACGTGGACGTCCGCGTCCCCGAGGCCGGGCCAGGTGAGGCCGTACCCCGGGAGCACGATCGCGACCGCCCCGAGCTCCGGCAGGAACACGTGGGTGGCGTCCGCTTGCGGCGGCTCCGTCCCGGTCGGCAGCTGTGTGTGGACCTGCACGAGCCGCACGAGCTCGTACGGGTCGAGGTGAAGCTCGGCGAGGGTCGTCTCCGCCGGGGTGACGCTCCCCCGCACGCCCCCCAGCGCACGAGGGAACGTCACCGTCGTTACGACGCCCCCCTCGACGGGGCGTCGTCCCCCAACGACGCCGTCGAGGTACGCGACGGGTGCGAGGCTTCCCCCTGCCTCGTCGAACGCGTCGAGCGTCGCCTTCCACGCCCAGGCGGGTACCACGATCATCGGCGGTGCCGCGTCTGCGGGGGAAGCTTTGAGGAGAACCTCATGGTCCTCTCTAGAGTACCGAAACGCTTTCGGGCTTGCAACACCCCGCGCCCTGTCGGCCGCGCGCAGCGGCGCAGCGACGATCGCTAGGCCCCGAGGCGTCTCACGCCCGCCGCAGCAGTCGCGCGAGGAGGCCCGGCCGCGGCGGCTCGACCTCGTCGCGCAGCGGCAGCCTTCCGGCGCGGCGGGCCCTCAGCACGCAGGCGGTGTGCGCGTGGCGGCGGCGCTCGGCGTCGCCTTCCGGCACGACGAGCTGGTGGGCGCTCAGCGCTGGCAGCAGTTCGCCGCAGAACGGGCAGCGGTAGGTCGACGGCTTGCGGTTGGCTGCCGGGCGCACGGCGTACCAGCGGGCGTCGCCGAAGCTCGGCATGGGGAACATGCTCCCAGCCGACCCGCGGTACCCCCCGGCCACGCCATGTCAGCACGCTAACACCCCCGCGACGCATCTACGGGCCTTTAGGCGGGTTACATAGTCTGGAATCCAGATGAATGCACCGGCGACGATCGCGCAGCTCCCAGAGGCATCCGCCGCTCCACAGGGGACGGAGACGCTCCGCGTCGTCCTCGCCGACGACCACGAGCTCGTGCGCGAGGGCCTCGCGCTGGTGCTCGAACGGGCCGACGGGATCGACGTCGTCGGCACCGTCGGCGACGTCGAGGCGACGCTGCGCGTCGTCGCCGTCAAGCAGCCCGACGTGCTCGTGCTCGACCTGCGCATGCCGGGCGGCTCGAGCATCGAGGCGCTGCCGCGCTTCGCCGAGGTCGCGCCGCGCACGGCGGTGGTGATCCTCACGATGCATCGCCATCCCGCCGCTGCGCGCGCCGCGCTCGCCGCCGGGGCGAACGGCTACGTGCTGAAGGAGTCGGCCGGCGTCGAGCTCGTGCTGGCGGTGCGCTTGGCGCACGCCGGCTCCACCTACCTCGCCCCGCAGCTCGGCGCACGCGTCGCGGCAGGCGGAGACGACAACCCGGACGGACTCGCGCCGCGCGAGCTGGCCGTGCTGCGCCTGCTGGCGCTCGGGCACACGAACCCCGAGGTCGGCGAGCGGCTGCATCTCAGCCCGCGCACGGTCGAGTCCTATCGGGCGCGAATCCAGCAGAAGACCGGGCGCACGTCGCGCGCGCAGCTCGTGCGCTACGCGCTCGACCACGAGCTGTTCGACCCCAACGGCGACTGACGACGGAGCAGCGGCAGTGCTCAGGCGGGCGCCGTCTCCGGCGCGCCCGTGTGCAGCCACACGTGGACCGTTGTGCCGAGGCCCGGTCTGCTCGTGATCGCGAGCGTCCCGTTGCCGAGCTCGGCGCGCTCGTACATGCCGGTGATGCCGAAGCCGTCGCGTGGCGCATCGGGGTCGAAGCCGGCGCCGTCGTCGGTGATCGTGACGTCGACGCCGCCGTCGCGCGGGCGCACGCCGATCCTCACGCGGCTCGCGCCGGCGTGCTTGACGGCGTTCGTCAACGCCTCCTGGACCAGGCGGTAGATCGCCGTCTCGGTGTCCGCCGCGAGCGGTCCGGGGGAGCCTCCGTCGGGCCCGTCGAGCGACACCTCCGTCTCGACCGCGATCCCCTGCGTGCTCGCGACCTGCTGTGCGAGGTGCTCGATCGCCGGCTGCAGCCCCTGCTCGTCGAGCGTCGCCGGGCGCAGCTCGGTGATCAGCGCGCGCAGCTGCTCGATCTCCCCGTCGATCCGGCCGGCCAGCGTGCGCAGCGTCTGCTCGCCGCGCGCCGGATCTCCCTCTTCGAGGGCGGTGTCAATCAGCACGCGGAAGCTTGCGAGCGACTGCAGCGTCTGATCGTGCAGCTCGTGCGCCCAGCGCTGCCGCTCGCGCTCGGCGGCCGCGAGCCGCTCGCGCCCGCGCTGGCGGTCCGCCGACGGCGCGGTCGCGTCCGCCATCGCCGCCGCGGCGGAGAACGCCAGCAGCAGCACCTGCTGGTCGCCGTCGAACGTGAGCGCCTCGCCGTCGGCGCTGTCGAACGCGATCAGCACGCCGAGCTTGCGGCTGCGGAACTCGAGCGGCACGGTCAGCGCCGTGTGCGGATCGCTGACGCCGAATTGCTTGGCGGTGACCGGCACGCCGAGCCGTTCGGATGTGATCCTCAGGCGCGCGGCGACGTCGTCGCTGCGCTCCGGCCGCACGGCTTGCAGTACCGCGGCCGCGGTCGTTCCCTGGACGGGGATGTTCCGGCCGATCGCGTCCGGGTCGACGTCGCCGGCGCCCGCGGCGATCTGCAGCCCGTCGCCGTCTTGCAGCAGGATCAGCAGTGCGCGGGCGCCGACGAGTGCGCGTCCGCGCTTGACGATCAACTCCAGCACGCGGTCGAGGCGCGTCTCACTGCCGACCGCCCGTGTGATCGTCGCCGTCGCCTCGAAGTTGCGAACGGTGCGCTCGAGCCGGTTGCCGCGCTCGCGCAGTGTGCGGTAGAGGCCGGCGTGCTCGATCGCGATCGCCACCCACGCGGCGAGCGTCGTGGCGGCCTGCTCGTCGGCTGCGTCGAAGTCGCCGTCGTGCTTGTCGGTCAGATACAGGTTGCCCCAAGCGACCCCGCGGATCAGGATCGGCACGCCGAGGAAGCTGTGCATCGGCGGGTGCTCGCTGGGGAAGCCGTATGAGCGCGGGTCCTCCCCGATGTCGTGCAGGCGCAGGGGCTTCGGGTCTCTGATCAGCAGGCCGAGGATGCCGCGCCCGCGCGGCGGATCGCCGATCGCGCGGTGGTCCGCAGGGTCGACTCCGCGCGTCAGGAAGCGCTCGATCTCGCGGCGCTCCTCGTCCAGCACGCCGACCGCCGCGTAGCGCGCGCCCGTCAGCTCCTGCGCGACGTCGAGCAGATGCGTGAGCAGCGTGTCGAGGTCGAGCTGGGAGACGAGCGTCGTGCCGATCGCCATCAGCCGCTCCAGCCGCGCTTGGTCGAGAACGTCGCTCATCACGACCCATTCAACCAGTCAGGCGAATTTCGGTGAACCGGATGGTGGATCGTGTCCAACGCGAAAGCGGGGAAATCCCGGTGCACGGCCCCGCGCGGCGGCCGTACCGTCGTTTGCGTGCTTAGTGTTGACCAATCAGCAGACGTCCCCGCCGACGCGCTTGGGCGGCTCGTGCGACGTGCGCGCCTGCTGGCTGCCGACGCTGAGACCGCTGGCGCCGGCCTGCGCACCACCACCTCGACGAAGCTGTCGCTTCGCGTGGGCGGCGAGGTGCTCTGGGTCGCCGGGGTGGGAGCAGTGGGCGGCGGCAGCGACGCCGAGCACGGCTCCGGCTCCGGTGGCGTCAGCGAGTTGGCGTGCCTGCGGCTCACGAGAATCCTCATGGCAATGGGCGACGGCGAGCTGGACGACGACCCGCAGGCGACCGCGCTCGCGCGCTGTCGCGCTGGCTCGAGCGCCCGGCCCTGTCCGCCCGAGGCGCTGCTGCACGCGGTCGTGCCCGCCACGCACGTCGACGTCACGCAGCCCGACGGCGTGATGGCGCTGTGCGCCGCGGCCGGCGGCGAGCGCCTCGCCCACGCGTGCTTCGGCGACGCCGCCGCCTGGATCCCATACGACGTCAGTCAAGCGGAGCTGGCACGGGAGCTGGGCCTTGCCGCGGCCGAATCGCACGTGCAGATCGCGCTGCTCGCGCGCCGTGGGCTGGTGACGTGGGGGGAGACGGAGCGGGCATGCCACGCGGCGACCGCACTGGCGGCCAGGCGGGCTCGCGACTTCGTCGCCGCGGGCGCGCTCGGTCCGCGCTGCGGCGGTCCTGCGCTCGCGCCGCTCAGCGAGCGCGAGCGGACCCGGCTGCTCGCCTGGCTGCTGCCGGTGCTGCGCACCGCGCTCGGCAGCCGGCGGCCGAAGGTGCTCGAGCTCGACACGTCGCCGGCAATGCTCGACTTCGTCTGCGGGCGCGAGGCGCCGGTGCTCGCGCAGACCGGCCCCGTCTGCGCGCAGCAGGTGCTCCACACCCAGCGTGCGCCCTTGTGGATCGACGTCGATCCGCGCAACGACGACGCGGGCGACCTCGCCGAGCGGATCGTGCGCGGCGCGCGGCGTCATCGCGCGCACATGCGCTGGGAGGCGGCGGCGTTCGGCGGTCCCGACGGACGGCAGCTCGACCACGACGCGCGCGTCGTGCTGATCGCAGGCGTCGGGCTGGTCGCCGCGGGCGCGACGCGCACGGAGGCGCGTCGGGCGCGCTGTGCCTACCGCCACGCGATCGAGGCGATCGGCGCGGCCACCGCGCTCGACCGCTTCGTCTCGCCGAGTGCACCTGAGTGCGGCGCGTTCGAGCGCGCCCTGCGCTCGCCCTGACCTGACCCTTGAAGCCGTGCGGTCGCTCGCGGCTTCGAGAGACGGGAACCGCGCAGCCCACCCCGCGGCTCCTGGGGGCCGCGCCGCCGACGGGGGAATCGGCGGCGCGGCCCGACGCGTCCGGCGCGTCAGGCGCTCGCGCCGCCGAGCGCGAGCGCTCGGCCCGTCTCGACGCCGAGCAGCAGGCTCTCGTGGACGCCGCTGTTGGCGAACGAGCCGTGCCGTCCGGTCGTGCGCAGGCCGTCGATACCGCTCAGCCACGCTTCGGCCTCGGCGACGGCCGTGCGCGCGGCAGGGGAGAGGACCGGCAGCACGTCGCGTCCGCGACGCACGGCGAGGTCGAGCACGGGCGCGTGCTGCAGGCGGAGGTCCCCGAGCGCTTGCTCGGCGATCGCGCGGAGCACGTCCGGTGGTTGTTCCCAGGTCGCGTCGCCGGCGTCGCACCACAGCTCGAACGCGAGGATCGACTGGGATGGCGGCGCCGAGCCGGCCGGCGTCCAGCCCGAGAAGCTCGTGATCCGGCTCACCGGGCTGCACGGGTCGGCGACGTAGACCCATTGGCCGGAGAACGGCGGCGGCCCGTCGAGCAGCGCATACGCGATCACGACGCTGCGCGCCGTCAGGTCGCCCAGCCGCCGCGCGAGTCGCGGCGGGACGTCCGGCAGGCGCTCGAGCAGCCCCGGCAGCGGGAGCGTCGAGACGATGCCGTCGACCGGCTCGATCCGACCGTCGATCGCGACGCCCCGAACGCGCTGCGCGCAGACCTCGATCCGGCCCACCTCACGCTCGCAGGCGATGCGGCCGCCGCGCGCGACGACCGCCTCGGCGAGCCGCTCGGCGAGCGCGCTGACGCCGCCGTGCGGGCGTACGAGCGGCAGCTCACGCGCGCCGCGCAGCGCGCGCCCGGCGGTCGCGCGGAGGCTGGCCCGGCGCCGGAAGCCGAGCAGCGAGCCAGCCAGCTCCGCGTCGAGCTCGCGCGCCGGGCGCCCGAACAGCTTCTGCGCGTAGTCGGCGAGCAGCAGCTCGAACGCCGGCCGTCCGAAGCGCTCGACGATCCACCCTTCGAGCGTGCCGGGGGCGTCGCTGCGCCGCCGCAGCAGCGCGCCGCCGGCGCAGCGCAGGACCGCGCCGAGGCCGAGACCTCGCACGAGGTCGAGCGGCTCGTACGGATACCGGAGCCAGCGCCCGTCGGTGACGATCCGCGTCTGTCGCGGCACGCGGTCGTACGCGTCGCCGATCAGCTCGCTCCACAGCCGATCGATGCGCGGATCCTCGCGCAGCAGCAGATGCGCGCCCAGCTCCACCGTCTGCCCCCACAGCGGGAACGAGCGCGCGAGCCCACCGACCTGCGGCGCCCGCTCGTACAGCGTCACCGGGAGGCCCGCACAGGCCGCCGCGTAGGCGGCCCCGAGACCCGCGGGGCCGCCGCCGAGGACCGCGATCCGCGGGGATCCGCTCACGTCGTGCGCACGCCGGCGGCGAAGTCGCGCCGGGCGATCTCGACCTGCTCCGTCAGCTCCGCGCGGAAGCGGCGCTCCGAGAAGCGCAGCGCGTTCTCGCGGCAGGCGCGCGGGTCGAACCGCTCGCGCTCCCGCAGGAAGCGCTCGACGCCGCGGCGCACGCCCGCGGGCGACTGCTCGTCGAACAGCACGCCCGTCGGCGCCGGATCGTGCGCGACGTCGCGCACGATCTCGCACGCGCCCCCGGCGCCGAGCGCGATCACCGGCGTCCCGCACGCCTGCGCCTCGCCCATCGCGATGCCGAAGTCCTCGGTGGCCGCGTGCACGAACGCGCTCGCTTCCTGCATCCGCCGGCGCACCTCGGCGTCGCTGACGTGCCCCAGCAGCTCCACGTTCGGCCCGGCCAGCGCGCGGACCTTCGGCAGGTCGGGTCCGTCGCCGAGCACGAGCAGGCGCTGGTCGGGCAGCGCGCGGAACGCCTCCACGACGACGTCGATGCGCTTGAACGGGTTCATCCGCGAGCCGGTCAGGAAGTACGGCTCGCGCTCGCGGGCCTCCGAGATCGCGAAGCGCTCAACGTCGACCGGCGGATGCACGACCGCCGCCGAGCGCCGGTGGACCTTCGCGATCCGCCGCGCCGCGAAGGCCGAGCAGGTGAGCATGCGGTCGACCCCGTTTGCGGCGCCGCGATCCCAATTGCGCAGGTAGTGCAGCAGCAGGCGCGCGGCGAGCGACTTGGGGCCGGACGCGACGCCGAAGCTCTCCAGGTACAGCGGCTGCAGGTCCCACGCGAAGCGCATCGGCGAGTGCAGGAAGCTGACGTGCAGCTGGTCGGGCCCCGTGATCGCGCCGAGCGCGACCGCGTGGCTGCTCGACAGCACGAGGTCATAGCCGCGCAGGTCGAACTGCTCGACCGCCAGCGGCATCAGCCCCGCGTAGTGCCAGTAGGAGCGCTTCGCGCGCGGCAGGCGCTGGATGAACGACGTGTGCACGCACCGCCCGTCCAGCACGGAGCGCCGCCCGGCGTCGAGGTCCTCGACGATGCAGAAGACGTCCGCGCCCGGGTAGCAGGCGAGCATCTGCTCCAGCACGCGCTCGGCGCCGCCCCACGTGACGAGCCAGTCGTGCAGGATCGCGACGCGCTCGGCGGCCACGGCAACGACGCTCAGTAGGCCCCGACGCCGCTCAGCACCGCGGCGGGCGTGCGGGCGAGGATGCGCAGGTCGAGCGCGAGCGAGGCGTTCAGCACGTACTCGGTGTCGAGGCGCATGAGCTCGTCCATGTCGCCGTCGCTGCGCCCCGAGACCTGCCACAGGCCGGTCAATCCCGGGCGCACGCCGCGCCGCAGCTGCAGGAACCGCTCCGGCAGCGACGCGATCACGAACGGCGGCAGCGGCCGCGGGCCGACGAGGCTCATCTCGCCGCGCAGCACGTTCCACAGCTGCGGCAGCTCGTCGACGCTGGAGCGGCGCAGCGCGCGGCCGAGGCGGCCGAGCACGCGCGGGTCCTCGGCGAGCCGGTAGTAACGCTCCCACTCGCGGCGGGCCTCCGGCACGCGCTCCAGGCGCTCGGCGAGGAGGTCGTCGCCCTCGCGCACCATCGTGCGGAGCTTCCACAGCCGCACCGGCCGTCCGCCGCGGCCCTCGCGCTCGTGCGAGAAGAGGACCGGACGCCGGTCGGCGAGCAGGATCGCCGCGCTGGCCGCGAGCAGCAGCGGCGCGCTCAGCAGCAGCCCGAGCAGGGCGCCGGCGACGTCGAGCGCGCGCTTCATGCGAAGCGCCGCGTCGCCGTGAACGCCTCCGCGTGGGCGACGCCGATCTCCGCGCCGCGCGCCTCCAGCCGCCGCCGCAGGTCGACTGGCCGGCGGCCGATGTCGTGCTCGATCTCGTAGAGGTCCATCGCCCGCTCCGCCAGCTCGCAGTGGTGCGGGTCGAGCACGACCCAGGTGTTGGGCGAGAAGGTCTGGAAGAACGTCTGGTCGGTCGAGGTCGGAGTCTCGAACAGCAGTACCTCGCGGTGGCGCCGGAACGGGCGCGTCGCGATCTCGACGGCGCGCGACACGCCGCGGTGCGCCTGGTTGACGTCGCCCGGCCAGTGCGTCAGCACGGTGTCGGCGTCCTCCACCCACGGCAGCAGGATGTCGTGCAGGCGGCCGACCTCCGGCTCGGCCTGCGGCTCCGACAGCAGCGGCTCGGCGACGGCGGCTCTGGCGCCGAGCAGCGCGCAGGCGGCCTCGAACGTCTCCAGCAGCGTGTCCCAGTTCTCCCGCCCGCGCGGGTCGGTGCGCTGCAGCGCGAGCAGAACGGTGATGTCGGCGCCGAGCGCCGACCACTTCGCGAGCGTGGCGCCGCAGCCGAGCGTCTCGTCGTCGGGATGGGCGATCACCGTCAGCACCCGCCGTCCGTCCCAGCGCATCGTCCGGCTCAACCCTCTGCGCCGTGCGAGGCGTACCAGGCGATCGTCTGCTCCAGCGACTGCTCCCAGTCGGTGAAGCGGAAGCCGTCGATCGTCGCGAGCAGCGGCTCGGTGCTCGCCACCAGCTCGGTCCCCTCGTCCTCGCCGGAGCGCATCGGCAGGTGCCGCACGCCGGCGCGGTTGCCGACCGCGTCGTTGATCGTGGCGGCGACCTGGTTGACGGTGACCGGCACGCCGCGGCCGCAGTCTGGTGCGACGAGGCCGCCGGGCGGGCGCTCGGCGCGCATGTAGCGCACGGTCATGCGCGCCGCGTCGCGGACGTAGATGAGGTCGACGACCTGGTCTCCGTCGCCGTAGACCTCCAGCGGCTCGCCGCGCAGCGCCTGGTGGACGAACGTCGGCACCAGCTTGCGCACCGGCGCATGCGCCTGGTGCGGCCCGAACGCGTTGAAGTAGCGCAACGAGCACAGTCGCGTGGTCGACGCGTCGCGGTCGTACAGCGCGCCGAGCTGCTCGGCCGCCCCCTTGGTAATGGTGTACGCGTTCAGCCAGACGTTCGGCTTGGAGGCGTGGAAGACGCGCGCCACGTCTGCCGCGATCGCGGCCTCGAAGACGTTGATCGAGCCGATCACGTTCACGTGGACCGCCAGCGCCGGGACGTCGTCGAGCTCGGAGGTGCCGAGCTTGCCGGCCAGGTGGTAGACCTCGTCGGCACCGTCGAAGCAGGCGCGCAGCGCGTCGCGGTCGAGGATGTCGCCCGCGACGAAGTCGACGGCGCCGGCGCCATGGCGTGCGTCGCACGCGGTCTGCGAGCCGGCGGCGTCGAACACGATCACGTCGTGATCGCGCTCGACCAGCTCCTGGGCGATCGCGCCTCCCAGGAATCCACTTCCGCCCAGAACGATGGTCTTCATTAGTAAAATTCCCGACTGATTCGCCGGCATGCTAGTGGATGCCCGGTCTGCTCTCGCCGGTATGTCAGAGCCCGATGCTCAGTGAGCGGTCGGCACCGCGACGCGGTCCGGCGCCGGGTCCGGCAGCGGCTCGTCCTCGTCCGCGACGACGTGCCCGCCGCGCATCAGCGACGCGGCCGCCGCGACGAGGCAGGCGACGATCGCGAACGCGAACGCGGCGTGGAGCCCGTCGCGGAAGGGCGCGGAGATGAGCGTGGGGAAGAACGAGTGGCCTGTCAGCGCGGCGTGGTCATGGACTGAGACGCCGCTCAGCACGTCGCTGCCGACGAGGTGCTGGATCGGGTTGTAGCCAAGGAAGGCGGCGAACAAGATTGAGACGGGTGGCAGTGCCCCGACCTCCTGCGCCGTGCTTGCCGGCACGCCGTGGGCCTCCAGGCCGGCGCTCAGCGTGTGCGGCAGCGTCGCGCTAAGCCCGATGATCATCAGCGTGAAGAAGATGCCGATCGACAGCACCTGCGCGGAGTTCTGGAACGTCTGGTTCATCGCGCCGCCGGCGCCGCGGTCGCCGCTCGGCAGACTGTTCATTACGGCCGCGCGGTTGGGCGAGGCGAACATCCCCATCGAGGCGCCCATCAGGAACAGGATCGCGGCGAACTGCCAGTAGGCAAAGTTCGTCGGCAGCGCCGCCAGCAGTCCGAAGCAGGCCGCCATCAGCACCATCCCGCCAGTCGCGAACAGGCGCGCCCCATAGCGGTCGGAGAGGATGCCCGAGGTCGGGCCGGCGAGCAGCATGCCGACCGTGAACGGAGCCATGTAGAGGCCCGCGTACAGTGGCGTCTCGGTGAAGCTGTAGCCGTGCTGGGGCAGCCAGATGCCCTGCAGCCAGATGATCAGGATGAACATCAGCCCGCCGCGCGCGACGGAGGCCAGGAACGTCGACAGCGTCCCGAACGTGAACGCGCGGATCTTGAACAGCGGCAGGCGGAACATCGGGTCGTGCGAGCGGCGCTCGACTGCCACGAACGCGACGAAGGAGATCAGCGAGCTCCCCAGCAGCACCAGCACGCGCGGGCTGCTCCAGCCGGTCGCGTGCTCGCCGTAGGGCCGGATGCCGTAGGTGACGGCGACCATGATCAGGATCAGCCCGAGCGCGAACGTCACGTTGCCCGGCCAGTCGATCGGCGCCGCTTTCGGCGTGCTCAGCTCGCGCAGGCTGCGGTAGGCCCAGACGGTGCCGAAGAGCCCGATCGGGACCGAGATCAGGAAGACGAGTCTCCAGTCGATCGGGGCCAGGACGCCGCCGATCATCAGCCCGATGAAGAAGCCGCTGACGCCGACGATGTTGTTGATGCCGAGCGCCATCCCGCGCTGGTTGGGCGGGAACGCGTCGGTGATGATCGCGGCCGAGTTAGCGAGCAGGCAGGCGCCGCCGACGCCTTGGACGATCCGGAAGCCGATCAGGTACAGCGCGCCCGCCGGACCCGTCAGCCAGCAGATCGCGAGCAGCAGCGAGGCGACCGTGTAGATCACGAAGCCGAGGTTGTAGATCCGCACGCGCCCGACCATGTCGCCGAGGCGGCCGAGGCTGACGATCAGCACGCTCGTGACGACGAGGTAGCCGAGGATCATCCACAGCAGGTAGAAGGAGTTCGAGGGGACGAGCGGGTCGAGTTCGATGCCGCGGAAGATGTCCGGCATCGCGATGATCGTGATCGAGCCGTCGAGCGTCGCGAGCAGCACCGCGAGCGTCGCGTTCGACAGCGCGATCCACTTGTAGCGGTCTGGATCGGCTGGTCGACGGTGGCTCATCCGGCGGGAAAGTCTACAGGCTGCCTGTACAGGTGACCTGTCTATCTCCTACACTGCCGCGCATGAAGACCGTCGCGCAGCCGACGACTGCGGAGCTCGCACACGAGCTGCGCGACACGATCGGGCGGTTGGTGCGCCGGCTGCGGCTTGAGCCCGGGCCACCGGCGCCGCAGCTGACCGTGCTGTCGCGGCTCGAGCGCGAGGGCGCGGCCAGCGTCAGCGACCTCGCGGCGGCCGAGCGGATGCGCCCGCAGTCGATGGCGCAGACGGTCGGCGACCTCGAGCGCGCCGGCCTCGTCTCGCGCCGCCCCGACCCGGCCGACAAGCGCCGCCTGTTCGTCGAGCTGACCGCAGCCGGCACTGAGCTGCTCCACGCCACCCGCGCCCGCCGCGAGGGCTGGCTGACCGACGCGCTCGAACGCGAGCTGACCGCCGACGAGCGCGCTCTGGTCGCCGAGGCCGTGGCGCTGCTGGGGCGGGTGGCGGGCGGCTGAGGCTCAGCGCCGATTTGCGGCAGGGCGGGCGCCGGCAAAAGTGCGGTGCGTCGGTGCAGCGGTCGGCCATCGATATCTAAAAAGAGATATTCTTAGGGATATGAATTCCGAGCCCGACTTCCTCGATGAGATGATCGCCGAGCGCACGGAGGCGAATCCGGAGTTTCCGAAGCTGCTCGAAGCCGCACGGCGTCGCCGCGAGCTGGTGCGTGCGTTGGCCGAGCGTCGGACGGCGCAGCAGCGTTCGCAGACCGCCATTGCCGCGGCGATGGACACGTCGCAATCGTTCGTCGCGCGGCTGGAGACCACGGCAGGGGACGCGAAGGTCTCGACGATCGACCGCTACGCCGGGAGCCTCGGCTACGTCGTGCAGTACCACCTCATCCCGGCGGACGAGCAGGGGCGTGCGACCCCCGCCGTCGTCGTCCACTGAGACTGCTCAGCGCGGCGGCGCCAGCGGCTCTGGCGGCGGGGCGCCGTCGTCGAGCGGGGGGAGGAGGCGCAGCTGCCACCAGCCGACGTCGCGCCAGGCGCCGGCCTTCCAGCCGATGCCTCGGTAGACGCCGACGAGCTCGAAGCCGAGCGCCTCGTGCAGGCCGACGCTCGCGTCGTTGGGCAGCGTGATGCCCGCGCAGGCGATCTGGGTCCGCTGGGCGCGCAGGCGCGCGAAGAGGGCCTCGTAGAGCGCGCGCCCGAGCCCCCGGCCGTGGTGAGCGGGGTCGATGTAGACGCTCACCTCGGCCGCCCAGCGGTAGGCGGCGCGGTCGCGGTGCGGTGAGCCGTACGCGAAGCCGACGACGCGCCCGTCGACCTCCGCGACGAGCCACGGGTGCGTCGCGGCGAGGCGAGCGATCCGCGCGGCGAAGGCGTCAGCGTCGGGTGCGGCCTCCTCGAACGAGACGGCGCTGGCACGCACGAACGGCGCGTAGATCGCGGCGCATGCGGCTGCGTCGCGGGCGGCGTCGACCGGGCGGATCGTCATGCGTTCCCGCCCGGCTCCAGCAGGCGGATCCCGAGCGCGGCGGCCAGCGCCGGCGCCAGCTCCAGCAGGTCGCCCCACTCGATCCCGGCGCCGCGCAGGCGCTCCACGCCGTGCACGCCGCTCAGCTCGCAGCCGCGCAGCTCGGAGCGTCTGAGGCGCGCGTCGGTGATGTCGCACTCGCTCAGGTCGCAGGACAGGAAGCGGACCGACTCGCAGCCGACGTCCTGCAGGTCACTCTGCGCCATGCGGCAGCCCTCGAACGTCACGCGCTCCAGCGTCGCGCTCGTGAAGGCGGCGAGGTCGACGCGGCAGTCCTTCACGAGCACGTCGGTCAGCCGGCCCTCCGTCCACGCGCTGCCCGTGAGGCGGCAGCCGCGCAGCTCGCAGCGCACGAGCGAGGCGCCGCGCGCCTGCACGTTCGCGAGGTTGCAGCCGTTCAGCACGGCGTCCACCATCCGCACGCCCGGCAGTCTGGCGGCGGCGAGGTCGACGCGCTCCAGGCGCGAGCCGACGATCGAGAGGCCGGCCCGCTCGAGCTCGCCGAGCTGCGTGCCGTCGAGCAGGGCGTCCGACCACGTGGGCTCGTCCGCGAGCGCCGCCGAATCCGCGTCGAGCGGCGTCAGCTTCGGCGGCATGTCGGGCGCGAAGGGGGGATCGGCGGCGAGCCGGTCGCGGCGGCGTCTCGCGGGCGTCGGCGGAGGGGCCATGCGTCTCGATCTTCGCACGCATGGCATGCCCTCCTGCACGCTCAGTTGAGCAGCTCGGCGATGCAGTGCGCGGCGGCGCGTGCCGTGCGGCGCTGATCGCGCGGGCGCCGAGCGGCGCTGACCGCGGTGCGGGGGTCAGTTCGAGCCGCGCGTCGACGCGCGCGATGAGCGCATCGTCGAGCGGGCATGATCCGACCCATGCAAAGCGTGAGACTCGACAAGCTGACGTTCTCCTGGGACCCCGCCGACCCGGACGGCTTCCGCGCCGGCCAGGCGCGGATCGGCGCGGAGCTGGGGGCAAGGCGCACCGGCACGACCGTATACGAGCTGCCGCCGGGCCAGGCCGTCTGTCCGTACCACTTCGAGTACGGCGAGGAGGAGTGGCTGCTCGTGCTCGACGGCCGTCCGTCGGTGCGGACACCGGACGGCACGCGCCAGCTGGAACCGCGCGAGCTGATGTTCTTCCCGACCGGTCCTGCCGGTGCGCACCAGGTGCGCAACGACAGCGATGCGCCGGCGCTGGTGGTGATGTGGTCGGAGGTCGTCTCACCGACTGCGACCGCCTACCCCGACAGCGAGAAGGTCGGCGTGTACGTGCGCGACGAGAACGGGCTCGTCTTCCGCCGCGCGAGCACGGTCGGGTACTTCGACGGCGAGCCGGGCGCGCAGGCGTGAGCGCACGATCTGCGAGGGTCGTGCTGCTGGCAGCGCTGGCGCTGGTGCCTGCGCTGCCGGCGGCCGGCTGCGGCGGCGACTCGAGCGCCGCCGTCACAACCGCGACGCGCGCCGCTGCGAGATCACCGGCACCGCTGGGCCGAGTGACCGGACCCACGCTCGTCGCAGCCGGCGACGTCGCCTGTGCCCCCGGCGAGCCGCGCACGCGCGATGCCTGCCATCAGCTCGACACGGCGGCGCTGATCGGGCGGCTGGACCCGGACGCGGTCGCCGTGCTCGGCGACCTGCAGTACGAGGCGGGCTCGCTCGCCGACTTCCGCGGCTCGTTCGACAAGACGTGGGGCACCTTCGTCGATCGCATGCACCCGGCGGTCGGCAACCACGAGTACGGGACGCCCGGCGCGGCCGGCTACTTCGCCTACTTCGGCGCGCGCGCCGGCCGACCCGACGAGGGCTGGTACTCCTACGACCTCGGCCGTTGGCACGTCGTCGCGCTCAACGCGAACTGCGACATCGTGGGCTGCGCCGCCGGCTCGCGCCAGCAGCGCTGGCTGCGGGCCGACCTCGCCGCCCACCCGCGTCGCTGCACGCTCGCCTACTGGCACCAGCCGCGCTTCTCCTCCGGCCTGCACGGCTCCGACGACGCGGTCGCCCCGCTGTGGCGCACGCTCCAGCGCGGCGGCGCGGACGTGGCGCTGTCCGGCCACGACCACGACTACGAGCGCTTCGCCCCGCAGACGGCCGACGGCCGGCTCGACCGCGAGCACGGGATCGTCCAGTTCGTCGTCGGGACCGGCGGCAAGAGCCACTATCCGATCCTGCTCGCGGGCCGCAACAGCCGCGCGCACGCGTCCGTCTTCGGCGTGCTGGCGCTCACCCTCGGCCGCGGCGCCTACCGGTGGCGCTTCGTGGCCGAGCCGGGCGCCGGCTTCCGCGACGCCGGCGCGGCGCGCTGCCGCTGAGCGCAGCTCCGCAGGGCGTTCGCCGCCACGACGCGCGGCCCGACGGTCAGAGGTCGACGACGTGCAGCCGCGGCGCCCGCTCGCGCAGCTGCTCCGCGACCACGCGGCGGTGGCAGTGGGCGGGCTCGGCCTCGAGGCACAGGAGCGCGGTGCGGGGCGCGCCGGGCGCGCTCAGCTCGGCGGCGAGCGCGTCCAGCTCCCCGGCGGCGGTCTGCTCGACGTGCGTACGGAACGCGTCGGCGGCCTGTCGCACGGCTCCGCCTCTGTAGAGCGGCCGGATCTCCGGCGGCGTGCCGAGCGTGCGCCGGCTCTCGTACGCGATCCCGTGCTCGCGGAGCCAGAGCCCCAGCTTCGTCTTCGACATGCCGGGCCGGCGCGACTGCGGCCGGTAGCGCACGTCGAGCACCCGCTCGACGCCCGCCGCCTCCAGCTCGGCCACGAGCGCGTCCGGCGGCAGCCGCTCATATCCGATCGTCCACAAGGCTGGCATCGCCTGCTCGAAGCTAGCGCTCTACGATCGAACTCGTGTCCGCGACCTGGCCGCCGCCGATCGCCGAGCCGGAGCTGATCGAGCGCCTCGCGATGGACGACGAGCGGTTCCGCGCGTTCATCGCGGCGTTCCTTGCGGCGATCCCGCCGCGCACGTGCGACCCGGCAGCGTTCGAGTGGGCATGCGCGTATCCGTGGGTGCGGCCGGCCGGCTCGTACCTGCTGGGCGCGGACGGCGACGTCGAATTGCTGTCGGCACTGGACGAGCCGAAGCGCGAGCGGCTGATCGAGCGTTTCGCCGCGCCCGACGGCGAGCGTCTGCCGCTGCTCGCGATCGGCTCAAACGCCGCGCCGGAGACGCTGCAGCGCAAGTTCGCCCACTTCCCCGATCCGGCCGACCGGACGGTCCTCGCCGTCCACGGCCGCCTGCACGAGTTCGACGTCGGCTATGCCGCGCAACCGGCGCTCTACGGGGCGTTGCCGGCGACGATCTTCCCGAGCCCCGGCACGGCGGTCGCCGCGATGCTGCTGTGGGTGACGCCGACACAGTTCACGCAGCTGACGTGGTCGGAGCTGAGCTACCGGCTCGGCCGGCTGCGGACGCGCTTCGAGGTCGACGACGCCGGCGAGCGCTTCGACGAGGTGCTCGTGTTCGTCTCCCGCTGGGGCGCCCTGTGCACGGACGGCGCGCTGGTCGCGCTCGCCGCCGTCCCGGCGGAGCGACGGACCGCGACCGCCCTCACCCAGCGCCAGGTGCTCGACCTCGCCGCCGCGATGGTGCTCGGCCCGGGCGCGGGCGCCGAGGAGCTGGTGCGCTCGGTCTTCAGCGACCTCGCCGGGCTCGGCCCGGCGTTCGCGGCGACGCTCCACCGTGCGGGGCTGCCGTTCGCGTCCGAGCGCTGGACGCCGTACGCGGGGTAGGCCTCCGCACCGCCTGGGTAGGTTCGTCTCGATGCCACGGGAGGCGACGCAGGCACGCACGGTGACGGTCCAGGGGGTCGAGGTGCCGAAGCTGGGCTACGGCACCTGGATGGTCGAGGGCGAGGATGCCTACGAGGGCGTGCTCGACGCGCTGTCGCTCGGCTACCGCCACGTCGACACCGCGCGGGCGTACGGCAACGAGCGCTGGATCGGGAGAGCTCTCGCGGACAGCGACGTCCCGCGCGAGGAGATCTGGCTGACGACGAAGGTCTGGTACGAGCACGCCGATCCGCGCGTGCTGCGCAGCGAGTTCGAGCAGCAGCTGTCCGACCTGCAGGTCGAGTACGTCGACCTGCTGCTGCTGCACTGGCCGGCGGCTGAGACGCCGCTCGCGCGCACGCTCGGCGCGATGGACGATCTGCGCCAGCAGGGACTCGTCGGTCACATCGGCGTCTCGAACTTCCCCTCCGAGCTGCTGCGCGAGGCGATCTCGCTCGCGCCGATCTTCTGCGACCAGGTCGAGTATCACCCGTACCTGCCGCAGGGCCCGGTGATGCACGAGTGCCTCGAGCACGATCTGCTGCTGACGGCCTACTCGCCGTTCGCCCACGGCCACGCCCACGACGACGCGGCGCTGAAGGAGATCGGCGCGCGGCACGGCAAGTCGGCCGGGCAGGTCGCGCTGCGGTGGCTGCTCGACCAGCCCAACGTGGCGACGATCCCAAAAGCCTCCTCGCACGAGCGCCGCGCCGAGAACCTCGACGTGTTCGACTTCGAGCTGGACGACGAGGAGCGCGCCGCCGTCGCGGCGCTGTCGCAGCGTCACCTGCGTACGGCCGATCCCGACTGGGCGCCGGACTGGGACTGACCGACCCGCGGGTCGTCGCCGCAAACCGCAGACGGGGTGACGGGATGGTGACGCGGAGGCGACACGGCAGTCGTTCGACATCCGTTATCTATCGCCGGTAGGTTTACTGCGTCGGATGTAGCCTTGCACCCACGCCGGGCGTCACGCCGGCCTCGAAGACCATGGCGCGGCCAACCAACCCCCTCCTCAACTCCCAGCTGATCGTCGAGACGGCGGTCGCGATCGTCGACGCCGAGGGCGCCGGCGCGCTCTCAACGCGGCGGCTCGCGCGCGAGCTGGGGGTCAGCAGCCCGTCGCTGTATCACCACTTCAGAACCAAGGACGAACTGCTCGACGCGGTCTCCGACCACATCGCCGGCCAGGTGCGCCACGAGCACTGCTCCACCTGGCAGGACGTCCTGCGCGACTTCGCCTACTCCTACCGCGCGACGATGGCGGCCCATCCCAACGCCGTCGGGTTCATGGCGCTGCGTCCGATCCACCACCGGTCCGCGCTCGCTTCCTATGAATGGCAGCTGCGCGCCCTGACGGGGATGGGCTGGGACGTGGGCTTCTCGTGGGAGGTCGTGATGAGCGTCGACCAGCTCGTCCTCGGGGCGGCGCTCCAGAGCGGCGGCCCGGAGCTGATCCTCAGCGACGAGTCGCTGCGCGACGAGTTCCCGCTGCTGGCCAAGGCCGGCGACCTCGGCCGTGTCCAGCCGGGCTCGGATCGCACCTTCGCGCGCACGATCGAAGACCTGATCGCCGGCCTCGAGCTGCGGCTGCAGCGCGAGCCGCGCCCCGCCTGAGCGGCGCCTCTGCGTCGGCCCGCGCCGCAGGGCCTCGTCGCCTCCATCCGCGCGGCTTTCCGAGACGGCCATCGTCGCATCCCGTACGCAGGCGTTCGCTCAACCACGCCCCTCAGATGCCCTTGACAAGCCGGGCGCGGACGGGTTTCATCTTCGCCGCAGGAAAACTATCGCTGACAGGTTATGGAAGAGAGAGCCTGTGGTGACGACGAAAGGACTGCGATGATCGATCCCCCCGAGGCGGAGGAGAACGAGTCCCGCTCGGCTTGGTCTGACACAGAGCTGGGTATGGACCGCTCGATCTCCCGCCGCGACTTCATGGACGGCGTCGCGGTGGCGACCGCGGGCGCGGCTGCGGCTGCGGCGCTCGGCGGAATGCCCGCCGCGGCACTCGCGAAGGGCAGAAGAGGCAAGCACGCCAAGACGCCGTACCCGCCGGCCCTGACCGGCCTGCGCGGCAGCCATCCCGGCTCGTTCGAGATCGCCCACTCGGTGCGCGACGGCACCTTCTGGGACCACGCCGGCCGCCCGCACTCGACGGGCGAGCGCTATGACCTCGTGATCGTCGGCGCCGGCATCAGCGGCCTGTCCGCCGCTCACTTCCACCTCAAGCACGTCAACCGTCACGCGAGAATCCTGCTGGTGGAGCCGCACGACGACTTTGGCGGCCACGCCAAGCGCAACGAGTTCAAGATCGGCGCCCGCACGCTGCTCTCCAACGGCGGCTCGATCACGATGGACAACCCCAGCGTCTGGGTCGACCCGGCCAAGGAGCTGCTGAGAGACATCAAGTTCGACCTCGCCGAGCTGGAGGCCGGAACCGACTTCACCCACTACGCCAGACGGGGCCTGACCAACCGCGGTCTGCTCTTCTCCCGGCAGGCATGGGGTCGCGACCACTTCGTGATCCGCAACTCGAGAACGCCGTGGGCGCAGTCGCTCGCCGACGCACCGCTCGTCCCCGAGGCCAAGCAGCAGCTGATCTCGATCCTCGACTCCCCGCCGGACTGGCTCGCGGGCATGACGCCGGAGCAGAAGGTCGTCGAGCTGGGCAAGCGGACCTGCGCGCAGGTGCTGAACGACTTCGGCCACGTCCACCCCGACGTGATCAAGTACCTGAGCACCTCCACGGGCATCGGGACCGGCATGGCGTACGACCAGTGCGGCTCGCTCGACGGCGTCGCGCTCGGCGTCGACGGCTTGCGCGGGATCGAGATGGACTGGTCGAGACCGTGGCGCGGAATCAGCCGCACCGGTGTCTACCGCTGGTACGCGCAGGACGGCGTCTACAGAATGCCCGACGGCAACGCGTCCGTCGCGCGAGCGCTCGTGCGGCAGCTGATCCCGGGTGCGATCCCGGGCGGCACGATGGCCGACCTGGTGACCGCCAGATGCGACTACCGCCAGCTCGACAGAGAGGGCAGAAGAGTCCGCATCCGCCTCAACAGCACCGTCGTCCGGGTGCGCGAGGAGAGAGGTCGCAACGGCCATGTGAGATCGGTCGAGGTCTCGTACGTGCAGGACGGCAAGCTGCGCAGCGTCGAGGCCGGCGCGGTCGTCATGGCCTGCTGGAACGCGATGATTCCCTATATCGCTCCCGACTTCCCGCCGGTGCAGAGAAAGGCGCTCGCGGAGGCGGTGAAGATGCCGCTGATCTACGCGAAGGTCGGGCTGCGCAACTGGACCGCCTGGCAGAGAGCCGGGATTGCCGGGATGAGCGCCCCGGCCGCGATGTGGCAGGGCGTCGGGCTGGACTCGGCAATCACGCTCGGGAAGTACAGCTCCGTCAGCGAGCCCGACAGCCCGGTCGTCGTCAGCTTCATGCGCGCGGCGATCAAGAGCGGGCCGTACAAGCAGGGAGCGCGTGCCGGTCGCGCCGAGGTCGCCACCACGTCGTTCGCGACGTACGAGCGCAGCATGCGCGACATGCTGGCGACTACGCTCGGCAGATACGGCCTGGACCCGGCCAAGGACATCGCGGCCGTGACGGTCAACCGCTGGCCCCATGGCTACATGCGCTGGTACACCGCTCCCGCCGACTCGTTCTGGCCCGACGGCCCGACGCCCGCCGAGATCGGCACCAGACGGGTCGGCCGCATCTCGGTCGCCTGCACGGACGCCATCAACCACGGCTTCGTCGAGGGCGCCATCGAGGCAGCCTCGAAGGCCGTCAGAGCGATCGCCAAGTTCGGCTGAGAAGTACCGCACCCTGTCAGGCGCCGCCCTCTCGGCGGCGCCTGGCAGGATCTGCGACGGGCGGTGATCGGCTGCGCACCGCCTCGGGAGAGCACTCGGGAATTCCTCCTCCCTTCCGCGGGACGGGCGCCAGATTGCTGCTAGTGCGCCCTCCGCCGGATCGGTTACCGTCACGACATGACGTCCACGCAGGTGATCGAAGAGATCGGCACGCGACTCGCGAAGGTCGCGCCGCCGAGATCCCGGGTGCTGCTGTTCGGCTCGCACGCACGCGGCACGGCCGATGACGGCTCGGACTTCGACGTGCTCGTCATCGAGCCGACGGTCGCAAGCCCGATTACCGAGGCCGTCCGCCTGCGCCGCGAGCTGCGGGGGCTCGGAGTTCCGATCGACGTCGTCGTGATGGACGAGGCCAAGGCGAAGCGTCGCGCAACTGTGCGCGGGACGATGGTCGAGCGTGCCTTGCGCGAGGGCCGCCTGCTTGCCCAGACCTGAGCGTGTCGATCTCGCCAAGCTGCTGCTGCGGAAGGCGGAGTCCGATCTCGCTGTGGTGCGGGTGCTTGCGGTTCACCCGGACCCACACGACGATGCGATCGGCTTCCACGCCCAGCAGGCGGTCGAGAAAGCACTGAAGGCCGCGTTGACCCTCTCCGAGGTGGAGACTCCGCGGACACACGACCTCAGCTTCCTCGTCGAGCTGCTCGGCGAGCATGGAATCGAGGCGCCCCCAGCGCTGATCGAGTCGGAATGGTTGAGCCCGTGGGCCGTGACGACACGGTACGACGACCTGGACGAGGTCCTCGACCGAGGAGCCGCCATCGCCGCGGCGAGCAGCGCGATCGAGTGGGCGCGAGCGCTCGTGCCTTCGAGCGAGGACGAGCTGAACTGATGCATCGGCCCTGAGCGGCTCGCAGGGCTCCCAGGAACCTCACAGGCTTCTCCGCCATCATCACGGCATGGAGGCCGACCACAACGGCGGCGGGCCGGCGCGGGTGCTGGTGGTCGACGACGAGCCGAACATCGTCGACGTGATCTCGATGGCGCTGCGCTACGAGGGCTTCGAGGTCGCTTCCGCGGCGACCGGCGCCGAGGCGCTCAGCGCCGTGCGCGACCATCGGCCGCATGTGATGCTGCTCGACGTGATGCTCCCGGACATGGAGGGCTTCGACGTCGCCAGGCGGCTCGGCGCCGAGCACGCTCGCGTGCCGATCATCTTCCTGACCGCGCGCGACGCGACGGAGGACAGAGTGCGCGGCCTCACGGTCGGCGGCGACGACTACGTCACGAAGCCGTTCAGCCTTGAGGAGCTCGTCGCCCGCGTGCGCGCGCTGCTGCGGCGCTCCGGCGCCGCCGAGGCGAGCTCGTCCGTGCTCACGTTCGCCGACGTCGAGCTCGACGATGACGCGCACGAGGTCGCCCGCGCCGGCGAGCTGGTCGAGCTGACGCCGACCGAGTACCGCCTGCTGCGCTACCTGATGCTCAACCCGCGCCGCGTCCTCAGCCGCGCGCAGCTGTTGGAGCACGTGTGGGACTACGACTTCGGCGGCGACGCGCGCGTGCTGGAGACGTACGTCTCCTACCTGCGCCGCAAGCTCGACGAGCACGGCCCGCCGCTGATCCACACCGTGCGCGGCGTCGGCTACGTCATGCGACTGCCGCGGTAACAGATCGTGCACTCACTGCGCGCACGCCTCGTCGTCGGCCTGCTCGCGCTCGCCGCGATCGGGCTGCTCGTGCTCGCCGGGATCACGTACGCCGAGCAGCGCTCGTTCCTGCTCGACCGCGTCGACCAGCAGCTGCGCGCGGCGACGCCGCCGGTGTCGGCGGCGCTCGACGGTCGCGTCCCGCCGCCGGGCGGCGGAGGACGGCCCTTCGGCGCGGGGGTGGGCGGCGGTCCGCCCGGCGAGCGCGGCGGACCCGGCTTCGGCCTGCCCGCCGGGACCTACGGCGAGCGCCGCGACGCGAGCGGCGACGTCGAGGCGAGCACGGTCGTGCCCGGCTACGGCGAGACCGCGACCGAGACCGCGCAGCCCGATCTGCCGAACGACCTGCCGGTCGGCGAGTACGCGACCGTCGACGACGGCGAGTACCGCGTGCTCGCGACGCCGGACCCCGGCGACGGTGGCGTGAACGTCGTCGCGATCCCGCTGGCCGACGTCTCGCAGACGCTCGAGCGCCTGCTGCTCGTCGAGGCGCTCGTGATCGGCGCGGTGCTGCTCGTGCTCGGGCTGGCCGGGCGCTTCGTCGTGCGCGTCGGGCTGCTGCCGCTGGAGCGGATGGGGCACACGGCCGACGCGATCGCCGGCGGCGACCTCTCGCACCGCGTCGAGCCGGCAGACCGGCGCACGGAGGTCGGCCGTCTCGGCCTCGCGCTCAACGCGATGCTCGAGCGCCTGGAGCGCGCCTTCGCCGGGCAGAAGGCCAGCGAGGACCGACTGCGGCAGTTTCTCGCCGACGCCTCGCACGAGCTGCGAACGCCCCTGCAGTCGATCCGCGGCTACGCGGAGCTGTTCCGCATCGGCGCGGCGCGCGAGCCGGACGACGTCGAGAAGGCGATGCGCCGCATCGAGCAGGAGTCGGCGCGGATGGGCGTGCTCGTCGAGGACCTGTTGATGCTCGCGCGGCTGGGGGAGACGCGCAACGGCGAGCGTACGCCCGTCGACCTGGCGGCGCTCGCGCGCGACGCCGTCTCCGACGCGTGCGCGATCGCGCCCGAGCGGACGATCTCGCTCCATGCCGACGGCGCTGCCGGCGCGGCGACCGTGACGGGCGACTCGCATCAGCTCACGCAGGTGCTCGCCAACCTGCTGCGCAACGCCCTGGTGCACACCCCGCCCGATACGCCAATCGACGTGACGATCGCGCGGGTGGGGGAGACGGCGCGCGTCGAGGTGCGCGACCACGGCCCGGGCCTCCCGCCGGGCGACCCGGCCGCGCTGTTCGAGCGCTTCTGGCGCGCGGAGGGCGAGCGCGGGCGGGAGCGCGGCAAGGCGGGCGCCGGCCTCGGCCTGGCGATCGTCGCGGGTGTCGTGGAGCGCCACGGTGGGCGCGTCGAGGCTGCTGACGCGCCAGGCGGCGGCGCGTCCTTCACGGTGTGGCTGCCGCTCGCGACCGTGCCGACCGCCGCGCCGGGTTTCTAAATCTGCTTTCCTGGCAATCAACATGCCTGTGCCCGCCAGACGTCCGTTCCGCGCGCTCGCCCTGGTGGGCGCGATCAGCGCGCTGGTGGCGGTGACGGGCTGCGGCGGTGGAGGCAAGCCGGGCTACTGCGCCGACCGCGACGCCCTGGAGACCTCGATCAAGGACCTCGGCAACCTGTCCCTGTCGGGCGGGCTCAGCGGGCTGCAGTCGCAGCTGAGAACGATCCAGACCAACGCCACGCAGTTGGTCGACTCCGCCAGAAGCGACTTCCCGAGCGAGACGAGCGCGATCAACTCCTCGCTCTCCACGCTCCGGACGGACGTTCAGCAGCTCCCGTCCTCACCCGCGCCCAAGCAGCTCGCTGCCATCGCGGTAGAAGCGAAGAGCGTCGTCACCTCGGTCCAGGCCTTCAAGAAGGCGAGCGACTCGAAGTGCTAGGGGGCGCGAGCTCCCCACAGGCGATCAGCCCTCGAGGTCCCGCTTCTCCTGTACGACCGGTCCGCCATAGGCCCGCTTGCGCTGGACCACGCAGCGCGTCACCTCCGGCAGCGCGCCGAGCTTCTCGGCGACCTCGCCGAGCTCATCGGGATCGCGCACACGAACGTCTATCGCAACGGCACGGGTGGATCCGGCCGTGTCATGGATGGTCAAGTCGTCGAGCTCGGCTCCTACGGAACGAACTGCGTCCATGATCGGGCCG